>DASYYE010000435.1:0-42581 GCA_035946955.1 Streptosporangiaceae bacterium | reverse complement strand
GCGCGGCCACCAGGTGAGGCCCCGCCAGCGCCATGAGGTGGTCCAGCTCAGCCAGGATGGTCTCGCGGAGCTGGCTGTGTGGCACCCCGTTGCGGACGCGGCTGCGCGTCCGCTTGACGTGGCCCGCCAGCTCCCTGGCCTCTTGTGGGCTCACCTGTCCTGTCCCTCCCCTGGTACCGGCTTCCATTCCCTGACTTTGCGGTCCAGTTCTGCGGCGTTGTGTGCCCGCAGCACCGTCATGTCGTTGCTGTGCAGCCTGGCCAGCCACAACGTCCCGCCCACCACGCGGCCCACCGTCAGGAACTCCCACTGACCGCCGTGTGCGTGCCTCAGCATCTCCAGTTGGTCGACCTCGGGGCGGGTGTAGTTCATGCCCCGCCCCTCACCAGTGCCCACACGACCTTGCCGGTTGTCCCCTCCAGCCGGGACGTCCCGGTCTCCTCCGCCAGCGCACCCACGATCACCAATCCCCGTCCGCTCATGTCATCTGGCCCCGGCTGCTGCGGGGCTGGCTCACCCTCGTTCGCGTCCCAGACTTCGACCAGGACGGACTCGCCGTCAGTGGACAGCGCCAGCCTCACAGGTGGCCGGCCGTAGTGGTGGGTGCCCTGCCAGGTGTGCCCGTCCAGGCCCGCCCCTGTTGTCGCCTGGACGGCGTTCGTCGTCAGCTCACTGACCACCACGGCCACGGAGTCCGCCAGGTGGCCTAACCCCCACCCGTGCACCACCAGGACGGCATGAGCCCTCGCGCAGGGGACAGCGCTCGGCAGCGGCCCGAGCGTGAGCGTGGTGGCAGTGCCGGCGACGGAGCGGTGCTCAGCGTCACGGCTTGGTTTGTGGGCCGGGCGTGACACGGGGACGGCGCCGGCACTGCCGCTCATGGGGATGCCTCCCGGGGTTCGGGTCGTCCTGGCCCCCGCCCGGGGTGATCTCGGTGGTCCCGGGCGGGGGTGTCCCTGGCCCCCGCCCGGGGCTCCGGAGAAGGGTTCCCGGGCGGGGGTGCTGCCCCCGGCTGGTGGGCTCTGGCTCTCGCACGTGCCAGCGGCTAGCGCGGTGGCAGGTGCACAGACAGGCCACCTGCCGGGGAGTTCGGTCTGTGTGCTGTGTGGGGCTTACTGTGTGCAACACTGGTTCCGTCAGTATGCTCCTGCCCGATACAGTGATGCAACAGTGCATAAGTAAGTGATAGGAAGTGAGCCAGTGCCAGAGAAGCGGCAGACCCCCACCGTCCGGCTTCGACGCCTGGCAGCCGAGTTGCGCTCACTGCGCACCGCTGCGGGACTGACCAGGGAAGCGGTTGTTGAGAGCACGGGCATCAACGCCGCGACGCTCTACCGCATCGAGCACGCCCGCGTCCGCCCGCAGACCAGGACACTACGCACCCTGCTGGACCTCTACGGCGTCGAGAAAGACCAGCAGGATGAACTGGTGGCCCTGCTCCGTGACGCGAGAGAGCGCGGCTGGCTCCAGGCATACCAGTCCGGGCTGCCAGGGCAGTACAGCACGTTCATCGGCCTTGAAGGCGAGGCTGAGAGCGAATGGAACTATGAGTCACTGCTCATCCCCGGCCTGCTCCAGACCACGGACTACGCCCGCGCGGTGATCAGCGGTGGGCAGCCCTTTCTCAGCCGCGAGGAGGTAGGCCAGCGCGTTGAAGTCCGCATGGAACGCCAAGGGGTACTCCACAGCGACCACCCGCTGAGCCTGTGGGCGATAGCTGACGAGGCAGCACTGCGCCGTCAGGTTGGCAACTCGTCTGTCATGCGCAAGCAGATCCGCCACCTGCTTGACATGTCCGAACTCCCCAACGTCACCCTGCAAGTGATCCCGTTCAACGCGGGCGCGCACCCTGGGCAGACTGGCTCGTTCATCGCAGTGCAGTATGAGGCGTCCATCCCAGACGTCGTCTACATCGAAAGCCTCGCAGGAGACCTCTTCCTAGAGGAAGAGAGCCAAGTGCGGAGGTATAAACTCATCTTTGAGCATCTACGTGCAGTTTCGGCCTCCCCGGATGCCTCCCGGGCACTCATGGAGTCCCTTGCAGCGGAGAAGTAGTCGAAAGGAGGTGCAGCATGCACGGGCTGGACCTCAGACATGCAACCTGGCGCAAGAGCAGCCACAGCGGCAGCAACGGGGCATGCGTCGAAGTCGCCAACCTGCCCGGCATCGTGGCCGTGCGGGACTCACGAGACCCCCAAGGCCCCATGCTGCGGCTCACCCCGCAGCAGTGGCGGCACCTGGTAGCCGGCATCAAGGGCCACCACTCCTAGACAGACTGAGAGAGGCCCCCGTCACCTGACCGGTTGCGGGGGCCTCGTGCTGCCGGGGTAAGGGTGGTGTCACCCGCTAGTTAGTGTGTTCCGCTTCGGGTGTTGTCTTGCCGACGCCCGCGGTGCCGCCGATCGCGGAGATCACCACCGGGGCGGGTGCCCGGCTGGGGGCCTGACCATCGGAGGGCAGGGCGGCGAGGAGGCGGTCGAGTTCGGCGAGTTCGGCGAGTTCGGCGAGTTCGGCGCTGCGGCCGGTGAACGCGGTCACATCGGCGGGCAGTTCCCTGGGCACCGGCCGGGCCGCGGCGGCGGGCTGGGGTGCGGGGTGGGAGGTGAGGATCTGCTGGTGCAGCCCTTGGAGCGCCGGGCTGGGGTCGGCACCGATCTCGTCGGCGAGCCGGTGCCGTGTCTGCTCGTAGCGGAGCAGCGCCTCGGCCTGACGGCCCGACCGGTACAGGGCCAGCATCAACTGCGCGACCAGCCGCTCATCCGTGGGGTGCGCGGCGGCCTGTTCGGTCAGGCCCGGGAGCAGTTCCTGATGCTGGCCCCGGCGCAGCGAGACGTCGTTGAGGTCGAGGCGGGCCGCGAGCCGCTGGACCTCCAGAGTCTGGCGCGCCCGTCCAGCCATGGGCTGGCTAGCCCAGCTAGCGCCTCCCCATGCCACAGGCCCAGCGCCTCACCCAGCAGCCGCGCCGCCTCCTCGTCGCAGGCGGCCGCGCGCGCCTGCACCGTGAGGCGGCGGAACCGGAACAGGTCCACACTCTCCGGGTCCGCGTGCAGCACGTACCCACCCTGTCCCCGGGTCAGCGCGGCGCCTGGCTCCCCGGCGGTGCGCAGTGCGGCCTTCAGCCGGGTCACGTAGCCGCAGACGACGTTCAATGATGTCGGCCAACCGCTCATCGTCCCGCCTCACAGGACAACCGCCTCACGGAGGACACGGTCCCTGACCCTCAGCTTCAGGCCACGCGGAGTGGCGACCTGCGTGAAAACCCCCAGCTGATCCTCAACGCCAAGCGCGAACCCTGCCATGTCGAAGTAACCATGTCCTGCGTCAACATCCACCAGGAGATCCAGGTCGCTGGCAGGTGTCGCCTCGCCACGCGCTACCGACCCAAAGACCCGGATGTTCCGGATGCCGAACCGCTCCCCGAGCCGGACAATCTCCTCCCGCCGCGACCTCACCTCGTCCAAGGTGACAGCCCGGCGCGGAGCATCGACCTTCACGACCCCTCCTCCAGTCACCCACACCCAGAATAGAGCCGGTCAGTGCAGCAGTAGGGATTTGCCGTGTGCCGACAAGCCGCCGACGACCTGGGCTACGCCGTGCGGTTGCGGGGGTCGCCGTGGCAGCGCTTGTACTTGCGGCCTGACCCGCAGGGGCACAGGTCGTTGCGGCCGACCTTGGCGTGCTCACCTGAACCGCTGGCCTCGGTGTGGCGCTCGACCTGGCCACCGCCGCCACCGCCGTCGACCGTGGGGGCGCTGTAGGAGAGCCGGCTGGGGCGCTTCGGGCGGGACAGCCCAGGTGCGACCACACCGGGTGCCACGGCGTCCTCGGGTGCGGCGTCCTGCGGTCCCGCATCCCGCGGGCCACCGGACTTGGCGGCATGCCGGCCGGACCGTGCCGGCCCGTTCGGGATGGCGTCCGCGGCACCTGCCTGACCGGGCCGTCCTGCCCGGCCGCCCGTCCCGGCCGGTGGCTGCCCCGCGGCTGTGCCGCGCCCGGCTGCCCTGCCGCCGCGCACGCCGAAACCGGGGGCGGGGGGTGCGGTTGGGGGCGCGTCCTCGACGATCGGGTTCTGCTGGACTTCGACCTGGAGGTTGAAGAGGCTGCCGACCGATTCCTCTTTGATCCCCTCCATCATGGTCGTGAACAGGTCGTAGCCTTCCCGCTGGTACTCAATGAGCGGGTCACGCTGGGAATAGGCCCGCAGCCCGATGCCCTCCCGCAGGTAGTCCATTTCGTAGAGGTGCTCGCGCCACTTGCGGTCCAGCACGCTCAGCACGACCCGGCGTTCGAGTTCCCGCATGACGTCGGAGGTGAGCTCCTCCTCGCGCCGGTTGTAGGCCTCCTGGGCGTCCGTCTTGACGACCTCGGTGATGAAGTCCGAGGACAGGCCGGCCCGCTCGCCGCCTGCTTCCTCGATCAGGTCGTTCACGGTCATGGCCGGGTGATAGAGGTCGCGGAAGGCCTGCCAGAGCCGGTCGAGGTCCCATTCCTCGGGGAACCCGTCGCCGGTGGCCCCTTGCACGTAGGCGGCCACGACCTCGTCGATCATCTGCCGGATCTGCCCGTGCAGGTCAGCGCCCTCCAGTACCTCGCGGCGCTCGTCGTAGATGACGTGACGCTGGCGGTTCAGTACGTCGTCGTACTTGAGGACGTCCTTGCGGATCTCGAAGTTCTGCTGCTCCACCTGTGTCTGGGCGGACCGGATGGACCGCGACACGGCCTTGGACTCGATCGGCACATCCGGCGGGGTCTTCAGCCACTCCATGAAGTGGGCGACCTTGTCGGCATTGAACATCCGCATCAGGTCGTCTTCGAGGGACAGGTAGAACCGGGAGTTGCCGGGGTCTCCCTGGCGGCCGGAGCGGCCGCGGAGCTGGTTGTCGATGCGCCGCGACTCGTGGCGTTCGGTGCCGAGCACGTACAGGCCGCCCAGTTTCACGACCTCCTCGTGTTCCTCGGCGACCGCCTTCTTGGCCTTCTCGACAGCCTCGGGCCAGGCCGCCTCGTAGTCCTCAGGTGTCTCGGTTGGTGACAGGCCACGCTGGTGGAGCTCGAGGTCGGCGATGAACTCAGGGTTGCCGCCCAGCATGATGTCGGTGCCACGGCCGGCCATGTTGGTGGCCACCGTGACGGCGCCCTTGCGGCCGGCCTGGGCGACGATCGCGGCCTCACGCGCGTGGTTCTTGGCGTTGAGCACCTCGTGCGTTACGCCTCTGCGCTTGAGCAGCTTGGACAGCAGCTCTGACTTCTCGACGCTGGTGGTGCCGACGAGCATCGGCTGGCCCTCGGCATTGCGCTCAGCGATGTCCTCGACCACCGCGTCGAACTTGGCCGAGGCGGTCTGGTACACGACGTCGGCGTGGTCCGCCCGGATCATGGGCTTGTTGGTGGGGATCGGCACCACGCCCAGCTTGTAGGTCTGGTAGAACTCGCTGGCCTCGGTCATAGCGGTACCGGTCATGCCGGCGAGCTTGTCGTAGAGGCGGAAGTAGTTCTGCAGCGTGATGGTGGCCAGGGTCTGGTTCTCGTTCTGGATGACCACGCCCTCTTTGGCCTCGATGGCCTGGTGCATGCCCTCGTTGTAGCGGCGGCCGTGCAGGATCCGGCCGGTGAACTCGTCCACGATCAGGACCTCGCCGTTCATCACGACGTAGTCCTTGTCGCGCTTGTAGAGCTCCTTGGCCTTGAGCGAGTTGTTGAGGAAGCTGACCAACGGGGTGTTGACGTTGTCGTAGAGGTTGTCGATGCCCAGCCAGTCCTCGACCCGGCGCACCCCGGACTCGAGGATGCCGACGGTCCGCTTCTTCTCGTCGACCTCGTAGTCGCCGGTCTCCCCCTCGTCGTCCGAACGCCGCAGCCTGGGCGCGATCTTGGCGAACTCGGTGTACCAGCGGGCGCTCTCCTCAGCGGGGCCACTGATGATCAGCGGGGTCCGCGCCTCGTCGATGAGGATGGAGTCCACCTCGTCCACGATCGCGTAGGCGTGGCCGCGCTGGACGCACTCCTCCAGCCCCCACGCCATGTTGTCGCGCAGGTAGTCGAAGCCGAACTCGTTGTTGGTGCCATAAGTGATGTCGGCGGCGTACTGCTTGCGGCGCTCCTCGGGCGTCATCTGGGCGAGGATCACACCGACGTCCATGCCGAGGAACCGGTGCACGCGGCCCATCCACTCGGAGTCGCGCTGGGCGAGGTAGTCGTTGACGGTGACGACGTGCACGCCCTTGCCCGACAGCGCGTTGAGGTAGGCCGGCAGGGTGGCGACCAGCGTCTTGCCCTCACCGGTCCGCATCTCGGCGATGTTGCCGAGGTGCATCGCGCCGCCACCCATGATCTGCACGTCGTAGTGCCGCTGGCCCAGTGTCCGCTTGGCGGCCTCGCGGACCGTGGCGAATGCCTCGGGCAGCAGGTCGTCGAGTGTCTCACCGGCCGCATAGCGCTCACGGAACGCGCCGGTCTGCGCCCGCAGTTCCGCGTCGCTCAGCGAGGAGAAGTCCTCCTCGATGGAGTTGACCTGCTCGGCGATGCGCTTGAGCTTCCGCAGGATCTTGCCCTCGCCCGCGCGCAGGACTCTGTCGATCATGGCTGGCACTTGTCGTCGCGCTCCTCGCGGAATGTTGCCCTAGCCCGAGTAGGCACACCCGCCGCCTCGCTGGCTTCCTCAGCGGCCAGCGCAAGCGGCGCCGCGGCGTGGCGGGCGTCTTGTCCTTCATGGTAGGCGAGTCGGCCGCTGAAACCGAGCGCAGTAGCGGGCCCCGCCCTGGTGCCCAGATACCACGGTGATGGGGTTGTGGCGGGGCCGGTGTGCGGCGTCGCACAGGGTTCGCCACAATAGGGGGCAGCGGCGGCTCTGACATGTGGCCGCCCACCCGAGAGGAGCAGCAAGCATGGCGGACCAGGTGGGGTCGAGCACCATGGCAGGCCATGCCGGAACAGGCTCCCCGCTCAGCCCGGCCACCGCGGGCGGGGCGGCTGTCGTCCCCCACGAGGGGGCGCACCACCGCGGCCGGCCGGTGTCCTGGGTGGCAGTGTCCATCATCATGGCCGGCTTTCTGGCTGGTGGTTTGGGCCTGATCCTCGGCCCGGCCTGGTGGCTGTTCTGGGTAGGGGCCGGCCTGGCGGTAGTAGGCGCCTTCCTGGCCCTGGCCACCGACATCTTCCAGGACTGGTACTAAGCCACCAGGGCTAGGATCCTTTCCCCCGGCTGACCAAGGCCAGGGGGACAATGGCTCATGCGCGTCTTCAAGTTCGATGACGAGGTCGCTGTCCCGATCACCCAGTTTGGCTCGCGGTTCCGGATCGCGCCGCTCACGGCACCGGGCGCAGACGCGCGGGTGCAGGTGATGTACCTGCCCGCTGGTGGCCTGATCGGCCAGCACCCGGCTGTGGGTAAGCAGCTTTTGGCCGTCGTGACCGGCTCCGGCTGGGTGAGCGGTGGCGACGGCGCCCGCCGGGCCCTCGGACCTGGCTACGCGGCACTGTGGGACGACGGGGAAGAACATGCGGCGGGCAGTGAAGACGGCCTGACCGCCCTGTCCGTCGAAGGACAGTTCGAGATGTGGGCCATAGCCGTGACGACCGAGATCACAGTCAGCGACTATGACCCAGCCTGGGCGGACTGGTTCGCCCAGCTCAAGGCCCACATATGGCCAGCCGTGGCCGACGTTGCCCTGCGGATCGACCACGTCGGGTCGACCTCGGTGCCCGGGCTGGCAGCCAAGCCAATCATCGACCTCGACATCGTGGTCGGGTCGCAGGACGAGGTCCGGCCGGTCATCAAAGGCCTGGCCGGGCTTGGCTACCGATGGCGCGGTGACCTGGGCATCTCAGGCCGCGAGGCGTTCGCCGTGCCCCCAGACACCGACCTGCCCAAGCACAACCTCTACGTCGTGGTGGAGAACAACAAGGCCCACCTGGACCACTGGCTGCTGCGGGACCTGCTGCGGGCGGACCCGGCAGCGCGGGAACGCTACGCAACCCTGAAGCGGCACAATGTCACGCTGGCCGACGGTGACATGGAGGTCTACGTGGCCGCCAAAGCGGCCCTGGTCGCGGACCTGCTGTCGCGCGCCCGGGCCGAGATGGGCCTCCCCGCGGCCGAGTACTGGCAGCCTTAGGATGCCTGTCACCCGCCAGCCCCCTTCCCGTGCCGGGCGGGCCTAGTGGGGAACCGGCTGCCTGGTCCGGGCGTTGACGGTGTGTGCTGACCAAGGCAAGGCCACCCGGCCCCGCGTCGTGAGTGGTCTTGGTTTGCGAGTTAGGCGTTTCCTGCAGAAACCCGGGACCGCCGACATCACCGCGTACCGCCGCCTGCTGGCGGTCATCGCCGGGCACGAGGAAACGCTGCGTGACCGGCCGGACGCGGCATTGCGGGATCTCGCGAGCACTGAGCACGACAGGGCCATGTTCTGTGCGGTGGGGCGGGAGGCTGCCCGGCGTGCCCTGGGTGAACGCCCCTACGACGTGCAGTTGCTCGGCACGATGGCGATGCTGTCGGGGCTGGTGGCCCAGCTGGCCACCGGCGAGGGCAAGACCCTGTGCGGCGCTCTGACTGCCGCCGGGTATGCGGTGGACGGCCGGTCCGTGCACGTGATGTCGGTCAATGACTACCTCGCCCGCAGGGATGCCGAGTGGATGCGCCCCCTGTATGACCTGCTGGGTGTCTCGGTTGCCTCTATCACCCAGGTATCGACCCCACAGGAGCGCAAGCAGGCCTATGCCGCCCAGGTGACCTACGCGCCGGTCAGCGAAATTGGTTTCGACGTGCTCCGTGACCGGCTGCAGACAGACACCACGCAGATGGTCACACGCGCACCCGACGTCGTGGTGATCGATGAGGCTGATTCGGTGCTCATCGACGAAGCCTTGGTGCCGCTGGTCCTGGCGGGCAGTGCCCGGGCGGGCGAGGCCGACTACCGGATGGCCGAGGTCGTACGCGGCCTCCGGCCCGGCCGACACTATGAGGTCGATGAGGAGGCCCGGAACGCACAGCTGACCGATGCTGGCGCCCGCGCGGCCGAGCGTGCCCTGGGCGGGGTCGACCTGTACGCGGCGGACCAGCTGGAAACGCTCACCCGGCTCAATGTCGCCTTGCACGCGCATGCGCTGTTGCGGCGCGATGTGGACTACATCGTCAGGGACAGCAAGATCCACCTGGTCAGCACGTCCAGGGGCCGGGTGGCCCGGTTGCAGCGCTGGCCAGACGGGCTGCAGGCGGCGGTCGAGGCGAAAGAGGCCCTGGCCGCGACCCCCAGCGGCGAGATCCTGGACAGCATCACGGTCGAGTCACTGGTGAGGCGGTACCCGCGCGTGTGCGGCATGACCGCCACCGCGGTGACCGTGGGCGAGCAACTCCGCGAGTTCTATGGGCTGGAGGTGGCGGTGGTCCCGCCGAACCGGCCGTGCGTGCGTGAGGACGAGCCGGACCGCCTCTACGCGACAGTGAGGGACAAGGAGGCGGCGGTCATCGCCGAAGCGGCGGCGGCGCATGACACCGGCCGGCCTGTCCTGATCGGCACCCTCAGCGTGGACGAATCGCAGCGGTTGTCGGCCAGGCTCACCGCGGCTGGGCTGTCGTGCGTGGTGCTGAACGCCAAGAACGACGCACAGGAGGCCAGCATCATCGCCGAGGCCGGGGCCCAGGGGGCGGTCACGGTCTCGACGCAGATGGCCGGGCGGGGCACTGACATCCGGCTCGGCGGCAGCCACGGAGAGTCCAGCCAGGTGGCAGGCCTGGGCGGGCTGTACGTCATCGGCACGGGCCGGTACTGGAGCGCCCGGCTCGACAACCAGTTGCGCGGGCGGTCCGGCCGGCAGGGTGACCCCGGCACCTCGGTGTTCTTCGTCAGCATGGCGGACGAGCTGGTCACCAAGTACGCGCCCGATGCCGCCGAGCCACGCCAGGTCGCCGCCGATGGCCGTGTCAGCGATGCCAGGGCGCTGTGGGACGTCGGCCATGCCCAGCGCGTCGCCGAAGGCGTCAACCTGGACATCCACCGGAACACCTGGCGCTACCACAAGCTCATCGAGGACCAGCGGCGTGTCGTCCTGGAGCACCGTGACCGGGTGCTGCATACCGACGCCGCGGTGACGGGCCTCGCCAGGCGCTGCCCGGACCGCTACCGTGAGCTGGCCGCCACTGTGGACCCCGGCGTGCTCGAGGGCGCGGCCCGCGCGGTCGTCCTGTACTACCTCGACCGTGGCTGGGCCGGCCACCTGGCCGTGCTGGCCGACGTCCGGGAAGGCATCCACCTGCGCGCGCTGGGGCACGGCCCCAACCCCTTCGTCATGTCGCTGGACCCGCTGAGGGAGTTCAACTCCGAGGCGGTCACGCTCTTCGACCGCATGCTCAAGCAGGTGGAAGACCAGTCCGCAGAGACCTTCCAGACCTCCCCGATCACCAGTTCCGGCATCGACCTCGACGCCCTCCGCCTGAAACGGCCCACCGCGACCTGGACCTACATGGTGCATGACAACCCGTTCGGCACGGACGCCGACCGTGCGCTGCGCCGGCTCAAGGGCACGGTCGCCCGGCGCCCGGCACCGGGTCGGCGAGGCGGAAGGGATTGACGGACCAGCGGCCTTAGGCAGCTAGGGAGTCCGGCTGGCCCTGCTCAGGCCAGGGGGGCGGGGACGCGGGCGGCCGCCTCGGGTTCCGGGTCGGCCGTGTAGTGGGCCGGCTGGGTCTCGTCCGTCCCCTCGGGCAGGCGGGAGGCTCTGAACGCGAGGGTCAGCACCACCGCTACCACCAGGTTGATGACGAGCGCGGCCACGGCGATGTACATGGTGTGCCCGAGGATGGGCGCGGTCGAGCCGCCGAAGTGCGAGCTCGGCTGCCCCGCGACGGGCACCCGGTACGCCTGGACCGTCCCGTAGACCATGGCCGCTGCCCAGCCGATGACGAGCGCCCACCGGTGGAACCAGCGCGTGTACAGGCCGGCCACGATCGCCGGGAAGGTCTGCAGGATCCAGATCCCGCCGAGGAGCTGGAGGTTGATCGAGAACGTCTTCGGCAACGCGAGCACGAACACCAGGGCGCCCGCCTTCACGACCAGCGAGGCGGCCTGGGAGACCCGGGTCTGGTGGGCCTGGCTGGCACCGGGCCGGACGTACTCCACCCAGATCGAGCGGGTGAACAGGTTGGCCGCGGCGATGGACATGATGGCCGCGGGCACCAGGGCCCCGATCACGATCGCGGAGAAACCGATCCCCGCGAACCAGCTCGGGAACATGTGCTCGAACAGCAGCGGCACCGAGAGCTGGGCGTTCCCGCCGGCCGCCTTGACGCCCGCGGTGACCGCGGGTGAGGCCAGCGCCATGTAGCCGAACAGGGCGATGAGGCCGAGCACCAGCGAGTAGGCAGGCAGGACGGCCATGTTGCGCCGGATCACCCCACGACGCCTGGCCGCGAACACGCCGGTGACCGCGTGTGGGTACATGAACAGCGCCAGGGCGGAGCCGAGCGCGAGGGTGGCGTACGCCCATTCACCGGCCGGAGTGGTCACCAGTGAGCCGAACGGCTTGCCGGTCTTGGGGTTGACCGTGGCGAGGTGCTTGGACGCGGTGCCGAAGATGTGGCTCCAGCCGCCGAGCCTGGACGGGATGTAGATGACCGCGACGATCACCATCACGTAGATGAGCGTGTCCTTGACGAAGGCGATGAGGGCGGGCGCGCGCAGCCCGGCAAGGTAGGTGTAGGCCGCCAGGATGATGAACGCGATCAGCAGCGGCAGGTCCTTGACGAAGGTGTTGGTGGTGGTGCCGCCGACTCCCATGACGGTCAGCACCGCCTGGATGCCGACCAACTGGAGCGCGATGTAGGGCATGGTGGCGAGGATCCCGGTCGCCGCCACGGCCAGGCCCAGGCCGCGCGATCCGTACCGGCCGCGGACGTAGTCGGCGGGTGTGACGTAGTTGTGGACGCGGGCCACGGACCACAGCCGCGGGGCGAACACGAACACGATCGGGAACACCATGACCGTGTAGGACAGCGCGAAGAAGCCGGCGGCCCCGGTGGCGAACACCAGGGCGGGCACGGCGATGAACGTGTAGGCGGTGTACAGGTCCCCGCCGAGCAGGAACCACGTGATGAAAGTCCCGAAACCACGCCCTCCGAGACCCCATTCGTTGAGGTGGAGCATGTCCTCCGCGCGACGCCACCGGGCCGCGATGAAGCCCACCACGGTGACGAGCGCGAATGCCACGATCAGGATGGTCAGGGAGACCGCGTTGACGTGGGTCATGGCGCCACCCCCGTCCCGTCGGGCGGCTGGCCGCCACCGGCCGCCGCCCTGTCCCCGGGCCTGTCCCGCAGGAGCAGGTAGGCGAGCCAGGACACGACCGCCACCACCGGTACCAGGACCAGTTGGTACCAGTAGAAGAATGGGAACGGACCGAGTTTCGGCGTGGTGCGCGCGTAGAACGGCACCCAGAAGGCGGCGATAACGGCCGCGAGGAGCAGGACGGTTGCGGCTGTCCACCTGGCGGGAGACTTGGCGCCGGGGCTGGAGGGACTCATCGCGCCACCTCAGGACTGTCTGCGCGAGCGGCCCTCCCCGCCCACCGGGCCGCCGCTACGGATGGGATTTACCTGGTCATTTGGCCTTGTTTTGTTTCCATCGTCCACCGGAACACAAGGGCGCACAATGAACGTTTTTGTCATCTGGCCAATGGCGCAGGTGCCTGAGTGGCAGCGGTCCGCGTAACCGGCGTGTGCCTGAGATACGGAATGTCGGTGGTTCCCGCTAGGCTGCCGGAGTTGTGAGTCTCCCTGCCCCTGCGGCCCCCCAGGTGCGGCTGTCCCCGGACGACGTTCGGCGCATCACCTTGCGCGCCCAGGGCTTCCTCGGCGCACAGGGGCGCCACGGCGGGGTGCCGGCGATGCTGCGCCGGGTCGGAGCTGTCCAGCTCGACACGATCAGCGTGCTCGCCCGCTCACACGAACTGGTCGCCTACGCACGGCTGGGCCCTGTCCCACGGGCAGCGATCGAGCAGGCGTACTGGCATCCAGCCAGGCCCTCCGCATTCGAGTACTGGTCGCACGCGGCGTGCGTGCTGCCGATCGAGGAGTGGCCGTACTACGCGTTCCGCAGGCGGGCGCTGCGCGCCCGAGGGATGCGCTGGCACGTCAATGACGAGCAGGCCGCCGCCGATGTACTGGCCAGGCTGCGCAGTGACGGCCCGCTGACCGCTACCCAGCTCGGGGGCGCCCGTGCCGGGACGTCCTGGTGGGACTGGTCAACGACCAAGATCGCGGTCGAGTGGCTGCTCGATGTGGGTGAGGTGGTCTGCGTGCGGCGCAACGGCTGGCGGCGAGTCTATGACCTCCCCAGCCGGGTGGTTCCCGCTGAGCTGCTCCAGGCCGAGCCCTCCGATGAGGAGTGCCTGGTCCACCTGGCCGGGGTCGCCGCCCGGGCGCTCGGGGTGGTCACACGTGCCGACCTCATCGACTACCACCGCCTGCGGCACCTCACGAACGGCGGCACACAGCACGCTGACCGGGTCGACGCCGCCGCGCAGGCGGCAGGCCTGGTCCCGGTGGCGCTCGAGTCAGCCGGGGGGCGGGACGCCGCTGCCTGGGCCGACCCTGCCGCCCTTGCGGAGGCTTCCTCGGGTGTGCGCGGCAGGCACCGGGTGACGCTCCTGTCGCCGTTCGACTCGCTGGTGTGGGACCGCAAGCGGACGCTGCGGATGTTCGGCTTCGAGCACTCGCTGGAGGCCTATGTCCCCAGGGCCAAGCGGGTCCACGGCTACTTCGCCATGCCGTTGCTGGCCGGCGGCCGGCTGCTGGGCCGGGTCGACCCCGTGCGGCGGGGCCAGACCCTGGTGGCGCAGCGGGTGTCGCTGGAGACGCCGACCGCCACCGAGGCGATGGCCCGGGCCCTGCGGGAGGCGGCGTCGTGGGTGGGCTGCTCAGCGGTGGCAGCCGAGACCGTCAGCCCGCCCGCCCTGACCGCCCGCCTGCGCGCCGCGCTCGCTTGACCCGCCTAGTCCCGCTCGCGCCGCCCTCTAACCGAACTCGATCAGTTTCTCGCGCACGGCGATCATGACGGCCTCCATCCGGGAGTGGATCTGCAGCTTCTCCAGGATGTTGCGCACGTGGTTCTTGACCGTGTTCTCGGAGATGAACAGCTCCTTGGCGATATCGCGGTTGTTCATGCCGCGCGCGACGAGCGTGAGCACCTCGACCTCACGGTCGGTGAGTTTGGGGGCTGGCAGGCGCTCTGCGCGCTCGGTCTCTTCGCGGCGGGCGAGCGCCGCGAACTCGGTGAGGAGCTTGGCAGCCATCGACGGGTTGATCAGGGACTGGCCACCGTGGACGGCTCGCACCACATCAGCGACCTCATCGAGTGGGATGTCCTTGAGCAGGTAGCCGCTCGCGCCCGCCCGTATCGCCTCGAACAGGTCCTCTTCCTCGTCGCTGATCGTCAGTATCACGATCTTCGCGCTCGGGACCACTTCTTTCATGGCACGGCAGGCCTCGATGCCGCTGCTCCTGGGCATCCGGATGTCCATCAGCACGACGTCGGGCAGGGCCTCACCGGCCTTCTCCACCGCCTCGGCGCCGTCGCTCGCCTCACCGACCAGCTCGATGTCTGGTTCTTCGGCGAGGACCATCTCCAGGCCGCGCCGGAACAGGGCGTGGTCGTCCACGATGAGCGCACGGATGGGGTCGCCACGCGTGGCACCGCCAGCCTGGGCCGAGCCCTGCGGACCTCCGGCCATTGTCGCGTCCCTTCCTGCCCCTCGCTGGTGCACTTCACCGCAGCTTGCGGTGACACTTTCGCCGATTTAGCCCTGCCTGGCAAACCGGAGCACGCCAGGCCCCGGGCACCGCACGCGCAGCCCCAACGTGCGCGACGCGGACCCGGCCCCCCATGGCCATTGTCCAGGCTAGCTGCGCACTCGCGCCAGCCAAACCACAGCGCCCACTGTGCCCCGTCTGTCCGGCGCTGGCCTGCGGGTGCGCCCTCAGCCTTCCTCAGTTTGTGTTGTGCTGGGCCCTAGCTGTCCCAGCCAGTGACGGCCGCCCCGGTCACCAGCGCGGCGTCAACGGTCACCGCCGTGCGCGGGCTGGGGACGTGCCCCACCTGGATGAGGGCATGCCGGGCCGCCTTGCGCCGCTCGCCCAGCCGGCGCAGCCGCTGCTCGAGCTTGGCAAAGGCGCAGTCGAACGCCGCGACGCACTCATCCGCCGCGGCTCCGGCCCGGATGAGCCGCCCCCGCATACCGACCATGAGCTCGACCCGCACGCGGCGGCCGGACTGGCGGGGGTTGCGTTCCTCGGACAGTGCGACGTCAGCCCACAGCACCCTGCGGTCGAGCTTCTCGACCTTGCTGAGCTTGGCCTCCGCCCGCCGACGGAACTGTTCGGTGATCTCGGCATGCCGGCCCTTGAAGATGACGTCCACGCGCGAACTCCCTTCCCCCCGCGTACCGGTGACAGCACCCGCCCGGCCGACCTGGTCTTCGTCCCCACATCCGCCTGCTGAGGGGTTCGCGGCAACCTGTCGCCACTACTGCCCTTCTCCCTGCCCAGGGGATATCCGATCCCCCGGTGGGGCAGGACTTACCTCTAAGCCGCACCGTGATCAGTCGACGAGAAGTCGCTTTACGTGGGCCGTTTCGCCTGCGGCTGGCATCGGCTTGCCAGCCCGGGCCACCTGCGCTGTGCAGGCGGCCCAGTGTGGCGCAACCACGGACCCGGGCGGGTGCCATGACAAGACGGTAGCTCGCGCCAGGCTAGATGTCAGGATGCGAGGGCGGGTTATCTCGATTCCAGCACGTGGGGTGCCAGTCCGTGTTGGCCGACGTGAGCCGGCTCAGCCGGCGTATGTCGCGGCCTCGCCGGGCGCGATGTAGGTCCACGGTTCGCCGAGCCCGATGGACTTGACCAGACGCCCACCGGAGATACTCGCATAGAGCGGGTTCTTGGACCCGGCGGCGGCGGTGATCGACTGGATACCGGTTAGTTCGCTCAGCGGCGTGGCGTCGTTGCCGTTGACCGGCACCTCCCACAGGCGTGAGGCCGGCCCCGACCGGGTGACCGCGAGCAGATGGTCCTCGTCATACCAGGTCAGCAAGGACACGTCGGAGACGTTGGGCCCGAGCGGCAGTGGCTGGGTGAGCGACAACGCGGCGCCGCTGCCTGCGACCGCGGACATCGCAAGGTGGGCCGAGTTGCCGGAGCCGACGATCATCGCGACCCGGACGCCGTCTGGCGCGACCCGCAGGGCCGTGACCGGGCCCAGGCGGGCTGGCAGGTTCACCTGGGTCACCTGACCGTCGGCGGCGGAGACCACCCAGACCTCCCACTGGTTGTGCCGCTGTCCAGCGACCCAGAGGTCGTTGCCAGAGTCCCAGCTCAGGCTCGAGAAGGACGCGCCGCTGAGCACCTGGTTCATGTTCCCCAGGCGTGGTACCTGCCCGGCCTGGATGGCCCGGTTCAGAACCGCGGTGTAGACGTGGTCCGAGGCGTTGCCGGCACCAACACCCGCGAAGTAGGTACCGTCCGGGGACACCGCGATCCGGGAAAGCGCAACTGTCTGGTCGGCGAGCTGGGTCGGACGCGTGGTGAGCCCGGTCAGCATGTGGCTGCTGCCATTGGCCAGCAGGAAGTACACCGGCGGGTCCACGGGCCAGCGCGGCAGGTGCGGCCCGGAGTTGTGTGTGCCCTGCCGCGACGCACCACGGGGCGGCCGCGGCCAGGGCTGCCCGTTTACCTTGACCTGGGCGGTTTGGAAGAGCGGCAGCCCGTAGGAACGGAACGTCAGGGTGGCTCTCAGTTGCGCCACCAGCACCTGGATCTGTGAGCTCGGGGTGCGGACTGGCAGGTGGACGTCAACGAATGCGGTCTTCCCACCAGAGGAGTTCGGGAGGACGTGGACCGGCATGAACTGTGCGTGTGCGGGGAAGTCGGTCACGGCCGCGTCCGCCAGCCACCCACTCGGCCCGTGCAGCAGGTCGTTGAGGAGGGTGGAGAGCGGGTCGGCCGCCTCGGTGGGCACGAAGACTGGGTCGGGTACCAGCTCATGGTCGCGCGGCACGTAGTAGTACAGGTCACGCGCGGTGTACTCCTGGCTGAAGAAGGAGTCGATGAGCAGCAGCTCATGGGAGACCTGGCCCGGGTCAGCGCCTGGCAGGGCAGCGATCCGCAACCCGTCCTGCTCGCGCTGCAGTTGGAAGGCGAACTGGTCCGGCGGCCCCTGGAGAGCAGGGAGGTACTGCCCGCTGGCGTTCAGTGTGGCGACCGGCTGACCGGGAACCGTGAGCTGCTGGGCGCTGCTGCCCTCAACGGAGGCCAGATGCGGGTTACCCAGCAGAGGTGGCAACTCGTGCAGGATCGTGACCTGGGAGCCGGGCTGCCAGAGCCTGCTGGCGGTGGGGGTCAGGTACTCCCGGGCGATGGCGTGGTCGTGGGCGAAGCTGGTGCTCGCCAGCAGGAAGCCCTCGACGATCTGCCGGGCTGACCAGTTGGCCTGAGGGCCGCCGACGATCAGCTGACAGCAGGCATTCCCGCTGGCCCCCGGGGCGGGTGGCGTGGGTGTGGACTGGACCGAGACACCCGTCGGGATGCCAGCACAGCCGCTGACCAGTACCGCGGCCAGTACCAGGGTAGTGGCCAGCACCACGGGGGCACGTCGCTCACGCATCGGCGTCCCCCACCCGGTCCGGCTCCCCGTCCAGGTAGGTGCCCGGCACGCTGACCCCCGTTCCGGCGCTGACGACTGCTTCCGCTGTGGCCAGCACTGCCTCACCCCCGCCGTCTGGCACCTGACCCACCAAGCCGTCCGCTATCTGGCTGCTGACGTCGTCAGGCACCTCGCTGGTCACGTCGTCCGCGGTGGCCGGCACGTCGGCCTCGTCCGGGCTGAGCGGCAGCGGCGAGCCCACCAGTTCCCCGCCAACCGTGCGTGGCAGGGTCAGCCGGAAGACCGAGCCTTTGCCGCGCTCCCCCCACGCCTGCAGCCACCCGCCATGCAGCCTGGTGTCTTCCAGCGCGATCGCCAGGCCGAGCCCGGTGCCGCCGGTGGTACGGGCCCTGGCACGGTCCGCACGCCAGAACCTGTCGAACACCAACTGCTGCTCATCAGGACCGATCCCCACCCCGTGGTCGCGGACCGCCACCGCGACCGCATCGCTGTCCCCCGCGACCGTGACCACCACGTCGTGGCCCTCGCCGTGCTCGACCGCGTTGTCGAGCAGGTTGCGCAGCACCCGCTCCACCCGCCGCCGGTCCACCTCCGCGATGCACGGCGCCGATGGGAGCCGGTAGACGATGTGGGTCCCCCGCTGGGCGGCAAGCTGTGTCGCGTCGGCCGCAGCCCGCAGCACCAGGTCACGCATGTCCGCCGACTCCGCGTCGAGCGTGGCCACGTTCGCGTCGTAGCGGCTGATCTCCAGCAGGTCGGCGAGGAGTTCCTCGAAGCGTTCGAGCTGGCTCTGCAGCAACTCGGCGGAACGCATCGACGCCGGGTCGAGCTGGTCCTTGGACGCGAACAGCACGTCGGCCGCGATCCGGATGGTGGTGAGCGGGGTCCGCAACTCATGCGACACATCGGACACGAACTGGCGCTGGACCTTGGACAGGTCTTCCAGCTCGGCCAGTTTGTCCTGCAGGCCGATGGCCATCGCATTGAAGGACTTGGCGAGGGCGGCCAGGTCGTCGGTGCCGCGCGAGTGCATCCGCTCACCCAGGTTCCCGTCGGAGAGCCTCGTCGCGGCCTGGGCGGCCTGACGGATCGGCACGAGCACCCAGCGGGTCACCAGGGACACGATCACCGCGATCAGCAGTACCAGGCCCGCGCCCGCGCCGGCGGTCGTGGTCTCCACCAGCCGCAGCGTCTGGACCTGTGTGGTCAGTGGAAACACGTAGTAGAGCTGGTCGTTGCTGGAGATAGGCACCCCGGCTACCAGCGCGGGCACAGTCTGCCCCCGGGCGTTGACCAGGGTGGTCGGGGTGTACCACAGCCGGTCGGACCTGGTGTGTGCCTGCTCGCTGCTGACACGCTCCGAAAGCTGGCTGGGGATGCTCCTGTTCGCCAGCTGGTCGCCGACCACGCCGCCGAACCCGTTGTTGCTGTGCTGCTGGATGATCACGACGTCGTACCGGTCGCCCGGGCCGCTCCGGGACTGCAGGATCCGGGCGAGCGTGATCAGGGTGGCGGGCTCGCTCTCGCCCGGGCCGATGCCGGGCTGGTTCTGCGCGATGGCGAGCCCTTCGGCGAGCTGGGTCAGCACCGTCGTCCGCTCGCTGGATACCAGGCCGCTGGCGACCTGCTGGCTGAGGAAGAGCCCTATCACCGCGACCACCGCCACGGAGATGACGACAGTGGTGCCGATGACGCGCAGTTGCAGTGAGCGGCGCCAGCTGTGCAGCACCTGCCCGGCGACGGTGTCCACCCGTTGCTGGACGCGGCGCACCGGCCGCAGGACGCGGCGCCACTGGCCACCTGCGCCCGGCGCCGGCCTCTGCTCCGCAGACCCCCTCATGGTCCCTCTTCGCCCTGGGGGCGCCGGGTCACCCGCCGTCGCGGGCGCCTCAGGCCACCCCCGCCTTGTAGCCCACGCCCCGGACCGTGACCACGATCTCCGGCCGCTCCGGGTCGCGTTCGATCTTCGCGCGCAACCGCTGTACGTGGACGTTCACCAGCCGGGTGTCCGCCGCGTGCCGGTAACCCCACACCTGCTCGAGCAGGACCTCACGGGTGAATACCTGGCGCGGCTTGCGGGCCAGGGCTACCAGCAGGTCGAACTCCAGTGGGGTCAGGTTGAGCGGCTGCCCGTCCCGCCTGACCGAGTGGCCAGCCACGTCGATCGTGACGTCGCCGATCTCCAGCACCTCGGGGGCGGGGTCCTCGGTCCGGCGCAGCCTGGCCCTGACCCGGGCGATGAGCTCCTTGGACTTGAACGGCTTGACGATGTAGTCGTCAGCGCCGGACTCCAGCCCGAGCACGATGTCCACGGTGTCGCTCTTGGCTGTCAGCATGACGATCGGCACACCAGACTCGGTGCGGATCTGACGGCACACGTCGATGCCGTCCACGCCCGGCAGCATCAGGTCGAGCAGCACCAGGTCAGGGTGGGTCTCACGGAAAGCCTGCATGGCGTGGTCGCCATCGGCCACGAACGTCGGCTCGAACCCCTCGCCCCGAAGCATGATGCCGAGCATCTCGGACAGGGCGGCGTCGTCATCGACGACTAGTACACGTCCTTTCATGCGACCTCATCGTTGCATGGGAGTTCCGGCAGTGGCGCCGTCGCTGCCGGCACTGCGTGTACCTGCGTGAACGGGCCCAGGTATTGGAGCGTACCTGCGCTGACCGGCCGCAACATCCCAGGAGTGCTACCGGGGGGGCGGTTGCCCATGCTCAGAGTGTGCCTTGCGGGTGCGTTCCAGGTCGAGTCCGGGCCGGTCCACGCCCCGCTGACAGGCGGCATAGCCTGAGCACGTTCAGTTGTGCTGGCTTCGCCGGCTGCCTGTGGCGTGCGAGTATGGGCGCCAACGAGGGGGCCGTCCCGGCAGGCCGCGTGTGTCGCCGGCAAAGGAGAAACATGGCAGACAACCCATCGCCGGGCATGGATGTGCCCGGCGGTCCGGACAACGGTTCCGGCTCCTGGCAGCCGCCACTCTCGGACTCCCCGTCACCTGCCAGTCCGCTGGAAGACGCCAGGCCACCCCAGGACACCAGGCCGCCGCATGACGCCTCACCGTCACCTGCCGGGCCGCAGCCATGGTTCCCACCGAGTGAACAGACCTGGGTACCGCCTGGGACCGGCACCAGCCAGCCGCCACCCGGGGCCAGCCAGCCGCCGCCAGGATCCAGCTACGGCCAGCCCGGCTGGACCTACGGGCAGTCCGGCCCCGGCCAGGGCCAGCGCACCTACGCTCCCTGGCCCGCTCCCCCTGCGGCACCAAAGCCAGGTGTGATCCCACTGCGCCCGCTGGCGGTCGGGGAGATCCTCGACGGCGCCTTCAGCTCGATCCGGCGCAACCCCCGCGCGACCCTCGGCATCGCTGCCGTGCTGCTCACCGCCTATCAGGTGATCAACACCATAGTCACGGTGACCGTCTCACACTCAGTCGGATCGGTGTCCCTCCCGGCTGCCGGGCAGACGCTGACCGCAGCCCAGGTCAACCACCTGCTGCACACGCTGCTGGTGTTCGTGGCCGCGGTGCTCAGCGTCTACGTCGTGCTTGGGTTCGTGCTCGACATCGTGCTCAGTGGCCTCCTCACGGTGGTCATCGGCCGTTTGGTCCTCGGCAAGGTCATCAGCGCCGGGGAGGCCTGGCAGGTCGCATGGCCACGGCTGTTGCCCCTGCTGGGAGTCACACTGCTCACCGGCCTTGTCGCATTCAGCCCCTGGATCGTGTTCATCCCCGTGGTCATAGGACTGGCGGCCGGGGGCGCACCCGGCGGGATCATCGCGGTCGTGGTGATACTGGGCGGGATCGCGGCGTTGTGCCTGACGGTCTGGTTCGCCATCATGTTCAGGCTGGCTGGGCCAGTGGTGGTGCTGGAACGCCAGTCGGTCGGGGCGTCGATGGCAAGGTCGTGGCAGCTGGTCAAGGGCAGCTTCTGGCGGGTGTTCGGCATCAGCCTGCTGGCCGTGGTGATCGTGTTCGTTGCCTCCGCGATCCTGCAGATCCCCTTCAACCTGCTGGCGGCCGCCACCGGAGGCCCGGCCACGCTCGGCGGTGGCAGCACCCTCCTGGCGGGCAGCGCCAGTCCGCTGAGCCTCGTCATCACCGCCATCGGGGGCATCGTGGCGGGCTCTGTCACCCAGCCCATCGCAGCGGGTGTGGCGGTCCTGCTCTACGTCGACCTCCGTATGCGCCGGGAAGGGCTCGACCTGGTGCTGCAGACCGCCACCTCGGGCGGCGCGCCGAGCAGCGGAGACGAGTTCGCGTCGGTGTGGCGCCCTGGCGCCCGGGCAGCAGCGGCCCCGGTGGACAGCAGGCCCGGCAGCGCATCGCCGGATGGGGCGACGCAACCGCCGGGCACACCTCCGGCGTGGTGAGGCCCGCGCGGTATGCCCTCGTGCCCGCGGCACTGGCAGGGCTCGCGGCCGTCGCGGGCCCACCCGGCCCAGCAGCCCGGATCCCGGTCATCGGCCGGGTGCCGGCCCAGCGGCTGGCCCGGGCCGAGTTGTCCAAACCCATCTACCACCAGCACCCCCCGCTGCTCACGCAGATACTCAACGCGGTCATCAACTGGCTCGACAAGCTCCTGAGCGCAGGCAGGCTTGCGCCGGGTGGCTGGTGGTCCGTGGCTGGCCTGGCCTGCGTGGCGGTCATTCTGATCACCATCGTGGCGGTGCGGGTCGGCCCACTGGCGAGGTCACGGCGCATGCCGTCCCGGTCCGCGCCCCTGCGCCAGACCAAGACCGCACGGGACCACCGCGACGCTGCGGCGTTCCTGGCCCAGGCCGGTGACTACGCGGGCGCGATCTGCGAGAGCCTGCGCGCGGTGGCCGCCGAACTCGACGAGCGCGCCGTGCTGGTCCCCCGCGCGGGACGGACCGCGGATGAACTCGCCCGCGAGGCGGGCCAGGCCATGCCTGCGTTCGCTGCCGGGCTGCGCGACGGGGCGTGGCTGTTCGACGAGGTCATGTACGGCAAGCGGCCCGGGACACTGGCCGGTTATGAGCGCCTCCGCGCCCTGGACGCCGAGGTCAGTGCCGCTGCGGGACGCCGGGCCAGGGCCAGCACGCCAGCTGGTGCTGTGGTGGCCGGCGGCCGGGCAGGGTGAGGCGCGCACCGTGAGCCAACGGGGTCAGGCAGGCACCATCAGCCGGAGCCAGCACGGTGAGACAGCCGGTGCCCGGCAGGGACAGCCAGGCGCCAGCGGACAGGGCGGAGCCCACCGGGCCCGGCCGGGCTGGCTGAGCCTGTCGTACTGGCGCCGCTGGCGTGGTGTGGCGGCCGTGGCCGCGGTGGTGCTGATAGGGGCCGTGGCGATCGCGCTGCTCCAGCAGGGGCCGCCAGTCGCGGGGCCGCTCGACCCCAACGGTGTCACCTCACCGGGAACCCACGCCCTGGCAGCGCTGCTGACGCAGCGTGGCCAGACCGTGGTCCGGGTGACCACGGTCAGCCAGGCGGTAGCGCAGGCACGAAGGACAGGCACCACCCTCGTCCTGGCGGGCCCTCAGTCACTGGATGCGGGCCAGTTGGCCGCACTGTCGCAGGTGAGTGCGAACCTGCTGCTGGTGGCCCCGGACGAGGCTGACCTCGCGGCCCTCGCACCGCACGACACCACAGCTGGCGTAACTGACATCCGCGCAAGTGCGCCAGCGTGCGGACTGCCCGCCGCCCGCGCCGCAGGCAGTGCGGACATGGGCGGCACACTGTTCAGCTCGGACGCACCCGGTGCCTGGCGCTGCTACCCGGCCTTCCCGGTGCTGGACGCCGACGGCCAGCCGGGCGAAGGCTTCGCTTCCCTGGTCACCTACACCAGCGCGGGCCGGGTCGTCACCGCGCTGGGCACAGGTCTCCCGCTCACCAACGGGGCACTCGGCCAGCAGGGCGACGCCGCGCTCGCCCTGAACCTGCTGGGCGGTACGCAGCGCGTCGTGTGGCTCGTGCCCACACCGCCGGTCCGCCCCGCCGTCGCCACCGGCCCACGTCCGCTGTCGGCCCTCATCCCGCAGTCGGCCCACCTGGTGGTGGTGGAGCTGTCCGTGGCGGTGCTGCTCATCGCGCTGTGGCGGGCGCGCAGGTTCGGCCCGCTCATTGCCGAGCCGATCCCGGTGACGGTGCGGTCCGCGGAGACCGTGGTGGGACATGGCAGGCTGTACCGGACACGGCGGGCGCGTGACCGCGTCGCGGCTACGTTGCGCGCCGCGGCATTGGCGCGCATCACCGCACGGCTGGGGCAGCCACCAGACGTCCAGCCCGAGGTGGTGTGTCACGAACTGGCCAACCGCACCGGGCGCGATACTGAGCAGGTCAGGCAGATCCTCTTCGGAGCGGTCCCCGCTGACGACGCGGCCCTGCTGAGGCTGGCCAATGACCTCGACTCGCTGGAAGGACAGGTGCTTTCCCCGTGACAGCCAGCTACCCGCCCACGGCCGGGGCGCAGACCCCACCCGCTGACGCCGCGGCGCAGGCCGGGACCGCACCCAGTGAGGATGCACCACCGCCCTGGGCGGCACCCGCCAGCATGACGGCGCCTGATGCGGCAGACAGGCGGGCCGCGCTGGAAGCGGTACGGGCCGAGGTCGGCAAGGCGGTCGTCGGGCAGGACTCCGTGGTCACCGGACTCGTGATCTGCCTGCTGTGCCGGGGTCATGCCCTCCTCGAAGGGGTGCCTGGCGTGGCCAAGACCCTGCTGGTGCGCTCGCTGGCCGGTGCCCTGTCCCTGCGCAGTGCGCGGGTGCAGTTCACCGCCGACCTGATGCCCAGTGACCTCACCGGTTCGCTGGTCTATGACGCGAAGACGGCGTTGTTCGAGTTCCGCGAGGGCCCGGTCTTCACCAACCTGCTGCTGGCCGACGAGATCAACCGCACTCCGCCGAAGACACAGGCCGCGCTGCTCGAGGCGATGGAGGAGCGCCAGGTTTCGGTAGAGGGGTCACCTCGGCGGCTGCCGGAGCCGTTCCTGGTCGCGGCCACCCAGAACCCCATCGAGTATGAGGGCACGTACCCGCTGCCCGAAGCACAGCTCGACCGGTTCCTGGTCAAACTGGCCGTGCCCATTCCCGGGCGCGACGACGAGATAGCGATCCTGACCCGGCACGCTGGTGGCTTCGACCCCACCGACCTGCCCGCCGCCGGGATCGGGCCGGTCATCGGCGGCAGCGAACTGGACGCCGCCCGCGCGTCCGTCGCCACGGTCCAGATCTCCCACGAGGTCACGGGATACATCGTGGACCTCTGCCGCGCCACGCGGTCCTCGCCATCACTGCGGCTCGGTGTCTCCCCCCGGGGCGCGACCGCGCTGCAGGCGACCAGCCGCGCCTGGGCCTGGCTGGCCGGGCGCGACTTCGTGACCCCGGACGACGTGAAGGCGCTGGCCCGGCCGACCCTGCGACACCGCGTCCAGTTGCGTCCTGAGGCGGAACTGGAGGGCGCCTCGGCGGACGGGGTGCTCGACGCCGTGCTGGCCTCGGTGCCGGTCCCCCGGTGAGAACCTGACCGTGGCACTGACCCGGCGTGCCGTGCTCGCGGCCCTGGTGGCCGTCGTGGCGGTGCTGGCCGTGCCGGCCCTCGGCACCGTCCTGGTCGCCAACGGCCTGCTGCTCGGGGCCGTGCTGGCCGACCTGACACTGGCAGGTGCGATCAGCCCGCTGCTGCTGAGCCGTTCCGGCGACACCAGCGTCCTGCTCGGTGAGAGCGCCGCGGTCACCACCACCATTACCAACCAGGGACGGCGGGTGCTGGTCGCTGACATCCGCGACTCCTGGCAGCCCAGCGCGGGCGCTACTCCCCACCACAGCCGGGTACGGCTCACCCCGGGCGGGACCGGTCAGATCACGACGCGGCTGACCCCGGGCCGGCGGGGGGACAAGACGGCTGCCCGCCTGACGGTGCGCTCGCTCGGCCCACTCGGGCTGGCGGCGCGTCAGGCGGGCCGCGCGGCCCCTTGGACCGTGCGGGTACTGCCGCCTTTCCCCAGCCGACGGCACCTGCCGGAGAAACTGTCGCGGCTGCGCCAGTTCGACGGGCAGCACCGCTCCCTGCACCGAGGGCAGGGCAGTGAGTTCGACTCGCTGCGCGAGTACGTGGTCGGTGACGACGTGCGCTCCATCGACTGGCGCGCGACCGCCCGCCGCCGCGACGTCATGGTGCGCACCTGGCGGCCTGAGCGTGACCGCCGCATCCTGGCGGTCCTCGACACGGGCCGGACCTCGGCAGGTCGTGTGGGTGGCTACCCACGCCTCGACGCGGCCATGGACGCCACGCTCTTGCTGACGGCGCTGGCCTCCCGGGCTGGCGACCGGATCGACATGATCGCATTTGACCGGCGCATCCGCGCCCGGGTGATCGGCGCGTCGCGGCCGGCGGCCCTGTCAGCCGTGGCTCATGCGCTGGCCACGGTCGAGCCTGAACTCGTGGAGACCAATGCCAGGGGCCTGGTGAGCGCGGCGCTGAGTGCCTCCCGCCACCGCAGCCTGATCGTCCTGCTCACCGACCTGAACCCGGCTGCGATGGAGGAGGGCCTGCTGCCGCGGGTGCCGCTGCTGGCCGCCCGGCACCAGGTGGTCGTCGCCGCGGTGACCGACCCCACCCTGCAGGAGATGGCGGCCAGCCACGACAGCGCCGAGGAGGTCTATGACGCCGCTGCGGCGCAGCAGGCGCTCGCCGGGCGCCAGCGGGTCTCCAGCCTGCTGCAGCGCCATGGCGTGACCGTCGTCGACGCCCCACCCGGCCGCTTCGCGGTGGCCCTGGCCGACGCCTACCTCGGCCTCAAGGCAGCCGGCCGGCTGTGACCCGACTGACCCGGGCCATGGGCCCGGCTGACAGGGAGAGTGCGCCCGTGCAGGAGACCCCTGGGCTGGTCATCGAGCAGGTGAGCAGCGACGTCGTATATGAGACATCCCACCTCAGGCTGCGCAAGGACCGCATCCGCCGGCCTGACGGCTCGGCGGGCACGTACTCCTACATCGAGAAACCCGACTTCGCCCTGGTCATCCCGGTTGAGGACGGCGGTTTCCACCTGGTCGAGCAGTACCGTTACCCGGCGAGGCGACGCTCCTGGGAGTTCCCGCAGGGCACGTTCCCCGGCCTCGACCCCGCCGAGGACGCCGAATACCTCGCCCGGGAGGAACTGCGCCAGGAGACCGGGATGACCGCCCGTGTCATGCACCACCTCGGGCACCTGCACTGCGCCAACGGCCTGACCGGCCAGGGGTATGACGTGTTCGTGGCCACCGGCCTCACCCGCGGCACACCCGAACTGGAACACGAGGAGCAGGACCTGCGCCAAGGCTGGTTCGCACGCGCGAACCTGGAACGAATGATCCGTGAGGGCGTCATCAAAGACGACTCCACCGTCGCCGCCTACACCCTGTTCCTGCTAGCCGAACCCACACATTTCCTTGATCATGAAGACTTCTCAGTCATATCGACTGACAGACCTACATGATCATGGGGATTTAGCCGCTGACGGGGCGGAACTCCGGTGCTTCGGCGATGTCGGAGGTCAGGCCAGCACGGACCGCGCGCCTGCCCAGGACCAGCACGTAGCTCAGGAACGCCGCCTCGGCGGCCACGCCTATCAGGATCCGTGCCCAGGTCGGGAGCGGGGAAGGGGTCACGAACGCCTCGATCACGCCGGACACCAGCAGGACGCCGATGAGCCCGAGCGCGACCGTGACCGCGGCCCGGCCTTCCTCAGCCAGCGCCCTGGCACGTGGGCGCCGGCCCGGGTCGATGATGGTCCAGCCAAGCCGCAGGCCCGTGGCGGCCGCGAGGAACACCGCGGTCAGCTCCAGAATCCCGTGGGGGAGGATGAGCGCGAAGAACAGCACGCCCTTACCGTGCGAGACCATCAGCCCGCCCACCACACCGACGTTGGCTGCGTTGTTGTACAGCACCCACAGTGTGGGCAGCCCGAGCATGATCCCGAAGATCAGCGACAGCGCGGCCACCCAGGCGTTGTTGGTCCAGACATGTGCCGCGAACGACGTGGCCGCGTACTGGGAGTAGTAGCCCTGGAACTGGTGGTGGACCAGGTTGCCGATCTGGGCCTGCGGCAGCAGGGCCGCCTGCACTGCGGGCGAGTGCGCCACCCACCAGCCGATGACCAGCGCGGTGAGCAGCGACCCCACCGCGGTGCCCAGCCACCACCAGCGCGCGCGGTAGGCCATGGCCGGGAACGATACGAGCACGAACCGCGCCAGCACTGCCATGCCCGGGGCGCTCGCCCCCGTCACAGCGGCACGTGCCCGGGCGACCCGGCTGGTCAGCACCCCCACCAGGGCGTCGTCCGCCCCAGCCGACCGGACGACCGAAAGGTGGGTGGCAGTCTGCTGGTACAGCGAGACCAGCTCGTCGATCTCCGCGCCGGACAGCCGGCGGTGATGGCGCACCAGGCGGTCCAGGCGCCGCCACTGCTCCTCATGCGCGGCGGCGTAGGCATCCACGTCCACGCCGCCACAGTAGCGGCCAGGTGAGGCCATGGCCGCCCGTGCCGCTGCCGGAGAGCCGGACCACTAGCCTTGTAGAGGGTCGCAGTGTGCCTCACCCGGCAGAGGAGACCTGACGGGATGCCCCGACCACGGGTGTCCCACCACTGAGGGCTGCCCGTCACAGACCGGGCGGCATGAGGAGCGGGCGTGGCTGAGGTTGTCACTGGCGAGGCGGTCGTCCTCGAGGTTCCGTGCGCACGTTTCCCCAGCCGCCTGCTCGCATTCGCCATCGACGTGGTCATCCAGCTGGTCATCTTCGTGGTCTTGCTGCTGCTGGTAGGTGCGGGACAGGTCAGCGGAGTGTTTGACCCGGCCTCGGCCGCGGCCGTGGGCATCACGGTGATCGTGGCCGTCCTGGTCGGCTACCCGGTCATCTGGGAGACACTGTCACGTGGCAGGTCGCCGGGGAAGTTCGCGCTCGGCCTCCGGGTGATCAGCGACGACGGGAGCCCGGAACGCTTCCGGCAGGCACTGGTGCGCGGGCTGGCCGCGATCGTGGAGATCTGGAGTGTGGTGGGCCTGCCGATCGCCCTGTTCTGCTCCATGCTGTCGTCGCGGGGCAAGCGGCTCGGTGACATGTTCGCCGGTACGTTCGTCATCCAGCAGCGCGTTCCCGCCCGCTCGAGCACGCAGGTGACGACGTACATGGTCCCGCACCTGGCGGCCTGGGCGGTCACCCTGGAACTGTCCGGCCTGACGGAACAGACGGCCGAGACGGCTCGCCGCTACCTGGCCCGTGCCCGCGAACTCGGGCCAGCCGCCCGCGCCGAGCTTGCCCAGCGGATCGCCGCGGATGTGCGTGCCCAGGTCAGCCCTCCGCCGCCACCGGGCACGTCCGACCTCGACTACCTGACCGCCGTCCTCGCCGAACGCCGCGGCAGGGAGCAGTCGAAGCTCGGCTGGACGCCCCTGCCGCCACAGCCACCCGCGGGCAAGCTCACCCCTGACACGCCAACAGCAGACAGCCCAGCACAAAACCCCGGCGGGTTCGCCCCTCCGCGCTGACCATCCGGTCAGTGCAAAGCGGCAGGCAGAGTGCTGAGGACCTCACATGGACGCACCGTCAGTCTCTCCCAGCGACCCCGGCCCCGGCGGCCCACGGCAGCGGCCGTGGGCCCGGGTCGTGGGCGTGGTGGTGGCTGTCGGTGTGTTCGCCACCGTGCTCGTGCTGGGCCGGCACACCCTGGCGCGGTCACTGGGTGACCTGGGCAGCCTGCACTTCCAGTGGTTCGCGCTGGGGGTGGTCTTCGAGTGCATATCACTGGCCGCGTTCGGGCTGAGCCGGCGCGACCTGCTGCAGGCGGACGGGCATACCGCCGCGTTCGGTTCGGTGATGTCGATCACCTATGCGAGCAACGCGCTGTCCATGTCGGTCCCGTTCGCCGGGGCGCAGCTGGCGGTCGTGTTCTCCTACCGGCAGTTCCGCCGCCGGGGGCTGGACCCGGCGCTGACCAGCTGGGCGCTTGCGGCGTCGGCGATCGCCTCGACCTCGGCACTGGCGCTGGTCCTCGTCGTGGGCGCGTTCGCGGGCGGGGCTCCCCTGGCGACCGTGGCCGGTTTCGCGGGCGCAGCCGTGTTCGCCCTGCCCGCTGTGACCGTGGGCCTCGCCCTGCGCTACCCGCGGGCGAGGGCGGTTGCGAACAAGGTGCTGGCCGGCCTCGTACGGCTGGTACAGCGGGTGGGGCGGCGGCCACTCCTGGACCCCGGTGTCCTGGAGTCGTTCCTGAACCGGCTGGCCGGCATCAGGCTCTCCGTGCTCAAGTCCTCGGAAGTGTTTGGGCTGGCGGTGCTCAACTGGCTGGCGGACTGTGCATGCCTGGTGTGCGCGATCAAGGCCGCTGGCGCGCCGGTGCCGTGGAGCGCCATCATCCTGGTCTACGGTGCGGGCGCCGCAGTGGGCAGCACCGGCATCACCCCTGGCGGTTTCGGGGTCGTCGAGGCCACCCTGACAGGTGCTCTGGCCGCGGCCGGCCTGGACACATCACACGCGCTCACGGCCGTGCTCGCGTACCGGCTGGTCAACTACTGGATGATCCTGGTGGGAGGCTGGGTGGCGCTGATCGTCCTGACCCGTGCCCACAGCCAGCCCTACCAGCAGCACGAGGTCGCAGCCACCCACAGCGGACCCCACGGCCCAGACGGCCAGTCGCCTGCCGACAGCCCCTAGATCGCCGGTCAGTAGTGAGCCAGTCTGGCTGGCACTCGCAGCGCACAACTGACCAGAAGTCGCTTCGGGATCCTCCGCCGCGGGTGAGTCGTCTTATCACGGGTTTTGGTTGTTGTTTTGTCTGGTTCATTCCTGAATGCGAAGCTACAACCCGTGGTAAGTCGTTACTTTGTCTCAATATGCGAGACATAGCTGGACACTTCCATTACCCGTTCAGATTCTCCCCCTCATAGGGGCGAAAAACTGAACTGCTCATGGTTGTCCCAGGTCAGAAGGGGCGAGGGGCATCCGCGGCGGCCGGAACCGGTCCTTTCTACGACTGGGCGGAGGGGAGCATGCCGGTGTGTGATGATCCTTCGGCGCTTCCCAGGCCGGTGGCCCCATGACTCATTATGAGACGCCGCCGGGACAGTGATGTATGTCCTGGCGGCGCCTCGACTGCGAGACTGCTACGTCACCCCACGGCAGCTACCGCGCGAGAGTGTTCAGTAGCGGTAGTGCTCGGGCTTGTATGGGCCTTCCACCGGGATGCCGAGGTAGTTCGCCTGGGCCTTGGTCAGCTCGGTCAGCCTGACGCCGAGTGCGGGCAGGTGCAGGCGGGCGACCTTCTCGTCCAGGTGCTTGGGAAGAGTGTGCACGCCCAGGGGGTACTCGGTGGTCCGGGTGTACAGCTCGACCTGGGCGATCACCTGGTTGGTGAAGGAGTTCGACATGACGAAGCTCGGGTGCCCGGTCGCGTTGCCCAGGTTGAGCAGCCGTCCCTCGGAGAGCACGATCACCGAGTGCCCGTCCGGGAAGCGCCACTCGTCCACCTGGGGCTTGATGTTGACCCGCTGGATGCCGGGCACACGGGTCAGGCCAGCCATGTCGATCTCGTTGTCGAAGTGGCCGATGTTGCCGACGATCGCCTGGTGCTTCATGCGCCCCATCTGGTCGGCGGAGATCACGTCACGGTTGCCGGTGGCCGTGACGAAGATGTCGGCGGTGTCAACTACGTCTTCCAGGGTGGCGACCTGGTAGCCGTCCATTGCTGCCTGGAGTGCGCAGATGGGGTCGATCTCGGTGACGATGACCCGTGCGCCCTGGCCGCGCAGGGACTCCGCGCAGCCCTTGCCCACGTCCCCGTAGCCGCATACGACCGCGACCTTCCCACCGATCAGCACGTCGGTGGCGCGGTTGATGCCGTCGACCAGGGAGTGGCGGCAGCCGTACTTGTTGTCGAACTTGGACTTGGTCACGGAGTCGTTCACGTTGATCGCGGGGAACAGCAGGCTGTTGTCGCGCTCGCGCTCATACAGCCGGTGCACGCCCGTGGTGGTCTCCTCGGTCACCCCGATGATCCCGGCCGCCATCCGCGTGAACCGGTGCGGTTCGCGGGCCAGGCTCTCCCGCAGCAGCGCCAGGATGAGCTGGAACTCCTCGGGGTCGTCTTCGCTGGCGGCTGGCACCGCCCCGGCCCGCTCGTACTCGGAGCCCTTGTGGACCAGCAGCGTGGCATCGCCCCCGTCGTCGAGGATGGCGGTGGGCCCGTCGTGGCCCGGCCAGGTGAGGGCCTGGTCAGTGGCCCACCAGTACTCCTCCAGCGACTCACCCTTCCAGGCGAACACGGGTATGCCCTGCGGGTCGTCGGGGGTGCCGTGCGGGCCAACCGCGACCGCGGCCGCCGCGTGGTCCTGGGTTGAGAAGATGTTGCAGCTCGCCCACCGGACCTCGGCGCCGAGCGCGGTCAGCGTCTCGATCAGCACCGCGGTCTGCACCGTCATGTGCAGCGACCCGGTGATGCGGGCACCCCGCAGCGGCTGCGTCCGGGCGTACTCGGCCCGCACCGCCATCAGGCCTGGCATCTCGTGCTCGGCGAGGGTGACCTCCTTGCGGCCGAATTCGGCGAGTGAGAGGTCGGCGACCTTGAACGGGACAGGTGCTGCGGGCATGTGCGCTCCTTGGTTACCAGATCCGCGGTACGGCATAACCGTAAGCGACTCGGTGCTACCTCGCACACTCGGCATGCTCGGGTTTTGCTAGAGCCAGAACCTGACTAGACCAGCCAGGGCGCCTGGCTGAGACTGACGCCGGTCACCATCATGGACACGGTGAGTCTTGCGCGTGGTAACCCGGCGGCGGCTGGTCTATCACATAGCCGCCGCCGGTTGACGCGAGCCACAGCGTGACCTGCCACCTCGTGCAGGACTCCTGCTGGTTGACGCTGTCGGCGGGGTTCTGGTGGCTGGTGAATGTCACGGCCGCGACGGTGTCGCCATTGGCCGCTGTCGAAAGGGACTGCAGGGTCTCATTGGAGTCCCGCGTCGAACGGTAGCCACGGCGGAACCGCTGGGGTGAGATATCCGCCTGGGCCTGGGCACCGAGCAGCCCAAAGAACTTGTGGTAGTTACGCGTGTTGATCGAGGTGAAGTACTCGCCGAGGAACGCGATGACCGACGGCTCTTTGGGGTTGCTGGCGGCGCCCGGACTGGCGGTCACCACATTGCTGGCACCTGACGAGGGAGTCGACCCGGCTGAGGGGGACGTGGCACCGGTGCTGGGTGAGGTGGTTGGCGAGCCCTGCGTGGTGCTGGTGGGCCCGGTGTGGCCGTGCGCACCCGTGCTGGCGCTTGAGCTGAACCCACCCGTCAGCCAGACACCCGCGACCGCGGCAGCCGCCGCAAGCGCGACGCCCACGACGACCCCGGCCACCAGGGGAGCGCGGGAAGGACGCTCCGGACGCATCCCCGCCATCAACTGGTCAGCACGGCCTGGCCCCGCCCCACGCCCCGGACCAGCCGGACCAGCCACACCAGCGGCCCCAGGCGGACGGCCCGGCCCGGGCGCACCCCCCGGCCCAGCCACACCAGCGGCCCCAGGCGGACGGCCCGGCCCGGGCACACCCCCCGGCCCAGCCACACCACCGACCCCTGGCACACGGCTCGCCGCGGGTGCACCCGCTGGCCCGGGCGTACTCCCCGGCCCAGCCATGCCACCGACCCCGGGTACACGGCCCGGCCCGGGCGCACCGGCAGGCCCAGGCGCACCGGCGGCTCCGGGCGCATTCGCCGACCACGGCGCATTGGCCGGCCCAGGCGCACTGCCCGCTGCCGGGCCAGCCCCACCAGCCCCACCCGCGCCGCCGGCCCTGCCGGCCCCGTCAGCCGGGCGGAAGAGATCGTCAAGGGCGATCGGCTGAGGTTCGTCACGGTCCAGCATGGGGACGAAACTGGTCGGGGCGGCGCCCGGGTCTACCTCATCTGGTCTCCGCGCGCTGACCTCCTCCTTGGGCGCGGGCGCACTCAGATCAGGCGGGGACAGCTCATGCCCACAAGCGATACAGAACCTGGCGCCCTCGCGCGCCGTCCGTCCGCAGCGAGTGCAGCGCATATCTCACCCCTCGGTCACCGGCTCCCTTGGCCTGCCATCCGGTGACCTCGAGTGAGTATGGCACGCCAAAACCAAGCGGCACCACAAGCGGGCCGGCCGCTACAACGCCGCTGCTAGGCGATCCGCGCCTTCAACTCCTGGATCACCGCGACCGGGCCAGGGTCGATACCGAGCGCGATCCCCAGGTACACGGTGGCGTAGTCGATGAGCTGAACCAGGCTGGCCAGGCGCTCCAGCGGGGCCTGGCCTAGTGCGGCGAGTTCGGTCACCTCGATGCCCCGGTCGGAGGCCAGCCGGATCGACTCCTCGCGCCTGCGGGTCACCTGCGGGTGCTCGTGCGTGTCCCGCAGCACGACCAGCCGCAGCGGGACGGCAGGGTTCTCGCCGGGTGCCCGGCCATGACCACCCAGCGCGAACGGGCCGTCGAAGGCGACCACCTGGTTGTGGTTGGCCTCGGGCAGGACTCCCGGCACCGCCGGGTATTTGGCGTTCTCGTTGAGCTGGCAGGCGAAGCGGCGAGCAGCCACCTCCGTCAGCCCAGACGTGCCCCAGACCATCGGCAGCGTGCCTGCCAGCTCCAGCGCCAGCGACTTCCCTGGGTTGACGAATCCCTCGCTGTCGGGACGGCACAGGTGGGAGACCCGCTCCAGTTCAGCCGCAGCGGACTCATACGCATCGGCTGGCATGTCCACGATGCCCAGCCGGGCCGCGACCACCACCAGTGGCACGGACAGGCCCCACAACGTGGCGCGGGGCATGCCCGCCGAACGCACCGGGATGAAGCTCCCCCGTGCCTGCTCTGCCAGTGCGGTCAGCGGGGAATCCTGCCCGCCGACGGCCAGCAGCCGACAGCCTCGCCGCACGGCTTCTTCCGCAGCGGACAGTGTCTCCTCGGTGGAACCTGAGCACGAGACCGCGATGACCAGGTCAGCGGCACCAACCCAGCCTGGCAGGCGGTAGTCGTGGACGGTGGTGACCTGCACCGGGCAGCCGGTGCCGCAGACCGCCGCGAGGACGTCCCCGGCGATGCCGGACCCGCCCATGCCGGTGACCACGATCGCCCTGGGGCGGCCGCCCCCGATCAGCTCTGCCAGGTCCGCTTCGGCGGCGGCCTGCACGGACTCGCGCACCTGCGCCGCTGAGGAGGCCACCTGGCGGAGCATGCCAAGTGGGTCGGCGGCTTCTAGCGCCGCCACATCGTCCAAGCGCCCCGGCGCCACCGCCGGGGTCACTCGCCGGCCCCGGCAGGGGTGCCGGGGCGCCGGGCCTCGTCCACGAGCAGGACCGGGATGTCGTCACGCACCGGGTAGGCCAGGCCACACGTCTCGCTGATGCACACCAGCTCGCTGGCGGCCTCGTCGGCACGGAGCGGGGAATGGCAGGCCGGGCAGGCCAGGATCTCAAGCAGCCACTCGTCGATCTTCACATCGTCTCCAGGGGATGGGCGAGCGCGTGTCTCACTGGCCGCGCACGATCCGCAGGACCTCGTCCCGGCGTGCCTCCATGGTCGCCTGGTCAGCGGCTTCCACGTTGAGCCGCAGCAGGGGCTCGGTGTTGGAGGGACGCAGATTGAACGACCAGTCCTGCGCGGCGACGGTCAGGCCGTCCAGTTCGTCCATGCTCACACCTGGACGGCCGGCGAAGGCCTGCCTGACTTCCTCGGTAGCCGCCTGCTGGTCACTGACTTCGCTGTTGATCTCCCCCGAAGCCACATAACGCTGGTAGTGGCCGAGCAACTGCGACAGCGGGCCGTCCTGGTGGCCGAGCGCGGCCAGCACATGCAGGGCGGCGAGCATGCCCGAGTCCGCGTACCAGAAGTCGCGGAAGTAGAAGTGCCCGGAGTGCTCGCCACCGAACACAGCACCGGTCTCGGCCATCCGGGCCTTGATGAACGAGTGGCCCACGCGTGTCCGCACGGGCTTGCCGCCGTGCTCGGTGATGATCTCCGGGACGGCCCGCGACGTGATCAGGTTGTGGATGATCGTGGCCCCTGGCTCCCGTTCGAGCTCACGGACGGCGATCAGTGCGGTCAGCGCGGATGGCGACACTACCTGTCCCCGCTCGTCGACGACGAAGCACCGGTCCGCGTCACCGTCGAAGGCAAGCCCTACGTCCGCGCCGCTGTCGGTGACAGCGCGCTGCAGGTCGACCAGGTTCGCCGGGTCGATGGGGTTGGCTTCGTGGTTGGGGAAAGTGCCATCGAGTTCGAAGTACAGCGGGATGAGCGTGACCGGCAGTCCCTCGAACACCGTGGGCACCGTGTAGCCCGCCATGCCGTTGCCTGCGTCGACCGCGACCGTCAGCGGGCGGATGCCCGACAGGTCCACGAGCGACTTGAGGTAGGCGGCGTAGCCGGGCAGGAGGTCACGGGTGGTGGTCTCGCCTTTGCCGCCCTGGTAAGCGGGGATGCCGCGTACGGCCATGTCACGCAGTTCGCCGAGGCCGGTGTCGGCCCCCACCGGTTTGGCGCCCGCCCGGCACAGCTTGATGCCGTTGTACTTGGGCGGGTTGTGGCTCGCGGTGACCATCGCCCCCGGTATGCCGAGGCTGCCGCTGGCGTAGTAGAGCATGTCGGTGGAGCCAAGCCCGCCATTGATGACGTCGGCACCCTGTGAGCTCGCCCCGCGGGCGATCCCCTCGGCCAGCAGGGGGGATGACGTCCGCATGTCGTGCATGACCACCACGGACGTCGCCGAGGTGAGCCTCACCAGGCCGGCGCCGACCGCCTCGGCGACACCCTCGTCGAGCTCGTCGGGGATGACGCCGCGTATGTCGTAAGCCTTAAAGATCTTCTCGAAATCGGCCATGCGGCCTTGCCTCCGTGTCACCGGGGTGCCCGCTATGTCGCTGAGCGCGCTGTGAGAGCCGCCACGATACACGTGTTGACGTGGCTACTCCGAGCCTACCGGTCGGGGTCGGGACGAGATGAGCGCAGCACCCGCAGATGGCCTCGCCTGCCTACTTCGACTCCTTCGCCAACGGGTTCGGCTGCTGGCTGACGGACACTCGACTCCCTGACCGCATTGGCAAGCGCCTCCAGGTCATCAGCCTGGCTGAGCCCACCCGCTTCGGGCTGGGCCAGCGGCAGCCGGACCACCTCCCACCCCAGCGGCACGGTGAGCCGCCCGGCATGTTCGGCGCACAGGTCATAGCAGTGGGGCTCGACATAGGCGGCCAGCGGCCCGACAACAGCGGTGGAGTCGCGGTAGACGTAGGTCAGCGTATGCACCGCAGGCTGCTTGCAACCCGGCCTGGAACAGCAGCGCGACCTCACGGTCCAGTCCTTCGGGGGATGGGACCGCGTGCATAGCTCACAACGGCAGACCGTACCGATATGAGCGCCTGTTCGCCACCACCCAGGGCCATCCGCGCAAACGTGTCTTGATGACTGCTCTGACGGTCCGAGGCGGGCCTGGTAGGCACCGGATACGCTGCCACGTATGCGAGACGGTGACGGGGGCCACCCGCCCGGTGCGGACCACCCGCGCGAGGTGGCCCGCCCGCGGCAGGGCGCCCGCCCGAAGCGGCGGGACCGCCATGGCCGCGGCCTGCGTGGCGTGCTCGCTCCCCCGGATGTGCCCCTCCACCGCACTAGGGCGGAACGGTTCGACGACCTGGTACTGCAGGCCGTGGAACGGCTGGAGTCCCGCTGGGAGCCCCAGCTCGCGGGCATCGAGTTCGCGGTGGAGGAGATCCCACCGGCCTCGGCCACCATCACCCCTGGACGTGGCCTGGTGCCACTCTCACGGCTCGACCGGGGACCCGAGACAGGCCCGGCCGAGCCACCTCGGCACGGCCCGGTGGAGGGCCCAGGTCCCGTGCCAGCCGCCGGTGACCCAGACAGTGCCTGGCCGCCCGACCTCAGGGTGGACGTGCCCGGGCTGAGCGGCTCACCGGTCGCGGGCCAGCCGCGGGCCGACGCGGACGGCCACACCGACCGGCCTCGCATCGTGGTGTACCGGCGGCCGCTGATGGCCCGGGCGGACTCCGAGGAGGACCTGGGCGAGCTCGTCTTCGACGTGGTGGTGGAGGAGTTCGCGCGCCTGATGGGGCTGGACCCTGAAGATGTGGACCCCGGCTACTCAGGGGGCAGCTGAGCGCAGGAGCACCGCCTAGTTCCCGGCGGTGAGCACCACCGAACGCACATTAGGCAGCGGCACGGTCTTGACCGCGCTCGGGACCGCGATCAGCGAGCGCAGGCCATTCCTGCCGGAGCCGATGAGCACGCGCTCCACATACAGCGGCCCGGACCCAGCCAGGGCCGTGACGACCACCGCGAACGTGTCCTTGTGGTTCGAGGTGGCCGACCGCCCGAGCGCCTCTACGAGGGCATGGTGAGCTGGGATGTGCACGGTGACCGGGGTGCCGGCCTGGCCGGGGCTTTCCCCGACTTCTGACACCTGGGCGCTGACCGCCCGGCCGGGGGCCGCCAGGACCACCTCACAGCCTGTCCCCCCGCCGCTGGTGTTGTTGGCGGCCACTGCCTGCTCCGCCACTGGCGGCAGTGCTCCGGCGAACACCCCCGGTGCCCCTGTCCCGCCGCCTGGCAGTTCGACCGTGGCAGTGATCGGGACGGTGGATGAGATCTGCAGCGCACCCGGTACGCCTGCCAGCGAGGGGAGGGGGAACTCGGTGGCCGAGCTGCCCGGGATGTCCAGGCCGCCCGCGCCGGTTGGCTGGTAGGAGCCCTTGGTGGTGACCGCCGTGACCGTCAGGTGGGCGTCCTGGGTCCCTGGCACCGCCACGAAGACCTGCGGGGTGGCTGTCGTGCCGGGCAGTGCGGGCACGACGACCTGGCGGGCGGGGGCCTGGTCAGCAGGCAGCCAGGCGCCCCCCTGCGACGAGCCGGGCTTCTCCTCGAGGGCCGCGACCACCTGGCCGACCGTGGCATGCACGTCGATGGCGACCACGCGGGAGCCGCTGAGCATGGTGTCCAGGGACTGGGTCACCATGGCGTGCGGGGGGATGGTCACGCCGGTGTCGCTGGCGCCCTGCAACGGGCCGGCGTCGGTGAACGCGTCCACATTGACGCTCACGGACTGACTGTCCACGTTCATGAGCGCAAGCTCGATGTGGTTGCCTGACAGCCGCCCTGGCGCGACGAACCAGAAATCGGTGCCGGGGCCGGCGCAGGGGGCTGCCTCGTCCGCGGATGTGACCTGTTCAGCCTCTAGGCCGCTGGCCATCGACCCGGTGGCCTGGATGACCACCCCGCCCTGGGTAGGCACGGAGGCCGGCTGCCCAGCCGGGGCCGCTGGGACCACAGCATGCTTGGGGACCTTGGCCGCGGGCTGTGCCCCGCTGATCGTGAGCACCCCAGGCTGGGTCAGGTGCTCCAGCGGGGTCCCTCCAGCGGAACTCAAGGGCGTCACACTGGCCACTCCCGCACCGCCGGTCTTGGCCGCGGACGCACCACCGCCGGATGTACCGGTGCTGGATGACGCACTGCCGGATGACGCACTGCCGGATGAGGCGCTGCCCGCCGCAGCCACGAGCGCGACCCGGGCGGTGGGCGCACCAGCCAGGCCAGGCGCCGGGCAGGCCAGAGCCACGGAGCGGACCGCCAGTGTCCCCGGTGCGGTGCTCACCTCGCCCGCATGCAGCGTCGTCGAGGTCGGGCGGGTGGCGATCCCCATGACCGCGGCGAGGCCCAGAACCACCACCACGACCGGGATGGCCCGGCTCGCAGGCCCGTTCACCACTGCCCTCCCTCGTCTGGGTAGGAGTCTTGGTCGTCCCACTGCCCGGCGTACTGGGAGGGGTCGCCGCCGTCATAGTGCTGACGGGCGTCCTGCGGCGGCTGCTCGTACTCAGCAGGTCCGGCCCGGTGCCGCCGGCCGCGCCTGCCGCCCCGGCTCGGCGGCTCCCCGGCTGGCGGTCCAGAGCCGTCGTCCCAGTGCCCGCCGTCCCCGCCGCGCGGGTCCGCGCCGTAGGCGGTCTCGCCGTACGGGGAGTCGCCATACCGCGAACTCCCGCGCGGGGGGGTCTCGCCGCGCGGCGTAGCCCGGCGTGGTGTCCCGCCATCCGGAGCCTGCCCGTAGGAACCCGTGCCGCCGTAGGAGTCCTCCCCATACGGGGAGTCGCTCCCGTACGGGCGGTCCCTGCCCCCCGTGTCCGGGTACGGGTCGGCCCGGCGTGAGGCCTGTCCACGCGACATGCGTTCGGGCGGCTCGCCATAGTGCGACTGCCCGTACGGTGGTTCCCCGTCCGGCCGCCGTCTGCGGCCACGCTGGGTGTCCCCGGAGGGGTGCCCGGGCAGTGGCTCCAGGCTCTCCGCCGTCTGCCCACGCGCGTAGTCCGTCCCTGGGTAGGGCCCGTCCTGCCCTGTCTGGGCACTGCCGGGGTAGGCCGAGCCCGGCGCCTCGCGTCGCTGCGTCTGCTCACGCCAGTCCGCGCCTGCGCGCCCTGCCGTGCCACCGTGGCGTCCGAGGTCACCCTGGCGCGAGGTGTCATCCTGGCGCGAGGTGTCATCCTGGCGTGACCTGGTTCCGGACCGCGCGGGGCCGGAAAACCGCGTCGTGTCATTCAGGAGTGCGGCACCGGCCACCCGTGTGGTGTCGTCCAGGCGTCCGGTGTCAGCGAAACGCGCCGTGTCCTCCGCGGGGGCCGCGCCGCCCCGGCGTGGTGGCCACGCGCGCACACCTGGCGGCATGCCCAGGCGGCGGCGCGGGGGTGCGCCACCGGCGGGCACGGGCGGGCCGTCCCCGTCGTCCTCGCCGTAGGCGGCGCCCTGCGGCTGCGCCGAACCCCGGCGCAGTCCCCGCCATGCGGGCATACGCGGGGCTGACAGGCCGAGGCCACGGGTGCCACGACGCCGGCCAGACGTGCCGGCGGTCTCGTATTCCTCGTCATCGTCGCGGTCCTGTGCCTCGCCCGCGGCCTGGTCCTCACCGCTGCCCCACAGGTCGTCACCGTCTTCGGAGTCACTGACGGTTTGGTCCTCGCCCGCGACCTTGGCACCTGGGAGGCCGAGCGCAGCCACCACGACCACGACCAGTCCCTGGAGGATCACGGCGACAGTCCGCCCGGTCTCGTCACGGCTGACGGACAGGGCCCCGCCGCCGGACGGGAGCTGGAAACCCTGGGCCCAGCCGTCGACCGGCGACGCGAGTGGGGTGAGCGGGTGGCCATTCAGCGATGCGCTCCAGCCACCGGCTGGCTCGGCCAGATCCAGTTCACCGCCTGAGGTGGGGGCCTTGGCGTTGCTGACCCCCACCACACCGGAGGTCACCGGCACGGCCGCGCCGTGTGGCGGTGTCACAGTCACCCGCCCGACCGGCTCCACCACGCGCCACAAGTCGAACGACGAGGTGGCGCTGACCGGCCGCAACCCGGCCACGCCATCGAGGGACTGCGCCAGCGTGTCGCTGACCGGCGCGGCCACCAGCACGTAGCCGATGCCCAGGCTCGCCAGTGCATGCCCCTGGTCCTGCACGTAACCGCCGTCCGGTGCGGTCAGCGTGGCCACGGCCAGGCTCAGCGCATGCGCCGCGGATGCTGGCGGGGGCAGCCCCTCCGAACCGAGCAGCGGGTCGGAGTCACGCAGCACGGAGTACTCCACCGCGCCGCCCGGTGCGGCCTGCAGGACCAGCGTCCGTGGCTGCGCCCCATTGTCCGCGGACGCCGACACGAACTCCGGCAGCAAGGGCCCGGCGACCGGGGCGACCGTGCCACCGGCCCCTGAGACCACCCACATGGCCCCGGCCAGGGCAGGTGCCGAGCACGCGACCGCTGCCAGCGCCACGCCGACGAACCCGCGCTGGCTACGCCAGCGGCCCTCGCGGAACAGGCGGGGCATGGTCTCCACCACCGCGACGCCCGCCAGTGCCAAGCCGCCGCCCGCCAGCATCAGCGGCACTCCGGGCCACCCCTGGACGGGGGTGAGCGCATCCGGCGTGACCACGCGGACCCGGCTCATGGCAGCCGCGACGACCAGCCCTGCCACGGCCGCGCCCCACCCGGTCAGCACCAGCACGCGGCGCCTGCTGACCAGGAGCGCGGCAGCGGCCACGGCGAGCAGGCCACCGGTCACCCAGTAGGGGGGCAGGCCAGGCCCGCCAGGAGACAGCAGGAGCACGGACCGCCAGGGCAGTGCCGGGCTCGCCAGTCCCGGCGTGGGGACGCCAGCCTCCAGGAAGAACTGGGCCGGGTGGCTGAGAAGGCCGATGCTCCACGGTAGGAGCAGCACCAGCGGCACAACGGCCACGCCTGCGGCATTGACCAAGCGGTGGGGGTGGCCACGCCCGAAGGCGAGCGCCCCGGCGGCCATGCCCGCCACCGCCAGCAGCCAGACCAGCGGCACAAACGCGGTGGCAACGGCGACCACCAGGGCCAGCGCCCAGGCCGCGCGCCGGGCGCGCCGCTGCGGGCTGCTGAAGACCCGGCCGGCCAGCACACCCGCGAGCGGCAGGAGGACGAGCACGACCGCGGTGCCGAGCCGCCCGCTGGCCACCGCACCCATGCCCACCGGCAGCAGCGCGTAGGTCACGGCCAGCCACACACGGGCCGAGGTGAAACGGGTGATGCGCCGGCTCGCCAGGAACGATGTGAGGCCCGCCAGCGGCACGCTGCCGAGCAGCATCACGTCCACGGCCAGCCACGGCTTGCCGCCCAGGATGGTTGCCAGCAGGGCGACCACCACGACATAAGGGGGTGTGCTGGCAGCCGAACCGATGCCCGCCGGATGGAAGCCCTGGAAATACTCCTGCCACAGGTCCGAGACCCCACCCCACGCTGGCATGAGTGCGCCGCCGCCGAGTGGGCTGGGCCCGAGCAGCGAGTGCTCCGCGACCAGCGCGACCACGGTCAGCGCCACGAGGAGCAGGACGATGGGGCTGGTGAGCAGCCGCTGGGCCAGCCCGGTGTCGACGAGCATGGAGTCGTCTTCGGTGGGGTCCTCGGTGGCGTGGTGGCTGCC
>DASYYE010000434.1:0-43520 GCA_035946955.1 Streptosporangiaceae bacterium | reverse complement strand
GTTGGTGTGCTAGCGCGCCGGGTTGTCCGGAACCAACCCAACAACCGCCTTCGGTCATATTGATAACAGCAAGAGGCATCGGTAATGCCGTGACCTCGCCGGTGTGTGTTTGGCGGTGAAGGCTGAATGTGGGCTGTAGGCTTTCTAAAACGGCGGTTCACGGTCCTACGGATTGCTATACCTACTGCGCTGGCAGAAAAGGTTCGGCTGGTCTAGCGCACGGTGCCGCAGTCGCTCCAGGTGACTTCGCGGTGTGCCATCCTCGCCCATGTGCTCGAATTTGTCATCAGGGTCCAATCTGGCTAGCTCGCAGAGCGCCAGCACCGTAGCCTCAGCTGTGTCCCACTGGGGCGGCACCGTCGACCCGTGCAGCATCTTTCGTATGGTCTCGGTGCTCGCTGTCCCCGGTAATCACCGCTGGTGACCACCTGGCTGATCTCGCGCAGAGGTGGACGTCGTGCAAGCCGGGAGAGTTCAAACAAGAACCCCACGAAGTCCCTTCGCGGTCCCGGGGGCAGCCCGGACTCGTCCGGCATGCGCGTGATCCGGCCCATCGTTCTGGCTCCTGGGGGTTGATGCCAAACCATGCCTGGGTCCGCGATGTCACCTGCCAGGAAGGCAAATCCCTGGTCAGGACAAGAAACGCGCGCCACGTCATGGCGACGCTGCGCAGCCTGGCCAGCAGCCTCCTCCGCCTGGACGGCCACGCCAACATCGCCGCCGCCAACCGCTACCATGCCCGCGACCCGCAGCGCACCCTCAGACTGCTTCAGGCCTCATGGCCGGCTTTGCCGCCTCCCTGTGCCACCTGACAGGCTGACCGGCCGACGCTGCCCGGTTTCCTGCGGATGTGTTCCGTGCGGCGAGACCGCCAGCTGACCCACGCCTAGCACCGCCGCTTGAATGTCGGTCAAGAACGGCTGACCGCCATTGACAAACGAAAGGAAGACCGGAAATGGACAACCGTATCGAGGACCTGGCGATCGAAGACCTCAACGAAGTGACCGGTGGGGATAGTGCGAGTTCTCCGGCTTGTACTTCTACAACAGTCACCAACGCCTTCTGCTTCCGCAGTTAATAGGTAGTCCTGGCCGGCCTGCCAGCACCACGGTGGGGGCAGGCCGGTCTTCGCGCCGGGGACACGGCAAAGTCGTGAGTTGGGTCTGTGACCTGCGATGTCGTAGCGGCAGGTGATGAGTCCGAAGTTCCGGCGGGCGGCTGACGGTGCCCGGGCGGCGGCGTCGGCTGCGGGGAGTTGGCCGTGTTCTTTTACGCAGTGCCCGGTTGAGTCCGCCAGGTGGTGGAGACCAGCAGCCAGTCCGGCAGCGGCCGGGATCCGGAAGGACAGTTCGGCGTCTGCTCCGGTGAAGTCGTGGAGGAGTGACCGCAGCGGCACCCGCGGAGTACCGTCACTCATGGCGGGACGCTATCTCCGCATGTTGCGCCCGGTCACATGGTTTACGCGGCCAGGCCGGCGGCACTGGTTGCCTGCGACGGGGAACCTGCCTGGCTCGCACACTAACCGCCAAAGCGAGACCGTCGGCCGCAGGCCGTCTGGGTCTGCGGCTCGCCGTGGCCGGTGTGCAGTGTGGGTCGTGAGTGGCTAGGGGTGCTGGCGGCAGGGGGTGCGGGCGCTCGCGGTGTGCCCGTCGGCGATGTCGAACGTTGCGTACGCGCTCACGCAGCCGCGGCCGGCCCGGAGCACATCGCTGTATGCCTCTTCGACGAAGCCAGGGCGGAAGCTGGTCGACGCCCCGTCGGTGGGGCGGACCACGCCGACCGTCTCGCGGCCCGACAAGGGGTGGTCGAAGGCCTCCGTTGGTGTCACGCGCGCCCAGGCCGCGTGACACCGGGCCGAATACCGCAGCTCCACTGTGCCGATAGCTGTCCCGGCGGGAAACACGTGCCCGGCTGCGACAGCACGTCCACTCACACGGACCGTGGCCGCTGCGATGGTCACCGCGTCGGCGGTGCAGTGGGCGGCTTTCGGGTCAGCCCCATCCGACGGGAGCTGCCAGGCCTCATGCTGCACGGTACGTGGCACCGTCTGACCCTCCGGCCGTGCCGGATCCGGGCCGGCCGCGGCCATCGCCGCAAAGCCTCCCGCCACACCGACCACCACCACACCCAGCAAGCCAACGCCCGCCACCCGGTAGGGGCGGCGCCCGGCCCTGGCGCGTGACTGTCTGGGAGCACCCCGGTGCCCGTCCTCCCCAGAGTCTGGGCCGTCACCGGTATCCCTGGGATCCGACGGCCCGGGGGGACTGGTGGTCCCGTTCGTCCCCGGTCCTGGCTCGTTTCCGGGCCCCGCCCCGTGGGCCGCAGGCGGGGCAGCCGGCAACTGCTGCACGGCCAGGTCTCGCCAGCGCGCCTCCCAAGTCCTGGTGTCACCACCGCAGGCGTTGACATAGGCCAAGGTCACCGCGAGCGACGGCAGGTCGCGGCCACCGGCGGCCCGGGAGAGGACGCTCGCCGAGTACCGCGTGCGCCTGGCAAGCTCCCGGTAACTCGGCGAGCCCGCGTCGCGGCGCAACTGGCGCAGGTCGCAGGCAAGACGCGACAGTGGGCCTAACTCCGGGTCCACCGCCCGCTCTGGCCGTCCCATCGCAACCTCTTCAGACCGCAGGTTCGAGTGCTCGCCGCGCCAGACTAGCCGCGGCCATGTGCGGGCGCGGGGCTGGGGCGCTTTTCGTGGTGTCCCGTTTCCAGCCGGCTGCGCCGCTGTCCATGCCGCGAGTCAGGGCCGTATCATCGCCCACGAGCCGCGTCCGGGCACCGGGTGACCCGGGTGATGGATGGCTCCTCTGCCCCGGCGAGCTGAGAGGACGTGACCTGATGGCACATGAGGTGAAGGGCGTCATCGCCAGCGCCAAGGGAGCCGAGGTGACCCTCACCACGGTCATGGTCCCCGACCCGGGGCCGGGGGAGGCCCTCGTCCGGGTCCAGGCCTGCGGCGTCTGCCACACCGACCTGCACTACCGCGAGGGTGGCATCGGCGGGGACTTCCCCTACCTGCTGGGCCACGAGGCGGCGGGGGTCGTGGAGGCCGTCGGGGACGGGGTGACCGGCCTGGCCGCGGGTGACTTCGTGGTCCTCAACTGGCGTGCGGTGTGCGGGCAGTGCCGGGCCTGCAAGCGCGGCCGGCCCTGGTACTGCTTTGCCACGCACAACGCCACTCAGAAGATGACCCTCCCCGACGGGACCGTGCTGTCCCCCGCCCTGGGCATCGGCGCGTTCGCGGAGAAGACGCTGGTCGCCGCCGGGCAGTGCACCAAGGTGGACCCCGCGGTCAAGCCGGAGGTCGCGGGGCTGCTCGGCTGCGGTGTCATGGCCGGGATCGGTGCCGCGATCAACACCGGTGGTGTCACGCGGGGTGACTCGGTCGCCGTGATCGGCTGCGGTGGCGTGGGCGACGGCGCGGTGCTCGGCGCGAGCCTGGCCGGGGCACGGATGGTCATCGCGGTGGACATCGACGACCGCAAGCTGGAGTGGGCGCGCCAGTTCGGCGCCACCCACGTCATCAACTCACAGACCTCCGACGTGGTGACCGGGATCCGCGAGCTGACCGACGGCAATGGCGCCGACGTGGTGATCGAGGCGATCGGCCTGCCGGAGACCTACAAGGCGGCGTTCTATGCCCGCGACCTGGCGGGCACCGTGGTGCTCGTCGGTGTCCCCACGCCAGACATGCGCCTGGACCTGTCGCTGCTGGACGTGTTTGGCCGCGGCGGCGCGCTGAAGTCGTCCTGGTACGGCGACTGCCTCCCAGAACGTGACTTCCCAATGCTCATCGACCTGCACCTGCAAGGCCGCCTCCCGCTGGACAAATTCGTATCCGAGACCATCGCCCTGGGCGACGTCGAGGAAGCGTTCGCCAAAATGGCCCGCGGCGAAGTCCTCCGCAGCGTAGTAACCCTCCCCTAACCCACCCCCCCGGGTCCCCCCTCATCCCCCCTCGGCCCGGGCACCGGGCGACATATCACGGGTTCTGGCTTCGCACCTGGGCACAAACCGGATAAAACAACAGCCACAATCCGTGATAAGTGGCTCGCACGGCCAGGCAGGCCCGGAGGGTGCGGAACGGCGTGGTGGGTGGCGGCTTTTGGGCGGGCGACACGGGTGTTCGACGAAGCCGCCGGGGCCTGGACGTGGCCGCCTGGCGAGTTCCTGGTGCAGGTGGGCCGGTCCTCGCGTGGGCTGCGGCTGACGGCCACGGTCCGGCTCGGCTAGCGGCCCAATGCCTGCCGCATCCAGGGCGGGGTTTGTGGCTGGCCGTAGGCTGAAGTCAGCGAGGCGCGCTGGCAGGCGAGCCGGCGCGCCGGCATGAGCCGGGAGCTGTGGTGTCTGGTTCGCAGGTCCAAGTGCGGGCAGGAGCGGCCGGAGGTCACCCAGGGCTGGCTGTTTCGGGTCAGGCCCTGGCCGCTGCCAGGGGCCGGGCAGGGGTCCGGCTGGCGCGGTGGCGGCGGCTGTGCCCCTCCTCGTTTGCGCTGGCCGGGGTCACGGTCATCATCGTGTGGGCCGGGGCCGCCGATCTCGCCAGGCAGGGCCGCCTGGAAACCGTGCTCAGAGCAGGCTGGGCGGAACTCGCCGCGCCCGCTCTGGTGACCCTGGTCGTCGTGGTCGGGATGTGCGAGCGGATATGGCCAGCGGAGCCACGTCCGGTGCTGGCCCGCGGCCACATCCAGGATGCGTGCTACCTGGCCCTGCACGCCCTGGTGGTGATCCCGCTCATGACGTTGCTCAGCGTCGGGGCGGCGGCACTGATCGGCAGTCATGTGGGCTGGGTCGAGCTGCATTCGGCGCGGCAGTGGCCGGGCTGGCTGCTCGTACCACCCGCCATCGTGGCCATGGACGCGGCCAACTGGCTGGCCCACTACGCCGACCACCGGCTCGGCTTCCTCTGGCGCTTCCACGCCCTGCACCACAGCCAGGAGGAGCTGAGCGTACTCACGTCCTTCCGGGCCCATCCGCTGATGCACACGACAGGGTTCGTGCTGGCGACGGTCCCGGTCGTGGTGCTGCTGCCGGGCCGCCCCCTCGACCCGGTGCTGATCACGGTCTATGTGTGTATCGGCACGTTGCAGCATGCCAACCTCGGGTGGACCTTCGGCCCCGCGGGCCGGCTGATCGTGAGCCCGGTCTACCACCGGCTGCACCACGACCGCGAGGACCAGAGCATCAACCTCGGCGTCGTGCTGACGGTCTGGGACATCCTGGCCGGCCGTGCACGGTTCCCCTCCCGCAACACCGCTGTGGGCCGGACCGGCCTGGACGGCCGCCCTGTCCCGGTCGAGCAGGCCGGGGCGGCCGTGCCGGGCCCCCTGCTCCTGGCCGAGCAGCTCATCGAGCCTTTCCAAACGCAACGCTGACCAGCGCCTCACCTCGGGACGGGTCACATCCTGCAGCGCGGGTCGCGCCGGAAGACGGTGTTGACAATGTGACCAAGTGGCGTTAGCTTACATCGTAAGGTCACATCGTTATCCGAAGGAGTCCCGACGACTGGGCAGGTACCGGCCATGGCGGGCCGGACCATCACTCGCAAGTTGCCGCGCGCTGGGCTGGATGGCCATGCCCTGCCAGGGCGGGCCTGGCTGCTGCTGACCGCCGGGACGGCCGGTGGGGTGGTCTTCACTGGCGTCTACCTGGCCGAGGGCCGGGTGGCCGGGGAGGTGGCGTGATGATGGCGCAGGCTGCCGCGGCCGAGCCGGCCCCAGCCCGGCCGCGGAACCGGCGCGGCGAGGGCGACCGGCTGCGGGAAGAGATCATCACCGCAGCGAGTGAGATGATCGGCGAGACCGGCGACGACACCACGCTGACGCTGCGCGGCGTGGCCCGGCGCATCGGGATCGCCGCCCCCTCCATCTACCGGCACTTCCCCGACGTCGACCAGCTGAAGATGGCGGTGGTGCAGCGCAGCTTCGCCGAATTCGCCCAAACCCGCGACGCCGCCAGCGAGGAGCGCGACGACCCAGCCACGGCGCTGCTGGCCCGCTGCCGCGCCTACACCGCCTTCGCGCTGGCCAACCCCGGCCCCTACCGGTACCTGTTCAGCCAGCACGCACCCACCGGCGACCCGGCCCGGCCGCCCGTGGACCTGCCCGCCTTCCAGGCCCTGGCCGACTCGATCAGCCGCTGCCAGCAAGCCGGCCTGGCCCACGCCGGCGACGACCCACAATGGCTGGCCGCCCAGGTCTGGGCAACGCTGCACGGCCTGGTGCTGCTGCGCCTCAATGCCCCCGGCTTCCCATGGCCCGGCCCACTCGAGCCCATGGCCGACCAGGCCGTAGCCCGCCTCATCGGTCTCGACACCCCAGCGGGCAGGCATCCCGCCTGACCGCCACCAGCAGGACGTCATGTGAGTCGCCCGCACGTCCGCTGATCCGCTATCCAGCGTATGGACGGCTACCGCCCGCGCACCGCCGAATGGCTGACCATCTTCGACCTCTGAAATGCCGACGCGGTCAGCCGGTGGACGAGGCCGCCCCAGGCCGTTGGCGTGGTCAGCGGGCTCTGCGAGTTCGCGATTCGGAATCCCATCAATAACCGCTGACTGAGGTATGCAACCTCGACTATCGTCTGAACTGCAACGAAGTTGGGGGAAGCGGTGACAATTCACGGCGAGCAGGCCGCCGGCAACGGTCACACGGGACTGTCGGTCATGCCTAGGCTCAGCCCGCGGCCGGCCGGGATCGCAGTTGCAGCAGCGGTTCTGGTATTCGGTTTCGGTGCGCTAAGCGTGGCAAGTGCGGTGATGAGCTTTTCACCAAGGCTCAGGGGCCTCTACACCTACCGCTCGGCGACTATAGGTGATGGATTCCTGCTGCCTTTGCTTGCGTACGGCCTGGTCCGCGCGGCCACAGTACAAGATTCATGGCCTCGGCGTGCGCGCCTGGCGATAGCGGGTGCCGCACTGGGCGGTGGCGCCGTGGGGGTAGCTACTCAGATCTCCTGGAAGGCGTCCGCGAGCACACCTCTGAACTGGACCATACCAGCACCTCATACGTTCAATTTCGCCGGCTGGTATCACGCCGTGTTCCTGTCTCTGGCCTCCGCGTTGTTTGCGGCGCTCGGCACAGCATTGTGGCTGCGCCTGCACAGCGCATCCACCTCGCAGGTGCTATGTCGCCTGCGCATGCCGGGGGCGTTCGCCATCACATGTCCACCTGTAACGTTTGCTGGATTGCTTGCTCTTGACAACGTGCGGGCTGGCGCGGATCCGCTGAGTGCCCAGACGTTCGTTCTCCCCGGCGGGACGCTATTGGTAGTTTATGTGCTGACGGCTTTCGCGACGCATTGGCGCGATTTTAAGACGCCCGCTGTCCTTGCCATGGCATCTGCCATCCCGGCCGCCGCTGTCATGGCTGTCTTCTGGCCGGGCTCAGTCTTTCGTGGCCACTCGCTCCTGCTGGCCTTCGCCGCGATGTTCGGCGGGGTCGCCCTCAGTCCGATTGGCGAGCATCCACGCGTCGTACACCGTGCCATCGCGGCATCACTGATCGGAGTCTCCCTGGCAGGGCCCATAGTTGTCGCGGCCGATGCCACCAAGGTCCGGTTCGTCCCCATAGCCGTGGCGTTGGCCGTCGGTATGGTACTGGCAGCCGCCGAGCGGTTCCTTCTGGTGCGTCTGGCGGATTCTTCCGCCTCCTGGACTCTGAAAGAGTCCGGAGTGTTTCCTGTATGGGTGATGCTGGGGCTTGCCTGCGCGGGGGTATATCTCGCAGACGGAGGAGAGCATCCCCTATGGTTCGGGTTCGCGGGACTTCCCCTGACGCTCTTTGTCGTCGCGCCTTCGATCTACGATCGTTTTGAGCCGGTGATCACCGGCGAGAACGCGGAGGTAGACGCGGCCGCCCTATCGCTGCTGAAGAAGAACGCATATCAAGTAATTGGCGGGATCACGTGCCTGGCGTTGCTTTCGCTGCTTTCATTCGTCATAGGCACGACGCCAGCGAAGGACTGGAAGGTCGGCGCATGGAATGCATCGGCTGTCGTGATGCTCATCACTTCGGGTGCCGTGCTCATAGTGGTAACACTCACGTTGCTCATTGCTGCGAATAGGCCTTCACCCCAAGCCGTGGTAAGCGCCACTGGCCTGTCCACCTGGGTGGTATGCCAGCTTGTATTGTTCGCTATAGCCCAGCCGTCCGGCTTTGCAGGCATGCTGATCGGCATTTTCATGTCGGTGATCGTCGGCCTCTTTGTCGCCGAAGCCATCACTGGTAACATGGCCAAGCTCCAGAACATGCCGCTGGATGGCCCCGTTAAGACGATTGCTGCTCTCGCTGGCATGGCAGGGGGATCAACGACCCTATGGCTCGTGAGCTCAGCCTCTATGATCCGGGGTAAACCATCGAACCTGGCTGCATCGATCGGATTCTTGGTCATCAGCGTTGCCGCGATACTGCTCTTGCCGTTTCTCGCCGCAAAGTCCTTGCACCGCAGCAAGCCACCGCGACAATTCGTGCCGGCGGCACCCCTGGCCGGTGTCCTGCAGGATTCGTTTGTCAGTCTTCTCCTGGCAGTTTTTGTCGGCTGGCTGCCGGTGCTTGTGCTCGCGCGCGTCGGCGATCTGACCTCGTGGACAGCAGCCATCCTGGCTTACGCTGGCTACCTGTCAGCCGCTTACGTACATATAATGCGTACCAATGCCGAGCATGTTGAGCGGGTATTTGACAGGGCTCAGAAGGCCGCCGGTGACGGCGAGATCCCCGCAGATCGACGCGCAGCCCTGGAGGCGCTGAGAACACACTGCCGCCGCCAGAACATCTTGGCACTCATCGCATTAATACCTCTCTTTGCTGTTGCTTTGTACTCGCTCGCGACAGAGCGCGGCGGATTCAGGCCCCAGACAGGGGTCGTTGGCTTCCTAAAGGGCCTGCTAGTTTCTTGATGGCAACGATCCGTCAGAAGCCGGCTCACGGCAGAGTAGGGCTCCTGGCCAGGCCCGTCTGCCCTCGCGCGGTCAATACCTAGACAGGCCAGCCTGGCCAGAATTCGCGGCCAGCCACCGACATCGGTGGCTGGCCCGCGTCATCAGAGATACTGCGCGCCGCCTCACGCTCGCCGGCGTGGTGGGCATGGTCTACGACTTCACTCGACGCCTGCTTGAGGGGCAGAGTGGGCACGTGCAGCCAGCCATCGAGCCTGTTGTGCATATCAGGCCTCCTCGTTGGGGCTTGGTCTTCATAGTTGCCTGGATCGGCTTTCTCTGCCTCCTGATGGTGGCCGGTGCAGCCGCCGAGCATGATCCGCGGGGTTTCTTCCTTGTCTTCGTGTGGCTGCCATGGCTGGCACCGGTCATGCTCGCCGCCCGGTACCGGGTCACTGCCGCCGGCGATACCCTCACCTACCGCAGCCCATTCCGGACGCGGGCATGGCATCGCAGCGAGGTCCAGGGTTTTGAGATAACCCCGGGACGGTGGCCGTACCGATCGCGCCAGATCGAGATGCGCACCACTGCCGGTGAGTCGGTCGCCTTCTCCATTACGGCCAGATCCTGGCCGCGGAGCACCGCACAGACCGACCGCTGGCGTACGGCACTGGAAGACTGGCGCACTGGCACCAGTCAGTCACACCCCAGTTGAACCCCGGTTCGCCGTTGCCGCACACCCGCACCATGCGGCGGCCGTGTTCTTCGCCCTGGTCGCCCGATGCCGGCGCTGGCGGCTTCGAAGCTGTGGTCGCTGGCCGGTCATGGCCGCGCAGCACTGGCCACCGGATCTGATACCGCCACCCTCGACCGTCAGGCCCTCACCGGGCGGCACCGACACCTGCGGGTTCGCTGCCCGAATGCAAGCACGCGGGCGAATCGGCAAGTGCGCACCATGCGCTACTTCAGGTGACGACTGCCGGGCTGATCAGGTGAACCCGACGTTCAGGAAGAAGTGCCCGACCCTCAGGTTGAGTGCTCCACCGCCAGCCCAGTTCACGATGAATGCCAGCAGGATGATGGCCAGGATTGCCACGACCACCCAGAAGAAGAACACGACAATGCCGGGGACGGCACGCCCGGCTACAGTTCTCGCTCTAGCCACGGTCACCAGCTACCCGCCGCAGCCCAACTTATTCGGCGGTGTCACCCGGGACGGCAGCCAGCCGTTCATTAGCTGACCAGGGCATTTTCGGGGTCGCGGTGAGCCGGGGCGGATCGGCCCGGCTCAGGCGGGCGGCTTCGTCTGCAGCCATGAGCCCGGTAGAGGTCATGGGCTCGGCCAGGCCCAGCTGCTGCCGATGCAAGCTGGGGCACGTGCAGCGCGTTTAAGCAAACCCGTCTAATGCACCTGGCCGGGACTCGCAGGATTCAGCAGCCGGCTCAGCGCTCTTCCCAGATCGTGATCATCTTCTGGGCCATCCCAGGTCACGGCCTCGAGCGTGATACCCCTCTTCGCGGCGTCGGCGATATAGCCAGCAACACTTGATGACAGGGCCTGGTTGGTGACGACCAGACCGCCAACCGCATTCTCCAACTGCCTGCTGCCAACCAGCGGCGCAAGATCGATCTGCTGGAGGCTGCGGCTGCGTCGATAGACGACAGATACCAGCACCTTCCCCGAGGGTGAGAGAACGGTAAGGTCCACAGGTGGTTCTGCCACCGTAACGGCGGCGCCATCTGGCTGGACGCGTCCCAGCGCCTGGCCTACGGCATTCTCGTAGCTGATTGCGCGGAAGGCGCTCGCCGCCGGACCTACTCTCGGTTCGATGATCGCCGCGCCCTCCAGGATGCCCATCGCCAACTGCGGGTCTACCTCGGCCACCTCGTCGGCCCGCTGGACTGCCGCCGCAGCTCTTCGATCCAGCTCCACAGACGTCGAGCCGGTCCCGAAACGGATAAGAGCCGTCCCCTGGACACCGATGAGCAAAAAGGCAGCTGCCACGAGCAGCAGTGCGGCAGTACCAGCTTGGTTAGCGCTGTTGAACAATGCATAGATCGCCACTCCGGCGAAGGCCGCCCCAATGGTGATGGCGACTGCTCTCTCCCACCTCAGCAGCGGCCGACCAGGCGCGCGGCTATCAGCAGGAGGCTCGGCCATGACCAGGAACCCTACCGGATAGAGTTCCTTAACAGGAGAGCTTGAGGGGGACCCAACAGCTTCTTGAACTGGGTCAGGTGCTGGAGGCCATGTAGGCGGCCGGGGTGTAGTTGGGCTGGCGTGGTGCGTGGATTGACGCGGCGGGCGGCGATCCAGGGGTCACGCAGGTCGACCCTGACCGCGGCAGTATCGTGCTGGCGGTGATTAGGAATCAGGGCTTCTGCATTCCTGTCTGTGCTCTCGCCTGGGCCGGCTTCCGCCTCTATCATGGATACGCACGTGGCTAGGCTGGTGTGCAAACGCCGGCAAGCGTTGTGGTCATCCAGTCGCCGGTGCGAAGTGGTTATGCGGGCGATGGCAACTGGGCCAGATATGGGCGGGGATGATGGTCTGGCGGGCAGGTAATACAAGCGTCCCGGACTTCCGTTCGTCATGGATACCGATGGCGCCCTGCCACGAAGCAGGCATCGCCCTCAAGGAGCAGGTGGAGTGCATTGAGAAACCGTCCACGGCGAGCATCATTGGTTGCTGCGCTCTCTCTTTTCCTGGCCACATCCGCCATGTCGCTGACGGCGACACTCCCTGCCCGTGCGGATACCGATCCGACGATCAACGCGAGAGGCTGGGGATACAACTACTACGGTTACATCGGCAACGGCTCGACCACCGACGTGATCGCACCACCGTTTCCGTACCCCGGGAACCCCGGGGGCATCGGCACTCCGGCGACGCCGGAGCGTTACATTACCCAGATCAGTGCGGGTCCGGGTGTTCTCGCGCTCCACGCTGACGGCAGCGTCACCGGGTGGGGCCGCAACGATGAGGGGCAGCTCGGGGATGGTGGTACCAGTTATCGCGAGACGTCCCCGGTGCACGTGTTGCTCCCGCCGGTCGTCCAGGTCAGCGCTGGCCAGGACGAGTTCGGCCTCGGCCTGACCAGCAGCGGTCGCCTGTACAGCTGGGGTAATGACACCTACGGCGACCTCGGCCGGACGCCCGCCGCTGGAGGCAGCTATGACCCCACACCGGCCCTGGTGAGCGGCCTGCCAACCAGCATCAAATCCGTATCGACCGGTGATGACCACACGCTGGCACTGACCTCGGGCGGCAATGTCTGGGCCTGGGGCAGGAACTTCGCGGGCCAGCTCGGTGACCCGAACAATGGTGCCTCGCTCTGGCCGACACCGTTCCAGATCCCCAACCTGTCGAATGTCGTTGAGGTCTCCGCGGGGGGAAACGACAGCTACGCGGTGACGGGCAACGGCAACGTCTACGCCTGGGGGTTCGACTACGGCGGTCAAGGTCATGGGCCCAGCCAGGTCACCGGCCTGCCAGCGATCAAGCGCATCGTCGCAGGCGCCGACCATGCGTTGGCCATCGACACGAGCGGCCATGTCTGGGCCTGGGGGTCCAACCAGTACGGGCAGGTCGGTGACGGCGGCCCCACCGGCTGGCGGTCGCCGGTCGAGCTCACCCTGTCCCATGTGGCCTCGCTCGCCGCAGCGAATGCGGACAGCTGGGCCATCACGAAGAGCGGCACGGTCTGGGCGTGGGGTTCCAATGTGTTTGGGGAACTCGGCGTCGGGGACGCAAACCAGCACACCACCCCGGTCCAGGTCACCGGGGTGTCCAACGTGACCGGCATCTCGTCCAACAGTTTCGCCACCCTGTCGTGGAGCGGTCTGCGGTCAACCAGCCCGCCCATAGGTGACGGGCGCATGGTGGTCCTCGGCGACAGTGTCGCCGCCGGGGAGGGGGTCAATTACGGCTTCTACTGGAACGGGTCTGGCTGGGTCCGGAGTGGCCCATCGAGCCCGAAGTGGAATAACACGACGGTGGCGCTGGGCGGCAATTTCCAGGACTGCCATCAGTCGAACGCCGCCTCTAGCCTGTTCTTCGTCAAGTTCGAGGGGTACACGGTCAACAACATGGCCTGTACCGGCGCGAGCGCGCTGGCCGAAGAGAACCAGTCGGGTGGCTACACTCCGGCTGGAGTCCTTCGTTTCCAGCCGTTCGACAAAAATGCCAGACCAGTTCCCGATCAGATCGTGCCCGCCCAACTGGGCAGCAGCAGCATTCCCAGATGCTCGGGCTGTGACGCGGCGAACCCTCTTTTCGATCACAACCCGGACGCACCAGCGGCCGTCCTGCTGACAGTCGGAGCCGATGACATCGACTTCGGGGACTGGATGACCCAGTGCTACACGATCGACCTTGGATGTGGGTCAGCCAGCAACACGGCCGAGTTGGACGCTGAACTCGCCAACGAAGCAACTGACCTGGGCACTGTCCTGACGGAACTGAACAACAGGGCGGCACAGGACCTGCCGGCGGGCCAGCAACTCACGGTAGTCGTAACCGACTACTACAACCCATACGGGAACACCTACAACCAGAGCTGTATCGATTCGGGTAACGGGCTCCTCAATCCGATAGGAATAACCTCTGGTGAGCAGACCTGGATCGTTAACGGACTCCAGTCACTAGACCAGAATATCCAGCAGGAGACTCAAGTCGCACAACACGACGACTCGAATCTCAACGTGAAGTTCGTCGACCTGACGGGATGGTATGGCGGCACAGACATCATGGCCGGCCACACATTCTGTTCGGCCGACCCATGGGTTTACGGACCGTCCATCAACTACCCGGACGGGTCACACTGGCTCGGCCGGAAATACCCTTCGCCAATGCACCCGACACCGGAGGGGCAACTGGCGATCTTCAACGCCATAGTGCAGCAAGCAGGCTTGTAGGCGCCCCGGCCCATCTGCCCCCGGCGCACCGTCGACACCGAAGGGCGGGGAGGCGGACCGCCTCCCCGCCCTTCGCAGGGGTTCCGCTAGTTCCCGGCTGCGGCCGAAGCAGTCGCCGCCACGGTGTCCGGGTGCCCGATCGTCAGCGCGGTGTCAGGGTCGAAGAACTGCATGTTGGCGGTGTTGATGGCCAGCTCCACCGGCTGCCCCGGCGCGACAGCGCTGCGTGCTGCCACCCGGGCGGTCCACAGTGACTTGCCACCCGCGAGCACCGCAGCCGCGTCCTCGTCTTCGGCTCCGCTGTCTGTCCTAGCCTGGGTGATGCTCGGGTGGTGGAGCAGTGGCGCGTCCAGGGTGAAGATGACGTGGATCTCGCTGCCCAGCTTCTCCGTGACCTCCACGGTCGTCGTCATCCGCGCCCAGTCCGGTTCGGCGAACCGGGCGTCCTCGAAGTCGGACGGGCGGATCCCGAGGATCACTTCACGGCCCAGGTAGTTACTGAGGCCGGGCTTGCTCTCCATCATGTGTGAGGGGAAGGGGAGCCGGTGGCCGCCGAAGGTGACCGCAGGCCCGTCGTCGCGTACCAGTTCCGCGGCCACGAAGTTCATCGAGGGCGAGCCGATGAAGCCGGCTACGAACAGGTTCACCGGGTGGTCGAACAGTTCCTGTGGCGTGTCCACCTGCTGGAGCTGGCCGTCGCGCAGCACACAGACACGCTGGCCCAGCGTCATGGCCTCGACCTGGTCGTGGGTCACATACACGGTGGTGACGCCGAGGCGCTCATGCAACTGGCTCAGGGAGGCGCGCATCGACACCCGGAGCTTGGCGTCGAGGTTGGACAGGGGCTCGTCCATGAGGAACGCCTGCGGTTCCCGCACGATTGCCCGGCCCATGGCGACCCGCTGGCGCTGGCCGCCGGACAGAGCGGCGGGCTTGCGCTTGAGGTAATCCTCGATGCCGAGCATGCGCGCCACGTCGGTCACCCGGCGCTTGATCTCAGGCTTGGGGGTCTTGCGCTGCTGGAGGCCGAACGCGAGGTTCTGCTCGACGGTCATGTGCGGGTAGAGCGCGTAGTTCTGGAAGACCATCGCGATGTCGCGGTCCTTGGGGGGGAGGTGGTTCACGACCCGCCCGCCGATGCTGATGTTGCCGGAGGTGATCTCCTCCAGGCCGGCGATGGAGCGCAGCGCGGTGGACTTACCGCAGCCGGATGGGCCGACGAGGACCATGAACTCGCCGTCCTGGATATCCAGGCTCAGGTGGTCCACCGCGTGGACCCCGCCTGAGTAGACCTTGCTGACATGGTCAAGGACGATCTCTGCCATCGTCGTGCTCCGATCCTGGTCCGCGGTTTGTGACAATGCGCGGCGCCCTTGCACCCGTGGGGCAGCGGTTCACCGTACCAAACGCTTAATCCGGAGCGTATCCAGGCACGCCCGATTCAGGTAGCACCTGGAGTCAAGTAACACAGCGCGACAAGTGGTGAACCGCTACCGTGATCACGTGGAAGAGATCGACCGTACTATCCTCTCGCTGCTGTCGCGTGACGGCAGGATGAGCTTCACGGACCTGGCACGTCAGGCAGGTCTGTCGGTCTCCGCGACCCACCAGCGGGTGCGGCGCCTGGAGCGCCGCGGGGTCATCAAGGGCTACACGGCAGTGCTCGACCCGGCAGACGCGGGACTGCCGCTGACCGCGTTCGTGTCGATCAAGCCGTTCGACCCGGCCTCCCCGGACGACGCACCGGAGCGACTCGCCCACCTCGGCGCCATCGAGGCGTGCCACAGCGTGGCGGGGGAGGAGAACTACATCCTCAAGGTCAGGGTCGCCTCACCGGCCGCGCTGGAGAACCTGCTGCGGGAGATCCGCGAGGCGGCCAATGTGTCCACCCGGACGACGGTGGTGCTCAGCACCCCCTACGAGAACCGCCCGCCCGACCTGCGACCACCGCCGGGACCAGGTGAGGACGGCGTCACCAGCCCAGACTCGTAGGCGACCACGACAGCCTGCGTCCGGTCCCGCAGCCCGAGCTTGTGCAGCACCCGGCTCACGTGCGTCTTGACGGTCTCCTCCGTCACCACCAGCCGGGCCGCTATCTCCGGGTTCGACAGCCCCTCGGCAATCAGCCTGAGCACCTCAGTCTCACGTGGCGTGAGCTCGCGCAGCGCCGGCGTGGCCGACGCCGCCTGGTGCGGGCGCAGCCGGGCGAACTCGCTGATCAGCCGACGGGTGATGGCTGGTGCCAGCAGTGCCTGCCCGGCCGCGATGACCCGCACGGCGTCGAACAGCCGCTCGGCGGTCACGTCCTTGAGCAGGAAACCGCTGGCGCCCGCGCGCAGCGCTTCGTAGACGTACTCGTCCAGGTCGAAGGTGGTCAGGATGATGACCCGTGGCGTGGTGCCGGTGTCGCTGGTCAGTTGCCGGGTGGCCTCGATGCCGTCGGTGCCGGGCATCCGGACATCCATCAGCACCACGTCCGGATGCAGCTCACGGCTGATCCGCACCGCCTCGGCGCCGTCGCAAGCCGTGCCCAGCACCGTGAAGTCCGGCTGGGTCTCCAGCAGCGCGGCGAAACCGGTACGGACCACCTGGTGGTCATCTGCCACCACGATCCGCACGGCCTGGCCTGCTCCGGTCATGTCAAGAGCTCCTCGGCCTTGGCCGGCAGCGTCGCCTGCACCAGGAAGCCGCCGCCGGGTGCCGCGCCGGTGCGCAGTTCGCCGCCCACGGCCGCGGCCCGTTCGCGCATGCCGAGGAGACCGTGCCCGGTGGGTTTAGGTTCGGCCACCAGCGTGGGCGGCCCGGGCCCGTTGTCGCGGATACGCAGCTCCAGCGTGTCGTGTGTGTAGTGCAGTTCGACGTCGACCGCGGCGCCTGGTGCGTGCCGCCTCGCATTGGTGAGCGCCTCCTGCACGATCCGGTATGCGGCGAGCTCGACACCCGGGTCCAGGGTGGTGAGCCAGCCGCGGATGATGAGCCTCGCGCAGATCCCCGACGCGTCCCTCGTCTCGTCCAGCAGTTCGTTGAGCTGTGCGAGGCTGGGCTGGGGCTCCCGGCTGGCGGCTGGCGGCCCGGTGTCTTCCCGCAGCACGCCGAGCAGTCGGCGCATCTCGGTGAGCGCGGCCCTGGCCGTGTCCCCGATGGCGGTCAGTCGCTGCGCCCCTGCGGCGGGCATGCCGGGGGTGGCCAGCCTGGCTGTCTCGGCCTGCACAGCGATCATGGAGATGTGGTGCGCCACCACGTCGTGCAGCTCGCGCGAGATCCGTGCGCGCTCGCCGCGCGCCGTGTTCTCCAGCAGGCTGTCGGCGATGGCCTCGGCGGCGGCCGTGTGCTCTTCGCTCATGCTGCGGAACCGCCAGGCCGCCCCGGCGCATGCCGCCATCGGTCCCAGTGTGGCCGCCAGGATGGCCATCACATGTGCGGACGGCCATGCCGCCGCTGCCACCGGCCCGGACCCAGGGTGCAGCAGCGGCACGAACGCGAGCGTGAGGAACGGCACCGCGAGCCCAGCGGCCAGCAGCGGCGGGCCACGGCGGCCGGCCCGGTAGGCCACGATGACCTGCGCGGCCAGTGCCGCCCAGGTGAGGAAGTCGAAGAACACCAGGGACGCGATACTGGCGGCACAGACCGTCACCGCTGCGGTGGCCGGCTGGCGCCAGCGGGCACCCAGCGGCAGCGTGGCAACCAGGCAGGGCAGTGCCACCACCACCGGGGCCAGCAACCCGTCGGAGGCCACCACCGAGGCCAGCTCACCGCCGGGGCTGCCCGGGCTGGCGCTGGCGGCCGCCCAGCTCGCCTGCGCCAGCGCGGCCACCGCGAGCACGCCCGCGGTGACCATGGGCGCATGCCGGGCCACGGCGGCTCGGCGTGCCAGGGCGGCGGCACTGGCCCACGAGATCGCATGCTGACCCACGTCACCAATTCTGACCAGTACCGCAGCATCTGGCGTCCCTGGACACGTGCATCTTGGTGTCCCCCGTACGGGGGATGCCTCACGGCTGGCTCCCTCGTGTGAGCTGCGCGCAAGTGGGCTCGCCAGCGGGACGACCTGCGGCGGGCCGGTCCCTAGTGTTCCTCGCATGGAAGCAGCAATCGAGGTGTCCGGCCTGCGAAAGCGGTTCGGCCCGGTCCCGGCGCTCGACGGCATGTCGTTCCGTGTCGAGCATGGGCGGGTCACCGGTTTCGTCGGGCCGAACGGCGCTGGCAAGTCGACCACGATGCGGGTCATCGTCGGCCTCGACGCCGCCGATGCCGGCCATGCGCTGGTCATCGGCCAGCCCTATGTGAGACTGCGGCACCCGCTCAGCCACCTGGGCGCGATGCTCGACGCGGCCGCCCTGCAGCCTGGCCGCTCCGCCCGCAACCACCTGCTCTGGCTGGCCCACTCCCAGGCACTGCCCGCCCGGCGGGTCGATGAGGTGATCGGGCTCACCGGCCTGGCCCCGGCCGCGCGGCGCAAGGCTGGCGGCTACTCGCTGGGTATGCGGCAGCGGCTGGGCATCGCCGCGGCGATGCTCGGCGACCCGCCCGTGCTCATGTTCGACGAGCCGTTCAACGGCATGGACCCCGAGGGCATCGTGTGGATGCGCGGGTTCCTCCGGTCGCTGGCAGGCGAAGGCCGTGCGGTGCTGGTGTCGAGTCACCTGATGAGCGAGCTGGAGGACACCGCCGACCACCTCGTCGTCGCCGGCCGCGGCCGGGTCATCGCCGACACCAGCGTGGCTGAGCTGATCACCGCCGCGTCAGGGGACCGGGTCATGGTGCGCACGGATGCGCGCACCGAGGCGATGACGGCGCTCACCCATGCGGGCGCCACCGTGGCCGCGAACGGCCGCGACACCCTGGCCATCTCCGGGCTGACCGCCGAGCGGGTGGTGGCCCTGCTGACCGGGGCCGGGGTCACGTTCTCCGAGGTCTCGGCGCACCGCGCCAGCCTCGAAGAGGCCTACATGGAACTGACCAGGGACGAGGTCGAATTCAGAGGGGGAGTGACACTATGACCGCCGGGAGCATCACTGCGTACCGTTCCGCGCAGCGCACCGCGGACGACGGCTTCCGGCACCTGCTGCACGCCGAGTGGACGAAGTTCCGCACCGTGCGCGGGTGGCTGGTCGCCGTGGTCGCTGCCATGGTGCTCATCGACGTGGTCGGGCTGCTCCTCGTGCACGACGGCACCCGGTCCAGCGGGCAGCCGCGGTCCGTTCCGGCCGGGCCGGGCGGCGAGGCAGTGGTGGACAGTTTCACGCTCGTCGGCCAGCCGGCCGCCGCGTACGGCAGCCTCACCGTCCGGGTGACCTCGCTCACCGGCAGACACGGCACTGTCTCCAGCCCCAGCCTGGTCCGCGGCGTCGTGCCATGGGCCAAGGCAGGGATCATCATCACCCAGAGCACCCGGCAGGGAGCGGCCTACGCCGCGCTGATGGTCACGGGTGGGCATGGCGTGCGCATGCAGGCCAACTACAACAGCGACGTCGCGGGCATGCCTGGGGCGGCGTCCCCCCGCTGGCTGCGGCTGACCCGGTCCGGCGACATGGTCACCGGGTATGACTCGGCGGGCGGCAGCCACTGGGCCGAGGTCGGCACCGTGCACCTGACCGGTCTGCCCCCCGTGGCGCAGGCGGGGCTCTTCGTCACGTCCCCCATGACCTTCACGCCCAACTTCCCGTCCTTTGCCGCGACCGGCGGGAGCAGCGTCCCCAGCGTGGCAACCGGTGTGTTCGACCACGTCACTCTGAGCGGGGCGCAGCCAGGCGGTCATTGGGCTGGCCAGGTAGTCGGGGCCGACGGCCCAACCATCGGCACCATCGGCCAGCATGGGCTCGGGTTCCGCGCCGCGGGCGGCCGGTTCACGGTCACCGGTTCGGGCGACATCGCTCCGGTCGTGGCCGGGGGGACGAATTCGACCTACCTCACCGGCACCATCGGGGACCGCCTGGCAGGGCTGATCTTCGGGATGCTCGTGCTGATGGTTGTGGGTGTGCTGTTCATCACCGCCGAGTACCGGCGCGGGCTCATCCGGACCACGCTGACCGCCAGCCCCAGGCGCGGCCGGGCACTGGCAGCCAAGGTCCTCGTGGCCGGGCTGGCCGCCTTCGTCCTCGGTCTCCCCGCGACCGCCCTTGCCGTGGTCGCAGGTGCCCAGCTCTCGCGCAACGGAGGCCAGTATGTGCTGCCGGTGGGCTGGCCCACCGAGCTGCGGGTGATTGCCGGCTCGGCCGCGCTGCTGGGGGTGGCCACGGTCCTCGCCGTCGCGGTCGGCACCATCCTGCGCCGCGGCGTGCTGGCGGTGGTCACGGTGTTCGCGGTCGTCCTGCTGCCCTACGTCCTCGGGTACACCTCGGTGCTGCCGCCCAGCGGGGCGCGCTGGTTCTTCCAGGTGACACCGGCCGCCGCGTTCGCCATCCAGCAGAGCGTGCCCCAATACCCGCAGGTCTCGGCCGCCCAGTACGGCCCACCGGACTACTTCCCGCTCTCACCGTGGGCAGGGTTCGCCGTGCTCTGCGCCTACACAGCAGCCGCGCTCGCCTTGGCGTTCTTCCTGCTCCGCAGGAGAGACGCATGAGCCTGATCCGCCGGAGGGACACGTGAGCACGACGGTCGCCGGGACGGTTTCGGCACCCCGGCATGTACCGCCGGGACTGGCCGCCGTAGCCCACTCCGCCCGGGACACCCTCCGGGCGGAGTGGACCAAACAGCGGACCGTGGCAACCACCGCCTGGCTGCTGGCCAGTACGGCGGTGCTGACCATCGCAGTGAGCGCGCTCGTGACCGCCGTCACCCGGTGCCAGGCCGGTGGGTTCTGTACCGCCGACACCACCAAGGTCAGCCTGACCGGGGTGCGGCTCGCCCAGGCGGGCGTCGCGGTCCTCGCCGTGCTGGCGATCAGCGACGAATACGCCACCGGAATGATCAGGACCACGTTCGTGGCAATGCCGCGCCGTTCGGGCGTGCTCGCCGCTAAAGCCGCGGTGCTGACTGGCCTGGTGCTGGCCTCCGCGGTCGTCGCGGTGGCCGGCTGCCTGCTCGCCGGGCGGCTGGTCCTGCCCGGCAACGGCTTCACCCCGGCCCGGGGATTCCCCGTGCTGTCGCTGGCGCATGGTGACACCCTGCGCGCGGCCGCCGGTTCGGTCCTCTACCTCGCCCTGGCCGGCCTGCTCAGCCTGGGCATCGCCACGGCCATACGGGACTCCGCGGCCAGCATCGGCACGGTGCTCGGCCTGCTGTACCTCGCGCCGTTCCTGGCCGCCCTCCTCGGCGCCTACCCGGCATGGCAGCACCGGGTGGAACGGTACGCACCGATGAGCGCCGGGCTGACCATCCAGGACACCACCGGCCTGCGTGACCTGCCCATCAGCCCGTGGGGCGGCCTCGGCGTGCTGGCTGTGTGGGCCACGGCGGCGCTGCTGGCCGCCGGGCTGTCGCTGCGGCTCCGGGACGCGTGAGCGCCGGAGCCTCAACGGCTGGGCTCAGCCTGAGGACTCCTCGACTGCCACGCTGACGGCCTCGCTGTAGCGGACGCGGCCGAAGTACATCACCTTGGCCACAGCCCACGCGTCCCAGCCCGGCCTGGCCGTGACCGTCACCGGGTAGTGCAGGACGACGGTCTCGCCTGGCTCGGCGGCGAAGCCCTGCGTCCACGGCCCGATGCCGTCCCAGGTGCCCCACGGCGAGACGAGCTGCGACTCGCCGCGCACCGGTGCCGCGCTGCGGTTGGTGATGTGCACGGTCAGCTCGGCTGTGCTGTCCGGGGCGAGCCGCAGCGACGCTGGCCGCAGGCTCATGTCGACCTCGGCGTGCAACGCCTCGTCGTCGGCGGCCAGCAGCGGCAGCAGTTCATCCAGTGGCAGGTCCAGTGCTGGCGCTGGGGGCTCACCCACACTGACCATGGCGGCGTCCTCCAGCACCTGACCGAGTTCGTCACGTACCTGTGCCCCGACGAAGTACCGGCCGCGCCCGGCTCCCGGCGCCGCCCGCACCCACAGGTTCCAGGCCTGGTGGCCGCGCCCCGGCAGGTCGTAGCTGAACGGCCCGGGCGGGTCGCCGTCTGGCCCGCGGACCTCGATCCCCGCCGGGATGACGAGTTCCACCCGCCCCCTGGCTGGCCGCGGCCCGCAGGCCACGGTAAGACGCAGCACCGAAGACCCGGGCAACGGGGCCTCCGGGCTGGTGGAGTCCTCGTCTGCGTCAGGCTCGGCCAGCGCGAGCCGGCCGGGGGACAGGTGCACCGCGACCGGCAGGTTCCCGGCTGGCGCGGGCCCCTTGCCGTGCAGCCAGTACCGGGTGAACACCGGCTGCGCCGGCTCGGCCCCGCCGCCCGCCCGCTCGGCTGCCTGGGTCTCCGCGGCACCGCCGAACGTGGCAGCACTGGGGGTGACCGCCATCGTGACCATGCCAGCGATGGGTGCCTCCACCTCGGCCCGCCCCTCGTTCACCACCAGAGCCGGCCCGTCGGTGTCTTCGGGCAGGCTGCTCAGGTGCGCGGCCTCGATGCCCGTGAACAGGCGCACGTAAGCGGTGGCGGGCTGCCCGGCCCTGCCGCCGCCGTCGCGCAGCCGCACCGTCACGCCAGCGTCGCGCCGTGGCTGCCCCTCAGCCAGCGAAGCCAGCCCGTTGCCGCGCGGCTTGAGCGCTGACAGTACGGCCTCCGGCCGCGGCATTGACGTCGCGGCCCCGTCATCGGGCGGCGCTCCCACAGCGACCTCGCACAGGCTCGCCTGCCCGGGCAGCGGACCCTCGTGGGGCGTGGCCACGCAGGTCAGGAAGTCGTGGTTGTACTCTTCGGCCGCTGGCGTGAAGCCCGCGTCACGCCAGTCGCCGGTGCCGCTGGCCAGTGCGTAGCTGAACGTGTGGCTCCAGTGCTGCCAGGCGAAACTGGTCCCGTCCGGGGTGGTGCGCCGGTCCCCGTCGATCCACACACCGCACGGCCACGCACTGCACGAGCGCATCAGCGCGATGGACAGCGTTCCGTCCGGGGTGACCAGGCTGCTGGGGGTGCCGCGGTTCAGCAGCGCGACAGTGTGCCCGGCGAGCGTCGCGTCGTCCCAGGGCTCCCCGTCCTCGACGAGGTCCGCCACCACTTCAGCACCAGCCAGGCTGCTGGCCAGCGAGGTGACCGCCACTGCCAGGTCGCCGCCAGCCACCACGAGCACCGGCAGGTCACGCTCGCCCCGCACGTCGGCCCCGGGGACGAACACCTCCTCACGCGGGCGCGACGCTGGCACCCACACACGGCCCGTCTCACCCATGGCGCAGCGCTCGGCGAGCTCGGCTGCGGCGTCCGGGCCCATCGCCGCGGCCAGCCGGGCGGTCCAGGTGTTGTGGTCCAGGCCGCCGAGGGCGATCCGGAAGTCCGGCAGGTTCGAGTCAAGGTCGAGTGACCCGTAACGTGGGCCGTCCGCCGTGGCGCACGTGGCCGTGACCCCCTGCGCCGCCAGTGCCCCCACCAGCCCGGCAACCGCGTCCCGGAACGCAGGTTCGTCGGCCACCGCCCCCTTGCCTGGCAAGATGATTTCGGCGACACCGGTCGCCCAGGTCCGGCCGCCCGCACGGACACGTGCCGTCGAACCAAGGCCGAACCACTCATACGCCGGGTTGTCCAGGGTGAACGGGTGCTCAGCCACGTCGGCGTCGGTGCTGCCGAACGGGCGGCCCACGACCGTGGCCGCGCACTGGTAGACCGGCAGGCCGCCGGGGACGTCCACCGGGAAACGGACCCGCAGCAGCCGGTCCTGGCCGATCGACCCGTCCAGGTGGGTGTTGAACTCGACCCGGTCAAGGCCGTCCCACAGCACCGTCTCCTGGGTGACCCGCAGGCCGCTCAGGCGGAACTCCACGACGAGCCGCGAGCCGAGCGCACACCGCTGCGCCACCACGCTGGCCGGCCCCTGCGCGGACCCCGTGCCGGGACCCTTGGGCGACAGCAGCCACGGCCCCTCACCCCACCTGGGGTGGTAGTCGTACTCCTCCTGGACCAGCAGTTCGTTGCCAGGCCCCCGGAGCAGTTCGGTCCCGCTGCGCCGGTCGCGGACGCTGGTGAGCGCGCCGCCCCGCGCCGGGTCCGCGTGCACGATGAACGCCTCGTTCTCGGCCATGGTCCCCGGAGAGGGGCGCCACCCGGCCTCACCAGTGCCCGGCGCGGGTGCCGCCCAGTAGGTGCGGTAGCCAAGGGCGGGCACGTCCGCGCGGAACGTCAGGGTCGCCCCGGCCAGGGCCCCGTCCGGATGCCGCTGTACCCCTTCCGCCAGGAACGGCACCTGCGCGCCAGCGGAGTCCCACAGCGCGACCCATCCCGGGGGCTGCCCAGCCAGCGTCGCGGCGGGTTTGGGGAAATCAAGTGTGACCGAGGCCAGTCCCCGCCTCGGCCAGGACAGGGTGTTGAACACGACCACGGCTTGCGCCTGCGGCGCGGCAGCCTCGCCATCCGCCGGGGGCCGGGTGTCGGCCAGCGATACCAGCCGGGACGTGGCGGCGTGACGGGCCTCGTCGCCGCGCTCGAACGCCTCCCGCCACCCGCCCAGCAGGTCCAGGTAGACCTGGTCGGACTCGGTGCCGGTGATCGAGTCGTGGTGCGCGCCGAACACCAGCTGGCGCCAGGCCTTGTCCAGCGACTCGGCCGGGTAGCCCGCGCCAGCCAGCCAGGCCAGGGTGGCGAGGCGTTCCCCGTCGCAGACCGCCACCTCTGCCGCGCGCTGGGCCTGCTTGGTGTCGATGTAGGAGACGTCCTTGCCTGGGTAGACCGGGTTCATGTCGCGGCTCTGCGGCGTGAACCAGATGCCGCGCTCGGCCGCCTCGGCCCGGACCGCGGCAAAGAACTCCCGCGGCACCGCGGTCACGCACCGGGGCCACACGTACCGCTCCGCGAAACGCCGGTGCACAGCCGTGGCCCACCGGGCCGGGATCGTATGGTCCTCACCTACCGGCAGCAGCACGTTGCGGGTCGCGGCGGCCGGGGCGAGTGCGGCGAGTTGCGCGAGCGCCTCGGTCTGTGCGGCAGCCGGGTCGGCGGCGCGGTGCATCGGCCCCCAGCCCGCGCCGTAGTGGTTCGGCATGTAGCTGGTGAGCAGCCCACGGCCGTCCGGGGACACCCATTCGAACTCGCTGGGGAACTGCATCCGCTCGTTGCCGCCGACGGTGCGGCGCGGCCCCCACTGGTGGTAGGGCCCCCGCGCCCAGGCCGAGGCGCTGAGCCCGGCCGCTGCCATCAGTCCGGGGTAGGAGGGGTCGAAGCCGAACGCGTCGAGCATCCAGGCGATGCCGGGGTCGGCACCCATCACGTCACGCTGGTGGCCCAGCCCGTAGACGATGTTACGCACCGTGGACTCGGCACAGGTCAGGTTGGTGTTCGGCTCGTTGTACATGCCGCCGACGATCTCCACGCGCCCCGCCGCGATGAGCTCGCCCAGCTCCGCCCGGTCGGCTGGGTGGACGTCGAAGTACGGCTTGAGGTAGTCGATCTCGGCGAGCACGAACTTGTAGTCCGGGTCGTCCCTGGCCGCGTCCAGGTGCAGCCGCACCAGCTCGAATGCGGTGCGCACGTCAGGCAGCTCACCCTTGTCGTCGGGCAGCAGCAGGCGGGACTGGGTGAACTGCCCCTGGGTGTTCCACCACACCGGGTCGTAGTGGAAATGGCTGACCATCCAGATCGACCAGCCCGGCTCGGCGACGGTGATCACGACATCCAGTTCGGCGCGCTCGCTGCCCCGCTCCGCGACCACGGTGGCGGGCAGGGTGCTGCCCGGGCCATGGGGGGCCGCGATGCGCACCGCGACCTCCGCGTCCTGCTCACCGTCCGCAGCCCCTCCTGGCATGTCCATACGAAACGGGACTGGTGTGGCGACACCCGGCCCCTCGATGCGGACAGTCAACGGGTCTGGCCTGCGGCCCGGCTCCCCGGCCCCGGTATCGGGCAGGTCAGCCAGGGTGACCCGCACGACCTGCAGCGGCTGCGCCGCGGTCCCCGTGAACAACAGAGTTGGCTCCGCACCGGTGATTCGCATGCCCACATCGTCACACGGGCCGCAAGACGGTCAGAGGCCGCGCCGGCCGAGGAAGGCTCGCCGGGTTGACTTCAAGCCCACTTGAAGGACGAGGATCACATCGTCGCAGGTACATGTCGCGCGCGGGTGCGTCTCTCAGCTCGAGAGAAAACCATTCGAGACTGTCAGACCCGCCAGCAAGGATGGTGCCTTAGCCATCACACGGATCAGCCTACGGAGGACCGTCAATGCATCCCACCATTGACCGGCTGCTGATCGAGCAGCACCAGGCAGAAGTCGCCAAGCAGGTGAGGGAAGCGCGTTTGGGGCGCCGAAGGCGGCGCCGGGCTGGCGCGAGCGGCCCGGGCCGGGTACCGGCGCAGATCCCCGGCGTGTTCCTCGACGAAGCCGAGGCGTTCGGCCTGCGCGCCTACCTGACCCCGGACGAGGCACGCCAGATCAGGACCGAGTGGTCGCGCACGCTCGCCCGGTTCGCTGACCGGCTGGGCGACCCACGGCGCCGCCCGGCGGACGCGGTGCCGTTCGAGGTGGTCGTGCTCGGGCGGTCCCTGCAGGAACCCGTCCACGCGGGCGTGGCCGGGCCATGCGCAGGGGAGGAGGCGGGCTGCGACTAGCAGTGAGCGAGCGGAGCTGGCAGGGCGGGGGCCCTGACCGGTCAGGAAGGGGAGATCCTGACCGGTCAGGAAGGGGGTTGAGCGTCAGCCCGTGACCGTCCGCACCCGGTTGCTGAACTCGTCGGCGATCACGAGGCCGCCCGCTTTGCGAGGCAGGAAGACGGCGCCCGCAGGCGAGCGAAACCAGCGCGAGCAGGACTAGCACTTCGCCCAGGAACCGCGTTGCACAACCGCATATGATCGTGTGCAATGCGCCGATCGTCGGCGTCTCGGGGCACCGCAGCAGAGGGGATGGCTGATGGCCCATACGCCGGTGACCCTCCGTGACGTCGCGACTCGTGCCGGCGTCCATCCGGCGACTGCTTCACGGGCGTTGAACCCCGAGACGCGGCTGCTGGTCAAGGACGACACCGCCCAACGGGTGCTGGAGGCGGCGGAACAGCTCGGGTACCACCCGAACCCGGTGGCGAGGAGCCTGCGCACGAGGCGTTCCCACACCGTCGGCGTGCTCATCCCTGACCTGACCAACCCGCTGTTCCCGCCCATCATGCGCGGGCTCGAGGACCGGCTGGCCACCGCGGGCTATGTGGCCCTGATGGGCAACACCGACGGTGACAGCGAGCGGGAGCAACTGGTCTTCCAGCAGATGCGGGCCAGGCACGTGGACGGCGTCGTGCTGGCCACCGCACGGCTGTCCGACCCGGTCCTCGCGGGTGAGGCCCAGGCCGGCCTGCCGATCGTGCTGATGAACCGGATGGCCGCCGACCACAGCCTGCCCTCGGTGTCGGTCGATAACGAGCGCGGCGCGCGGATGGCCGTGGACCACCTCGCGGGCCTAGGGCACCGGCGGGTCGCCCATATCGCGGGGCCACTGGACACCTCCACCGGCCGTGACCGCTACCGCGGGTATGCCACCGGGGTCCAGGCGCGTAGGCTCGCGGACGACCCCGACCTCATCGTGCAGGCCCGCGCCTACTCGATCGAGGAAGGGCGGCGCTGCCTGGCGGAGCTGCTGGCGCGCAACTGCGGCGCCACGGCCGTGGCCGCGGGCAATGACATGCTCGCGGTCGGCTGCCTCGCCGCCCTTGAAGACGCGGGGGTGCGGTGCCCAGCAGACATGTCGCTGGTGGGTTTCAATGACATGCCGTTTGTCGATTGGCTGCGGCCGCCGCTGACCACGATCCACTTTCCCCACTACCAGGTCGGCACGGAGGCCGCGCAACTGCTGATCGAGCAGATCGCAGGGCAGGGCGGCCCGGTCAAGGTGCTCTTCCTCGCACCTGAGCTCATCGTCCGGGGCTCCACCGCGTCTTGCGCGTGACCCTGCTAGTTTCGCTCGCCTGCGGGGGCGCTTTGAGGTGCCGCCTTCCCTCGTCGCTCCTGCGCTCGCTGCGCTCGCTTCTCGCTCCTCAGTCCAGGCGGCGCCGCGCCCCCTCCGGCTCGCTCGGGCTAGTTTCGCTCGCCTGCGGGGGCGCTTTGAGGTGCCGCCTTCCCTCGTCGCTCCCACGCTCGCTCCTCGCTCCCCAGCACCCACCTGGCTCCGCCGCCGTGTTCCATGATCCTGAAGACTTTTCAGTCATAGTGACTGAAATTCCTACATGGGAACGTCAGGCGGCTAGACGTCTGCGAAGGGGAAGCCGACTTTGCTCCTCAGTCCGGGCGGCACCGCGCGCCCTCCGGCTCGCTCGCGCTGGTCGCGCAGGATGCCGGAACTCGTGTTGGACAAATCCTGACTGATCGATGCATTTGCATGGCCATTTGCGGGGAAGCTGGTCGACTGCGGCCCGTATGTGCCAGACTATGCCGAGTGACTGCATACGTTTGCTCTCAGCCTGGATTGGTGTCTGGCCCCATGCGTCTGCCAAGCACCAAGCCCCCTCACGCAGCGTGGGGTTGTTGGTAATCCACAGGTAATGAGAGCGGCAAGCGGGAGCTACGTTTGGGTGCGCACATACCGGACAAGGCTGCGGCTTGGCGGCAGACCCAGCCTGCAAACGATTGTAGGGGGAATGGACACGTGGGCGGGCAAGGTACTGAAGCGGTGGGCTGGCTGGGAACGGGACGCATGGGCTTTGAACTCGTCCACCGGCTCGCCGCTGACTACGACGTAGTGGTCTACAACCGCAGCCGGGCCAAAGCCGAACCACTGACGGCCTACGGCGTCACGGTGGCGAACTGCGCCGCCGAACTGGCGGGCTGCGACATCGTATTCGCGACCGTGGGCACACCCGCGGACCTGCTGGAGGCGGTGCTCGGCCCGGACGGGCTCGTCTCCCGTGGACGGGCCCCGCGGATCGTCGTCGACTGCTCTACGGTCTCGGTGGAGGCATCCGCGGCAGTGCGTGCGCGGCTCGCCGAGTTCGGCGCGGAACTGCTCGCGGCCCCGGTCATGGGCAACCCCAAGGTTGCGGCCGCTGGGCGGCTGACCCTGGCGGTCTCCGGGTCACGTGCCGCGTTCGATGAGGCATTGCCCTACCTGGAAAGGCTCGGGGCAGGCGCCACTTATGTCGGTGATGGCGAACTGGCCCGGACGGTCAAGATCTGCCACAACCTGTTCCTTGGCGTCGTGACCCAGTCACTGGCCGAGGTCACGGTCCTGGCAGAGAAGAGCGGTATCAGCAGGCAGACCTTTCTGGCGTGCCTCAACAATAGTGTCGTCGGCTCGATGTTCACTCGTTACAAGACGCCAGCCTTCGTGAACGCCGATTTTCATCCAACGTTCACTGCCAAGCTACTCAGGAAAGACTTCGACCTCGGCTTGAGCGCTGCCGAGCAGCTTGACGTGCCTCTCCCGGTGGCTGCTCTGGTAGAGCAGATCATCCTTACACTCATTGGCAATGGCCATGGTGAGGACGACTTCTCCTCGTTGCTGGAACTGCAAGCGGCAGCGGCGGGGCTGCCGTTGGTCAGCGAAAATGCCGAGGTTTCCGATGGGCTGGTACCTGTCAGCCCTGACAACAGAGATGCGCTACGGTGACCCCCGCAGCATCACCGTTTGCGGCCGGCCACGGGCCCAGCCTCCTGGCCTTTGCCGACGTCGGGGCCCATTACCCCTTATGGCGGTGGCCGGTCTTTTACCCGGCAATTAAAAAACTGAAAGGAGGGACCGGATGCGTTGTGTCGCTACCCGGTTCTTGTCTCTAACTGCCGCAGCGGCTGTGGTGCTGGCACTGGCCGCGTGCGGGGGGAGCTCGTCGGCCAGTTCTAGTGGCCCGATCGTGATCGGTGCCTCACTGTCGCTGACCGGTGACTTCTCGACCGACGGCCAGGCGTTCGAACGTGGTTACCAACTGTGGGCGAACTACGTGAACAGCCACGGTGGGCTGCTCGGCCGCAAGGTCAAGCTCGACATCCTCAACGATGCCAGCAGCCAGACCACCGTGACCACCAACTACACCAAGCTCATCACGTCCGACCATGCCGACCTGGTCTTCGGCCCCTTCTCCACGCTGCTCACGGTGCCCTCGGCCAGTGTCGCCCATCGGTACGGCAAGGCCATGATCGAAGGTGCTGGCGGCGGCCCGGCCGTCTTCCAGCTCAAGCTGAACAACGTCTTCGACGTGAGCCCGACCATCGCCGACCAGCTCGTGCCGTTCGCCAACTGGGTGGCCTCACTGCCCGCCGGCCAGCGCCCCACGTCCGCGGCCTACCCGATGGTCAACGACCCCTTCGCCGACCCGATGGTGCAGACCGCACAGGCCATCCTGGCCCGCGCCGGCGTGAAGACGGTCTACAACAAGATCTACCCGGCCGAGAACCCCGACTACAAGACCGGGGCTGACCAGGTGGCCGCTAGCGGGGCGCAGATGGTGGTCCTCGGTTCAGTCGATGTGCCGACCGCGAGCGCCTTCATCACCGCGTTCGAGCAGCAGCACTACAACCCGAAGATCTTCGCCGCCTCCGCAGGCCCAGACCAGGGCCAGGCTTTCCTCAGCGCGGTCGGCGCACACAACGTGACCGGCATCATGGTGCCGGGCGGCTGGTACGGCGGGGTCCAGAACCCACTCAGCGAGGCCATGGTGCACGCCTACATCGCGAAGTTCGGCGGCACCCCCGCTGGCATCAACGCCGACGTGGCGGAGGCCTACTCAGTGGGTGAAGTGGCGGCTGCGGCAGTTGATGCGACAAAGAGCCTGGACAACACCAAGATCATAAATTACCTGCACAGCGGCGTTTCGCTACAGACCGTACAAGGTCCGGCCAAGTTCAATAGCATCGGTGAGAACGTGGCGGCCAGCATGTACGTGTTCCAGTGGCAGTCCGGCGGCACTTACAAGCAGGTGCTCCCGCTGGGCGCGATGGGCGACTCACCGATAGTCAACCCCAGGCCGGCCTGGGGCAAGGGCTGACCCGCGCGCCCCGGTCATGCTGGCGGACCGGACAGACACGGCCGCCTGGCATCACCGGCCAGGAAGGAACACCGGGCCTGGCCCGGCACGGAAGGAGAGTGGACAGGCGATGAAGCGCCCCCGCGCCACCGCCCTGCGGGTTGCTGCTGTCACCGCGGCTACGGCAGTCACCGCAGCCTGCGGCATCAGCACCGCGAGCACGACCAGCCAGCAGATTGGTTCCCCAACCGGGCCGCCGCTGACGATCGGTACCACGCTCTCCCTCACCGGCAACTTCGCCGCCGACGGCCAGGCCTTCCAGCGCGGGTACCAGCTCTGGGCCAGCAATGTGAACACCAATGGCGGGCTGCTCGGCCGCCCGGTCAAGCTGGACATCCTCAACGACAACAGCGACCCGAACAAGTCCGCGGCTGAGTACCGCCAGCTGGTCCAGCAGGACCACGTGGACCTCACCCTGGGCCCGTTCTCCACACTGATCACCCACCAGGACGCGCCGGTCCTGGCCAGCCTGGGTTACGCGCTGCCAGAGGGCGCCGGTGAGGGGGACGAAATGTTCTCCCCGGGGTGGCACAACGTCTTCGCCGTGAGCACCCCGGTGGCCGTCGAGATGCAGCCGCTCACAAGCTACCTGCTGGGCCTGAAGGTCAACCGGCCCGCGACCGCCGCCTACGCCATGGTGAATGACCCCTTTGCCGACCCGCCGGTGCAGGCGGCCCAGGGCATCCTGTCCAAGGGCGGGATCAGGACCGTCTACAGCGACGCCCCTAACGGACTCACCCAGTCCGGGTCCCAGCTGACCGCCGCGATCACCGCGGCGGCCAATGCGATCGCGGACCGTAACCCCCAGGTCGTGTTCCTGGGCACCGTTGACGTGCCCAGTGTGAGGTCGTTCATCATCCAGTTCGAGAAGAGGCACTTCAACCCGGAGTACCTCATCGCGTCCGCAGGGCCTGACCAGGGCCAGGCGTTCATCTCCGCGGTCGGCGTGATCAACGCGAATGGGATCATGGTCCCCAACGGCTGGTTCGGCGGCTTCCAGAACGCGATGAGCCACGTGATGGTGCAGGACTACATCGCCAAGTACGGCGGGACAGCCTCCTCGATCAACGCGGACGTGGCGGAGGCGTACTCCGCCGGCCAGGTGCTGGCTGACGCCGTGAACGGGACCAAGGGCGTCAACAACGCCAAGATCATTGCTTATCTGCACCAGCCCAACCTCAGCCTCGCCACTGTGGAGGGCGATGTGAGGTTCGACGCGGTGGGGCGCAACATCCTGGCCACCGCGAACTCGGCCTTCATCTTCCAGTGGCAGCCGGGCATGACCCAGCCAGGCGGGAACTTCGTACAGGTGCTGCCGAACCCGAACGGGCCGAGTGCCAAGCCAGCGATCATCCTCAAGCCCCGGTGGGGCTCAGGCTGACGCCGGGCCATCCGGGGAGCACCAGCGGGACCGAGCCGGAACGGAGCAGGGGACGCGGATGGCGCGGCAGTTGTTCGAGGCGGTCCTCGACGGGGTGCTCTCCGGGAGCGTCTACGCGCTGATGGCGCTTGGCCTGACACTGATCTTCGGTGTGCTCGACATCATCAACATCGCCCAGGGCATCCTGGTCGTGCTGGCCGCCTACCTCAGCTATGTGCTGTCCGTCCACCTGCACCTGGACCTGTTCGTAGGCCTGTTCGTCACCGTGCCCGCGATGTTCGTGCTGGGCGTCGCGATCCACTGGCTGTTCATCCGCCCGCTGCGTGGCCGGGAACGGGTCACCATGTCGCTGCTGGCCAGCTACGCGGTCGCGATCATCATCGAAGGAGTCCTGTACTACTTCTTCGGGACGAACGACGTCGCACTGCACGCCTGGTACGTGACCGCCAGCGTCCGGGTTGGTTTCTACTACCTGCCCGACATCTACCTGATGGGGTTCGGCCTCGCGGTGGCGCTGGTGGCGGGACTCTACTGGCTGATGTACCGGACACCGTTCGGCCGCAGCGTGCGGGCGACCATGCAGGACCGGACAGCGGCCCTGCTGGTCGGCATCAACGTCAACCGGGTCGCGGCGGTCACGTTCGGTGTCGGGGTCGCCGTGACCGCCGTCGGCGGGATGGTCTACGGGTCACTCAATGCGTTCAGCCCTAACTCCGGCTATGACCTGATCTCACGGCTGCTCGCCATCGTCATCCTCGGCGGCCTGGGCAGCATCGTCGGCGCGCTCGCCGCAGCCATATTCATGATCACTTTGGAATCTGTGGTGGACGTATGGGCCCCAAACTGGTCAATCGTTGTGTTTTACGCCGCCTTGGTGCTCGTCCTCACCTTTCGTCCCACAGGGCTGTTCGGGAAGATGGAAACACGAGCACAGTGAGGCCCAACCGCAAGTGAAAGCACAGTGAGCGTGCTGGCCCGCTGGGGCCGCCCGGGACTGCTGGCGGTGATGATGGTCACCGGGCTGGCATTCCCGCTGGTCGTCACCAACGCTCTGGACACCAACATTGCCATCGTCACGCTGCTCTTCGCGGCCGGGGTGGTGGCCTGGAACATATTCTCCGGCTACACCGGCTATGTCTCACTGGGTCATGCGGTGTTCTTCGGCACAGGCGCCTACACGGTCGGGCTCATCGCGCTCGACCACGACCTGAACTCCAGCGTGGTCTTCGCGACCCTCCCGCTGGGAGGGCTGGCAGCGGCGATCGTCGCCGTCCCGTTCGGCCTCATCGCGTTGCGGGTCCGCCGCCACGCGTTCGTGGTTGTGACCATCGCCGTGTTCTTCATCGCCCAGCTCATGGCATACGACCTCGGGGTCACCCATGGCGTCGCTGGCGTGACCATCCCGCTGCTGAACTGGGCGTCGGCCACCTACAACAACCCCTTCTACTACGCGGCGTTCCTCACCCTGACCGCCACCGTCGCGCTGTCGTGGCTGATCCGCAACTCCCGGTTCGGCCTGCGGCTGCGCGCGATCCGCGACGATGAGGACCGCGCCCGGGGGCTTGGTGTCCGCCCGATGCCGGTCAAGCTGGCCGCGTTTGTGCTCTCGGCGTTCATCACCGGCGTGGTCGGCGGGATCTGGGTGCTGTTCATCGGCCAGGCCCTGCCGAGCTCCGCCTTCGACCCCCTCTATGACCTGCAGATTGCTCTCATGGGCTTCCTTGGCGGGTTTGGGACACTGTGGGGCCCTGTCATTGGTGCGTTCATCCTCGAACCAACCCAGCAGTACATCACGTTGCAGTTCACCACCGGCTACGCGACCCAGATCGTCCTCGGCGGCCTGTTCCTGCTGGTGGTGCTGTTCATGCCGCGCGGGCTCCTCCCCACCGGGGGCGAGCGCCTGTCCGCCGCGCGGGCATGGTGGTCCAGGCGTCGGCCCTCGCAACCGGTTCCCGTGGAGCCAGGAGCCGAGCCGTCCGCCGCCGGGCCGCTGTCTCCTGCCCGGCAAACCAGTACCTCGCCCCCAGGGAGCGCGGGATGACGTCGCTGCTCGCAACCCATGGCATCAGCAAGAGCTTCGGAGGCGTGCAGGCACTGGCCGACTGCTCGATCGAGGTGGAAGCGGGCAGCATCGCAGGGCTGATCGGTCCCAACGGCTCTGGCAAGACCACGCTGTTCAACGTCATCACCGGGTACGAGACCGCGGACGCGGGGTGGGTGCGGCTCAACGGGTCACCTATCACGAACCTGTCGCCGGACCGGGTGTTCGGCCTTGGTGTGGGGCGCACGTTCCAGTTGACCCGGGTGTTCGCGCGACTGACGGTGATGGAGAACATGATCATCGCTGCGGACCGCGGTGAGCACCGTGCACCCGGCCGCTCCCGTCTGCTCCACATGCTGGCGCCCGCGGGCGGGCGGGCCACCCGGCGCCGCGCGATGGAACTGCTGGACTTCACCGGTCTCGCGGACCACGCCGGCGCGCTGGCGGAGACCCTGTCCTACGGCCAGCGCAAGCTGCTCGAACTGTCCTACGTGCTCATGGCCGAGCCAGCCATCGTCCTGCTGGACGAGCCAGCCGGCGGGATCAACCCGTCGCTGGTCCTCACGATCGCCGACCGGATCCGTGAGCTGAACAAGCAGGGGACGACGTTCTTGATCGTCGAGCACAACATGGAATTCGTGATGGACCTGTGTGACTGGCTCACGGTGCTGGACGGAGGCACCGCGGTGGTGAGCGGCCCGCCAGGCAAGGTGCGCGCCGACCCGCGGGTGCTCGACGCCTACCTCGGCACCATGGAGGACGTCCGTGGCCGCTGAGGACAGCGTGCCGGGCCAGGACAGCGCGCCAGGCCAGGGCGGCGCAGCAGCAGGCCAGGCCGGCGAAGCGGGTGTCAGCGGCGCGCAGGCCGGTGGGGCTGCGGTGCACGCCCTGACGGTGGACGGTGTCGTGGCCGGGTACGGTGGCGGCGACGTCCTGCGGGGGGTGAGCCTGCACGTCCCCGACGGCGGGATCACCTGTGTAGTGGGGCCGAACGGGGCCGGCAAGTCCACGCTGTTGCGCGCGGTGAGCGGGTTGCTGCGGCCACGTCTCGGCCAGATCCTGCTGCACGGCGAGCCGCTGACCGGGAAGTCACCACGCCAGGTGCTGCTCGCGGGCGTCGTGCAGGTGCCGCAGAACCACAGCCTGTTCCGGGAGATGACGGTGCGGGAGAACATCGTCCTGGGCGGCTACGTCCTGCGTGACCGCAAGCTGGCCGAGCACAGGCTCACCACCGTCCTGGAGATGTTCCCCGAGGTCACTGGCTGGCTGAAGCAGAAAGCGGGCAGCCTGTCCGGTGGGCAGCAGCGGCTCGTGGAGTTTGCCAGGTGCCTCATGCTGGAGCCGCGTCTGGTGGTGCTGGACGAACCGTCGCTGGGGCTGGCCCCGAAGGTGCTCGGGCTGGTGTTCGACGCCATCGCGATGATGCACGAGCAGGGCAAGACGGTCCTGCTGGTCGAGCAGAACGCTCGCGCCGGGCTGAGCCTGGCGACCCACGCGGTCGTGCTGGAGAACGGCACCGTCCGGTTGTCAGGGACTGGCCGGGAGGTACTGGACCACCCGGAGATCGCCACCCTCTATCTCGGCGGCACTGTCCGGGCCTAGGGGGCGTCGTCCGGGCCGGCCGCCAGTGCCCGCAGCGCGGGCCCGGTGAGGCGGTGCGTGGTCCACTCCTGCATGGCCTGCGCGCCGAGCGAGGCGTAGAAGTCCCAGGCGGGCTTGTTCCAGTTCAGCACCCACCACTCCAGCCGGCCGTAGCCCCGCGCAATGCAGATCCTGGCGAGCTCGGCCAGCAGCGCGGTGGCAATCCCCTTCCTGCGCCAGCGCGGGTCGACGTAGAGGTCTTCGATGTAGATGCCGTGCTTGCCGACCCAGGTGGAGTAGTTCAGGAACCACAGCACGAACCCCACGGCCTCCGTGCCCTCCTGCGCGACGTGGGCGTACAGCGCCGGGCGGTCACCGAACAGGGCGTCGGCCAGGTCCTGCCCGGTGGCGGTGACCTGGTCCAGTCCCCGTTCGTAGTCAGCCAGTTCGCAGATCATGCGGTGCACGGCCGGGACGTCGTCGCGGATGGCGGGCCGGATCAAACCGGCACTCCCTCGCATTGCGCCACCTGCGGATCCTTCGGGCCGCTGTGCCCGGGCACCGTCACACCGGCCGGGACCGGCAGGCTGTACCGGAGCCGGAAGCGCTCGGCCGGGACGGTGATCTCGCTGACTTCGACGACCTTGCCCGCGGCCAGGTGCATGCGGCTCACCACCAGCACGGTGGCTCCGGGCGACAGGTGAAGGGCTGGCGCCTCACCGCCGGAGCAGGCGCGGGCCGAGATGTCCTCCTCCACATGGTCCACGGCAATGCCGATCGCGCGCATCCGCTCGACCACGCCCCGCCCGGCATAAGGGCCCTCCTCGGGGAGGGAGACCACCGTGTGCGCGGTGAGGCGGGACGGCTCGTAGCTCAGCGCCAGCTGGACCGGGCAGCCGTCGGCCGTGAGCAGGTACCTGGTCCGGATGACGGTCTCGCCGTCGGCCAGTCCCAGGCGGCGTGCGATGTGCCGGGGCGGACGCGCCTGGCCTGTCTGGTGTTCCCACGACACCACCGGTGAGGGCGCTGCGCCGTTTCCGCGCTCGCCGTGGCCTTCGCCGTGCGGGCGGGCCTCCCGCAGCCCGTACGGGGAACCGGAGAAGTGCGGCCGGTCGTGTTCGAGGTGGCCGACCGGGGGAGTGCCGCGCACATAGGACCCGGATCCGGCCCGGGTCTCGATCAGCCCTTCGGCGGCCAGGACCGCCAGAGCATGCTTGGCCGCGGTCTCGCCGACGCCGTAGCGGGCCATGACCCCGTTCCGCGAGGGCACCCGTTCACCCGGGCCGAGCACGCCATCGCGGATCTGCGCCCGCAGGTCATCGAGAACCCGCAGGTAAACCGGGTGGGTCGCGGTGCCCATGGGCCGGTGGGGCCTCCGTCCGCTGTTGTGCGCCGTGAGGGCTGCGGGCGCTGTCCTTGCCGGCCGCCTGGTGATGGCCGCCGGATATTGACTGTCTGGCGCGTCGGCTACCTGGTGTGGGCCATGGTGAGCCCGTCGCCTACCGGCAGCATCACCAGGTCCACTCGCTTGTCAGCGAAGGCGTAGTCGTTGAACTCCTTGATCGCCTGGGCCGACTCGTCAGGCTGGGGTTCAAAGATCCGCCCGTGCATGAATGTGTTGTCCACCAGGATGACACCGCCGCTCCTCATCCGGGGCACGATCTCGTCCCAGTAGCCGATGTATCCGGGCTTGTCGGCGTCGATGAACGCGAGGTCGAACATTGGCGCGGCGGGCATGGCACGCAGTGTGTCGATGGCCGGGCCGAGCCGCAGCTCCACCCGGTCCTCCAGGCCCGCCTTCTGCCAGTAGGACCGGGCCACCGACGTCCAGTCCTCGCTGATGTCACAGCAGGTGAGCAGGCCGCCGTCGGCGAGGCCGCGGGCGATGCACACGGAGGAGTACCCCGTGAACGTGCCCACCTCGACGGCTCTACGTGCGCCCATGACCTGCGCCAGCATGGTCATGAACAGGCCCTGCTCCGGGCCGATCTGCATGCCGGTGTACTCGGGGTACCGCTGTGCCGTCTCCGCGGCCAGTTCGGCCAGCAAGGGGTCTTCGGGGGTGGAGTGCGCGACCAGGTAGGTGTGCAGGTTGGGCCGGAGGTGCTCAGCGACGGAAGCCATGACGTCGACGTTAGGGCATCGCCACAGGGAAGTGGCATGGGCGATGATGATGACAAGCAGGCCGTGGGAGGGTGTCATGATCAGCGCCGATGTACTGGAGAGCCGGGCCAAGATCGAGCAGGACATCGAGGGACTGACGATCTGCCACGGCTTCCGGTCCACGGCGCTGAACTCAGCCGACGTCCCGGCCTACACCACCACCCAGCAGGGGGAGGGAAGCCGGCCGGGGACGCTCACGTGGGGACAGGCATACCAGGAGGTGCGCAAGCTGGCCGCCGGGTTCGTCGCGCTGGGCCTCGCGCCGGGCGAGCGTGTCGCCCTGATGATGGCCAACCGCACCGAGCACGTGCTCGCCGACCTCGCCGCGGTCCACGCCGGGGGCCTCGCGGTCACGTTCTACGCCACGCTGGCGCCCGAGCAGATCGCGTTCATCGCGGCGGACTGCGGAGCGCGCATCGTCGTCCTCGACGGTGCGGAGCAACTCGCGCGGTGGCGGCCGGTCCTCGCCCAGCTCCCGCAGATCAGGCGCGTAGTGGTGCTCGACAGCACCGCCTGCCCAGCCGGCGAGGAGTTCATGACGTGGGACGACTTCGCGGCCCTGGGTGCCGCACGCCTGGCCGAGCGCCCAGGCGAGATCGACGCACGGACCGTGGCGGTCAAGGCGGACGACCCCGTCGCGCTCCTCTACACCTCAGGGACCACCGGTGAGCCCAAAGGCGTGCTGCTGACCCACCACAACATCCTGTACGAGACCTTCGCGGCTGCCGCCATGGACGCGGTGGACCTGAGCCAGGGCGTGCGGTGGGTCTCCTACCTGCCGCTGGCCCACATCGCTGAGCGCATGTTCAGCATCTACCTGCCTATCTACACCGCTGGGCACGTCAACTTCTGCCCGGACCCCACTCAGCTGGTGAAGGCGGTCGGCGGCGTGCGGCCCACCGCGTTCTTTGGCGTGCCGCGCGTGTGGCAGAAGATGGAGACCGGGATCGAAGGGCTCCTCGGCCTCGAGCAGGATGAGGGTAAACGGGCTGCGGTGGCCCAGGCCATGGCAGTCGGGCGCGAGTACGTGCAGAGCCGTCAGTACGGTCACTCCACCCCTGCGGAGCTCGCCCAGGAGTTCCAGACGGCCGACCAGACCGTGCTCGGGCCCATCCGCGCGCTCCTCGGCCTGGGCGAGGCGGACACCGTGTCGAGCGCGGCGGCCCCGTTGCCCCCGGATGTGGCCGCCTTCTTCGCTGGCCTGGGCATGGCCATCCTCGACATCTACGGGATGACCGAGACCACCGGCGCCTGCGCCTCCAACTCCAAGGACGAGTACAAGCTCGGCACCGTGGGGCGCCCGTTCCCTGGTATCGAGGTCCGCACTGCTGAGGACGGTGAGATCCTCGTCCGTGGCCCGATCAACACTCCCGGCTACCTGAACCGGCCAGACCTCACCGCGCAGCTCATTGACCCAGACGGATGGCTGCACACCGGAGACATCGGATCACTGGACGCCGACGGGTTCCTGTCCGTGGTCGACCGGAAGAAGGAGCTGATCATCACCGCGGGCGGTGAGAACATCGCCCCCGCCGGGGTTGAGAACGCGCTGGTCGCCCACCCCTTGATTGGCCAGGCCCTGGCCTTCGGAGACCGGCGGCCCTACGTGGTGGCGCTGCTCACCCTGGACAGCGAGGCGGCCGTGGCGTGGGCCCGTGCCAGGGGGATCGACACTGACTCGGTGGCCGACCTGGCCGGGCACCCGGACGTGCTCGCCGAGGTGGGAGCGGCGGTGGCCGCCGCCAACGAGCGGCTGGCCAGGGTCCAGCAGGTGAAGCGGTGGCGCCTGCTCCCAGCGGAGTGGACCCCCGACACCGGCGAACTCACCCCCACGCTCAAGCTGAAGCGCCGCGTCATCCACGGCCGGTACGCCGACGTCATCGACGCCCTGTACGAAGGCTGAGACCGCATGGCTGCCGGGTGTTCAGGGCAATGTGCAGACCAGGAGGACCGGGTGGCCGCCGAGGGGATCGGGCAGGGGGAAGTAGCTGCGGCCGGTAGCGGGGTCGACCGCGACGACGTGGGCGTTGGCGGCCAGGTAGTGGAACGAGATCGTGTGGAGCCTGCGGCCGAGGCGCTGCAGGACGGTGATCCGGCCGTCTTCCGCGGCCACGTACAAGCGGCCAGTGCGGGGGTCATAGGCCAGGACGTCCGGCCCCATGCCAACAGCGAAGGTGCCGGTGACCCGCCAAGTGGCCAGGTCGAGTGTGAGCAGCCTGGCGTCGCCGTCGCAGGCGATGAAGGCGAGCCGGCCCGGGCTGTCGATGTACAGGCTGTGGTCGTGGTTGCAGCCGGGCAGAGGCACCCGGCGGATGACGGTACGGGTGGCCGGGTCGATGACGGCGACCTGGTTGCTGGATTGGACGTCCACGAGCATGTGGCCGGTGCCTGGGTCATAGGCAACGTTGCCCACCTGCGCTCCGACGGTGACCGTCCCCCGGGGTGCGCCGGTGGCGGCGTCGATGATGGTCTCTGACCCGTCGAGTTCGTTGGTGATCCATATGGTGTGGTCGGCCGGGTCGTAGGCCAGCCCGTCGGCGTAGTAACCGGTCGGTGTCCTGCTGAGGATGCGCCCAGTGTCTTCGCTGATCGCTACGACCTGGTTGGCGCCGGTGGCGGTGGCGTAGACGCGGTGCAGCGCAGGCACCACCAGCACGCCGTGGACCTGGGAGACGCCGGGGATGACACGGACCACCCGGTTTATATCGATGTTGACTTCGAGCACTTCGTTGGCGCCCAGGTCTGCGGTGAACAGCAGGCCCCGGCGGGAGTCAATACTGGTGTAGTCGAACCGGACGGTGTCGCCCGGCATCGGAACCCGGGCCACCACCCGCAGTGCTACCGGCCCCGGCTGGCTGCCCGCCGCCAGCACAGCCCCGACTGCGGCACCCGCCACGGCCAGGACGCCCACTGGTGCCATCCAACGCCATCGACGGCGGCCAGCTACCCTCCACCACGGTGCAACCATGGTTGCATCTTACAAACGTTTGCTAGTCCTGGGTCCCACAGGCTAGGAGCCGGTGGCTACGCATTCGTCCTTGGGCGGGCACAACACCAGGCCGGGTCCGGCGATACCGACGATCCTGGCCAGGTACCGGGGGGCAGGGCCTGGAGCTGTCTGGGCAGCACCCCAGGTGCCGCCGGTCTCACTGATGACGAAGGCGTGCATGTCCGATGTCTCATCGTTGTAGCTCCCGCCAGCGCCACAGTCACCCACTGACGCGCACGAGACCCAATCCACCTCGGAGTTCTTGCGAGGGCTGAGCGTGCTGATGCCCGGCACCGCCTCCGCGCTGCCCCAGGAGCCGCCCCGTTCCGAGGCGGTGAACGCTTTGTTGAGGTAAGCGCTGTTCGCCTCGTACCCGCCTGCCGCGCAGCCACCTGGCACACAGGACACTGACAGGACGCTGGCGTAGACCTCCGCACTGTGCAGTTTCTCGGCACTGGCCCATGAGCCGTTGGTCTGCATCACGGTGAACGCGTGGGTCTGCCCGCCGGCTCCGTTGCCCTGGCTGTAATAGCCACCAGCGCCACAGTCGCCAGGTGAGGTGCAGGAGACCGAGGTGACCGCTGCCTCGCCGAAGTTCAGTGCCGCGATACCTGGCACCTCCAGCGCGGGGTTCCAGCGGCCGTTGGTCTCGGTCGCGACGAGGGCATCGACCCGAGGGTAGGAGGTGTCGTAGAACCCATGTGTGTACGACCCGCCTGCGGCGCAGTCGTCCGGGGCGGTGCATGAGATGGTCAGGAGCGCGGCATCGCCTCCTGAGTTGAGCGCCGCGATGCCAGAAAGTTCGGCCCCTGCGCTCCACCGTCCGTGGGTCTCGCTGACAACGAATGGCCACAAATTGTGGCTGCTGTCGAAGTAGGTGCCTACCGCGGAACAGTCACCTGGTGCTGCGCATGACAAAGCCACGATGGTGGCGTTCAAGCCCGTGTTGAGCGTCGCGACCCCAGCAACGGGCTGCGCGTCGGCCCAGGTGCCGTGGTGCTCCGCCGCCACGAACGCCTGCAGGTGGCCTCCGCTGTCCTTGTAGTTCCCACCCACCCCGCATTCGCCAGGCGCGGCACAGGACATGGCCGAAACGCGCTGGTCAGCGAGGCTCTTGCCAAAGGTCGCAGGCCGGGGGATGCTCGTCACCTGACCCCACTGCCTGGCCCAGGCCGAGACGGGGGGAGGCGCGTGGTTCACCACGCTGATGACCGCCAGCAGGCCCGCAGCTGTAGCCGTGCCAGCAGCGGCCGCGACCCCCGATTGCCACCTCATCATTCCTGCCTTCCAACGTTGCCCTGGCGCGTCGTGAAAGTCTTCGGTTCAGTGGATCGAACGTCCCACCATGGCCATCGGTTGCAGCGGTCTGGCAGCGGGTTTCACGCGGGTAGGGTCGGCACCGGAGGCGTCCAGGTGCCTGGTGGCCCTCCCGGTCTTCAAAACCGGTGTGCGGCGCGCAGCGCCGCAGGCGGGTTCGATTCCCGTCCGCCTCCGCTAAGTGGCTGAACCGCCGCCTACGGCCATTGCTGGAACCCTGTCGGCCTACTCCACGCACACTGCAGAGAGCGCTGGGTCAGTGCCTGGTGAGCAGGCTCTGACCGAGGGGGGTCAGCGAATGGCACACCGTACGTCCGTGGCGCGCCGTCTCTGCCAGACCTGCCCGGCGCAGGGCCGTGACATGCTCAGACGCCGACGCAGCGCTGATTGCCAGCCGGGCCGCCAGGTCCGAAGTGCCGCACGGGTCGCGAAGCGACTCCAGCACTGCCGCCCGGGTGCGGCCCAGCAGCCCGGCCAGATCGGGAGCCACTACGGCGCCGCACACCGGGGCGGGCCGCGCCGGGTAGATCAGAGCGCTGCAACCCGGCTCCCAGTAGATGCGCGAGAACAGCGGCGGCCCGCTCCAAGACGTGCACGGGACCAGTTGCAGGCCATACCCGTCGAGCCGGTATTCCGCCGTTCGCCAGGTTCTTTCCAGCAAGCCGCCCCGCCACGCCAATGCGGGATGCAGCGCTGTGAACGCCCCGGTCAGCCCGTCGGCCGCCAGCGCAGGGATCCGTCCGCCGATGTCGGAACGGCATGACGCCACGATCGTCGGCCAGCGCGGGGCTACCCAGGCCGCATGAAGGTCCCGCAGCCCGCGCCGGACCCTCTCCAGCGCCTCCGGGTGCCCGTCGGCCAGTGCCTGCACCCACGACGGCGGCCGAGCAGGGCTCCGCCAGCACAGGGCCAACTGCTTCTGCAGCACGTGCCGGGGAGTGGCCCGCACCATTTCCAGTCCTTGATCCAGGTCAGGCACGGCTGGGTCGAGGAACTCCGGCCAGTACCCGGCAGCCGGGACTAGGTCAAGCAGTGGCAGGGCCGTCACTGGCAGGGCAGGCAGAGCCTGCCCGTTCCACTGCCTGCTCTGGACACGGCCTGGCCGGTGCCGCCGCTCGGCCAGGCTGACCGGAAAATGTAGGGCCGTAACTGGGTGTGCGGCAGCGCCGGCGGAGCCGGCTGTTTTGGCTTGCCGGTGGGTGGGGTGTCTTGTCAGGCGGCGGGGGTGAGGGTGACGGTGTAGCCGAGGGCTTGGAGCTGGCGG
>DASYYE010000433.1:0-14582 GCA_035946955.1 Streptosporangiaceae bacterium | reverse complement strand
TGACGCCGCCCGGGCCCGGGTGCTGGTGGGCCAGGCCCGCTCCCTGCCTGAACCGCACGGGCCGGCGGCACGCGTCTCGATTGAAGAAGCCCTGAGGCTGGCAAGGCAGGCCGGTGACGCGGCCGTACAAGTCGCGGCACTGTGCGAGCTGGCATGCATCGAGGGACACCTCGGCCGTGACACAGTGGCCCTGGAGTTGTTCGCGCAGGCCCGCGCACTGACCGGGCAGCCAGGCACGTACCAGCCGCTGCTGCATGTCGACATCAGCGAGTCCCACATCCTGGAAGGGATCGGTGAACACGAGCAGGCGGCGCAGGTAGCCCGGGCCGGGATCGCCCGCGCCAGCGATCACGGCCTGGCGCGTACCACCGGGACGTTCCTGTCGATCAACGTAGCCGAGCCACTGGTCTCGCTGGGCCGCTGGGACGAGGCCATGGAGGTGATCGAACACGCCTTGGCGATGTCCCCGCCCCAGTTCAACCGCCTCGCCCTGCGGCTGGCCGCCGGTGACATCGCGCTGCGCCGCGGCGACCTCGCTGGCGCGCGTACCGCAGTGGCCGCTGCCAGGACCGCGCTGGGCAGGGTGGGCAATCTTGACCACTGGCATGATCCTTACTTCCTGCCTCTGTCCCAGCTCGACGCGGAGCTGGCCCTCGCCGAGGGCAGGCTCGCCGACGCTGTGGACATCGCAGCGAAGGCGGTCGACCGCCACCAGTTCATGCACGACCCCCGCTATGCCTGGCCGCTGGTGGTTGCCAACGCCCGGATCTGTGCGGCAGCGGCTGCTTCCCGGGACCGCCCCGTGATGCAACGGGCGGCCGGCCTGCTCGGGCAACTCCGCGCGGTAGTGAGCACGATGGATGCCCTGGGCCCGGTCCAGCTCGCGGCCCGGTTGACTTTCGCTGCGTGGGCCGCCACCGACCTGTCGCAGGCACCCGACGGCACAGCGGCTCTAGCGCGCTGGGACGCGGCAGCAGCGGCCTGGGATCGCGTCACCCAGCCCTACGCACTCGCTGTGGCACTGCTGCGGGCCAGCGAAGCGGCCATGCTGGCCGGGGACCGCGATGGCGCGCAGCAGCGCCTGCGGCGCGCCATCGACCTGGCGGACCAGCTCGGGGCCCGCCCGCTGCGCGAGGAAGCCGCGGCATTGGGCCGCAGCGCGCGGCTGCCCTTGGGCGCTGGAGACGGCGACCGTCATGTGCCACCCCGGCTGGGCCTGACCGCACGGGAGTCCGAGGTGCTGCGCCTGGTCGCCGCCGGGCGCTCCAACCCCGAGATCGCGGCCGAGCTGTTCATCTCCGCCAAGACCGCCAGCGTCCACGTGTCCAACATCCTGGCTAAGCTCGGCGTGGGCAGCCGCGGCGAGGCGGCCGCTGCTGCCCACCGGCTGCACCTGTTCGACGAGGGTCCTGCCATGATGTATGGGAAATGAGCAAGAAGACACCCTGGGTATTTGTCGACTGTGAGGCGCGGGGCACGAGCCCCGTAAATGGTGTGCTGACCGAGTTCGGTGCAGTTCACTACGACACTCGCGACACGTTTCACGGCCGCCTGTTCAACGCGACCCCTGACCCTGCCAACCCGGCGATAAGCATCGTTGGTGAGCGCCTCGCGACCGACAGGGAGGTAGCTGACAGCTTCGCGGCCTGGCTCAGCGAGCACCTGGGCAGCAGCCACCCGGTGTTCGTGAGCGACAACCCCGCCTATGACTGGCAGTGGATATCCGGCATGTTCGACCGGGCGGGGATGGACAATCCATTCGGGCACTCTGGCCGCCGCATCAGCGACTTCTGGGCGGGCCTTAACCGGGACTGGAGCGAGACGCAGGGCTGGAAGCGGTTCAGAAAGACAATCCATGACCACAACCCCGTAAACGACGCCATGGGGAATGTGGAAGCGTTCGATGAGATCATGCGCATAGTCAAAGAGCGGAGTGGTGACGCGGTGGGGCGGACATGGCGCAGCCGATGAGGTTCGGCCTGGTCGGCACCGGTCACTGGGCGCGCATCGCGCATGCACCCGCGCTCGCTTCCACCGACGGCGTCGAATTCGCCGCCGTATGGGGCCGCAACCAGCTCGCCGCCGCCGAACTCGCCGCGGACTACCAGGTCACGGCCTACCCGGACATGGCGGAGTTCCTGGGCGCCGTGGACGCTGTCGCGTTCGCGGTGCCGCCGGACGTGCAGGCCGCGGCCGCGGTCCGGGCAGCCAGTGCTGGCAGGCACCTGCTGCTGGAGAAACCAGTCGCGGCCTCCCAGCCAGCAGCCGACGAGCTGGCACGGGCCGCAGCGGACGCCGGTGTCGCGTCGGTGGTGTTCTTCACCTTCCGGTTCCGGGCGGACGTCAGGGCATGGCTGGACACCGTAGCCCGGCAGGGCCCCTGGTCGGGCGGGTCGGCCACCTGGCTCGGCAGCGCACTGCAGCCGGGCAGCCCGTTCAACACGCCATGGCGGCAGGACAAGGGCGGCCTGTGGGACCTGGGGCCGCACGCGGTCTCGCTGCTGTGGCCAGTACTCGGCCCGGTGACCGCAGTGACCGCCGACGCGGGCCGTGCCGACCTCACGCACCTGGTACTGCACCACGATGGCGGCGCGACGAGCACGGTAACCGTCACTGGCGGCGCTCCTGAGGCCGCCGACGGCTTCGATGTGTGGCTGTGGGGGCAGGCCGGGCGGTCGGCCGCGCCCACCCGGTACGGCGACTCGGTGGCAGCACTGCGGACCGCACTGGGTGAGCTTCTGGCCAGCGCCAGGTCCGGGCAGGAGCACCCCTGTGGCATCCGGTTCGGCCGCGATGTCGGGTGGGTGATCGCCCAGGCGCAAGACCAGCTCGACGCGCTCCCGCGCTTGCCGACTGGATGATCCGGTCTAGCCTGCTTGCATGCGCAGGAACCTCACCGTGAGCGATCTGGGAGACCTGGCCGAACTGCCGTTGCTGGCGGTGCTGGCCACCTACCGGCAAGACGGCACCGTGCTGCTGTCGCCGGTCTGGCACCAATGGCGCGACGGCGGCTTCGACGTCGTCACTAGTAGCGCCAATGTGAAGACGGCGCACCTGCGGCGGGACCCACGGGCAAGCATCGTGGTCTGTGAACACTCCCCGCCCTACCGCGGAGTCGAGCTCCGGTGCACCGCCCAGCTCCTCACCGCAGGAACCCACGACGCGCTCAAGCGAATCGCGTCTCGCTACCTGGGGCCGGAACTGGGAGCGGCCTATGCCGACGGCGCAGGCGATGACCTCGTCATCCGCCTCGAACCGGGTGACTTGCGCGCCTGGGACTTCGCCGACGAACTCTCCTGAGGGCCTGCTGGCACTAGCTGGTGTCCTGGCCGACCGCCCGCTGGCGGGCACGGTAGGCCGCGACGTGCAGCCGGTTGCCGCATGTGCGGCTGTCGCAGTAGCGGCGGGAGCGGTTGCGCGAGAGGTCGAGGAATGCCTCACGGCATCCCGGTGACGCACAGCTGCGCAACCGCCGCCCCTCACCGGCCACGACGAGCCTGGCAACTCCGAAGGCGAGGTGGGCGGCGATGCGGTCGGCCATGGGCGAGTCAGGCCGGGACACGTGGACGTGCGGTGGCCGGCCATCGTGCGCCACGACCTGTGGCACCGCGCCGGTCTCGGTGAGCAGCGCGTTCAGTTCCGCGATGGCGGCTTCGTCCGCACCTGCCTGACAGGCAGCCACTACCGCGTCCAGCCGCGCCCGGTAGGCCTTGAGCAGGGCGAGGTCCGGTGGGGCCGCCGCCCGGCCGTGGAATGCGTAACGCCGCCCGAAGTCGGCCACGTCGGCCAGGCTGGCCAGCCCGTCCCCGGCCGTGGACCGGCCCGTGTTGACCAGCTCGGCGCACGCCTGGAGCGCTTCCAGCAGGTCAGCATCAAAACCGCTTTGACTCCTGTCAGAACGGTCTCGTAGGGTGGCTGTCATGACAGCACCATACGACATTACGGTCCTTACCGCGAACGAGCAGGCCCAGCCCGAGGCCCCGGCAGCGGACCGTAGTGCGCCGGCTGGTGCGCTGGCTGACGACCGCCGTCCGGTCATGCTGGCGGTGCTTGGCGCCACCTGCATCTCCTCCTCGGCGATCCTGGTCCAGCTCGCAGCGGCACCTGCCGCGGCTACGGCCTTCTACCGCTGCGTGCTGGCGCTCCCCCTGCTCGCCGCGCTGGCGGTGGCGGAGCGGCGGCGCACCGGCCCGCAGCCGCTCGGCCCATGGCTGCAGGCGGCCGGTGCCGGGGTGTTCCTGGCGGTGGACCTGGTGCTGTGGAACCACGCCATCAGCGATGTGGGCGCCGGGATCGCCACTGTTCTTGGGAACCTGCAAGTGCTCTTCGTTGCGCTGATCGCGTGGGCGGTGCTGCGCGAGCGGCCGCCACGCATGTTCCTGGTCATGCTGCCGGTCATCATGGTGGGGGTCGTGGCGACCTCTGGCGTGTTCGGCCACGTCGCCAAGGGCGACGACCCAGTCGGGGGGATCGGCTACGGGGTCGCGACGTCCCTGGCTTATGCCGTGTTCCTGCTCCTGCTGCGCCGGGCCTCGGCAGGGCGGACGTCGACGGGGCGGCCGGCGGTCGCCGGGCAGCTCACTGCGGCCACCGTGGGCGCGGCGGCCGGGTCGGCGCTCATCGGGCTGGTCTTCGGCGGGCTGACAACGCACCTGTCCTGGCAGTCCCTTGGCTGGCTGGCGCTGCTGGCGCTGGCCAGTCAGACGCTGGGATGGCTGCTCATCACCTCCTCACTCCCCCGGCTGCCTGCGGCCATCTCCTCTCTGTTGCTCCTGCTCCAGCCAGCGGCCTCGCTGGTGCTGGCCTATGTCGTGCTCGGCGAGCGCCCCACTCTCGTCCAGGTGGCCGGAGCCATCGCGATCTGCGGCGGCGTGGTCGTGGTCAGCAGGTCAGCCACTGCCCGGCCAGCCCGTGACCAGGCCCAGCCGTTGCCGCAACGAAGCGGTCAGCCTGCAGGATGACCCCATCCAGCCCACAGGCTGACGACCAGCCTGCGGGCAGACATCTACGCTTAGTCCGTGGCCGCCTTCTACGCCTGGCTGCGCCGCCATCCGCGGCTGGTGGACGGCGTGCCCGCACTCCTGCTCTCGGTGTCGGGCATTGGGCAGGCCGCGGTGACCCGCAACTACCTGATGATCCTGGGTGTCCTGGCGCTGTCCGTGTCGCTGGTGTTCCGCCGCGGCCACCCCGTGGGGGCGTTCGTCACCGTCCTGACAGTCGGTGCGGTCCAAGTGCTGACCGGCACCCGCCCAGTGGTCACCGACCTCGCCATCCTGATCATGCTCTACACCCTGGCCGCCTACACAACCAGGCGGGTCTCGGTCGCGGGCCTGCTGGCATGTCTGCTCGGCGACGCCACGGCGGTGGCCCGGTGGTGGAGCCCCCGTCACATGTCCGGGCCGACCTGGCTGTTCATCGGCTCGGTCGTGTTCGCCGCACCGACGCTGGTCGCGTGGGTGCTCGGCGACTCCATGAACTACCGCCGCGCCTACTACGCCGCGCTCGAGGAGCGGGCGGTACGGGCCGAGCGTGAGCGGGACGCCCACGTGCAGATCGCCGCAGCCGCCGAGCGGGCCAGGATCGCCCGGGAGCTGCACGACGTGGTCGCACACCACGTGAGCGTGATGGTGGTACAGGCGGACGGCGCTTCCTATGCACTGGACCGGAACCCGGAGCGGGCCAAGGAGGCGATGACCGCGATCTCCGCGACCGGGCGCCAGGCCCTCGCGGAGATGCGCCGTTTGCTTGGGATCCTGCGGCGTGACGACGCCACGCCACAAGACCGCGCACCCCAGCCGGGCATCGAGCAGATCGGTGAACTGGTCGAGCAGAGCCGCACGGCCGGCCTGCCGGTCACGTTCGCCGTCGAGGGCGTGCCCCAGCCGATGCCGGGCGGGGCCGCCCTGGCGGTCTACCGGGTCGTGCAGGAGTCGCTGACCAACACCCGCAAGCACGCCGGGCCCGCGGCCTCCGCCACGGTCATGCTGCACTACCTCGAGGATGGGCTGGAACTGACGGTGAGCGACGACGGCCGCGGCATGGCGGTCTCCGACGGCGCTGGCCACGGGCTGGCCGGCATGAGCCAGCGGCTGGCGATCTACGGCGGGTCGGTGGAGGCGGGGCCCCGTCCCGGCGGTGGCTTCCAGGTCACGGCCAGGCTGCCGCTGAACCACACACAGGCAGGTGCCGCATGAGTGAGCCGAAGGGGCGCGGTGCCGCCTGGACTGAGGAGCGAGGAGCGAAGCGACGAGCGACGAGGGAAGGGAGCGCCTTCAAGGCGCCCCGGAGGCGAGCGGGACCAGCAGAGCCCGCGCGTTCGGCCCCGGTGCCGAGTTGGGGCCGCGGCTGCGGCGGGTCCGCACCCAGCGTGGCCTGTCCGCCCGCGAACTGGCGCGGCGCCTCGGGTGCTCCCCCAGCCTCATCTCCCAGATCGAGCGGGGCCTGTCCGCCCCGTCGGTGGGCATGCTCTACGCGCTAGCCCGTGAACTGGCGACGTCACTGGACTTCCTGTTCGGGGTGGAGCCAGGCAGCGAGACGGGCACGGCCGGCACCGTGGCTGAGGGCCGGGCCGGGGACGGCGCGACCGCCGGGGACGGCCTCGTGCAGCGGGCCGGGGCACGGCGCTGCATCGACCTGGCCAGTGGCGTGCGGTGGGAGCGGCTCACACCGGCCACGGACGGCCGCGTGGACTTCCTGGAGGTGGTGTACGAACCGGGTGGCCACTCCACGGACTCGCGGCGGCCACTGCGCCACGACGGCCGGGAGTACGGGCTCGTCGTCAGCGGCACGCTGCACGCCAGCGTCGGCTTTGACACGGTCGAGCTGCGGGCAGGCGACTCGCTGGCGTTCGACTCCGCAGTGCCGCACCAGTACTGGAACGCCACTGGCGAGGCCGTCCACGCCATCTGGGTTGTTGTCCACGACCAGCCAGGCCTCGCCTGAGGCTGCCGCGGTCCCTCCGGGGCGCTGCCGATGGCCGACATGACGCGGTTAGCCTGATTCGCTCTGTTTTTTCCCATCTGTAGCCAATGCCTGTCTCAAGAGTTACTGTCACCACGGGGCCACCAACCGTATGCGCGCACCATCCGTGCAGAGAGGGGCAACGCGGTGGACACCGACCAGTTGCGGACACAGGTCGAGAGCTTCCCGCAGTGGCACTACGAGTTCGACCTCCAGGGAGTGAAGACCCCCATCTTCGACGGCGGCCACGTCAACCGCCATGAGCAGCGCATCCAGTACTTCTTCGACCCGCTGGTCGACCTCTTCGGCGGGTCACTGGCGGGCAAGCGGGTGCTCGACCTCGGCTGTAACGCAGGCTTCTGGTCGCTGAAGGCGATCGAGGCCGGCTGTGATTACGTATTAGGTGTCGACGGCCGGCAGATGCATGTGGACCAGGCCAACCTGGTCTTCGGGGCAAACTCGGTCCCCAAGAACCGTTACGCCTTCCGGACCGCCAACGTGCTGACCGACGACCTGTCCTCCGACGGGCCCTTCGACATCGTGCTCATGCTGGGGCTGCTCTACCACGTCAGCAAGCCGGTCGAACTCTTCGAGAGGGTCGCTGCCGTCAACACCGACGTACTGCTGGTCGACACCGTCGTGTCAGGGGCAGGCGGGTCATCGTTCACGGTGAAGCGAGAGCCGCTCGATGAGCCCCGCAACTCCATCGACTACGAGACCGTGCTCATCCCGTCCCGGAGTGCTGTCTGTGACCTGGCCAGCACCTTCGGCTACCAGGTAGCCCCGCTGGCGTTGCGCGCCTCCAAGTTCCGCGGGATGCAGGGTTTCCTGTGGGGCCACCGCCTCGCCTTCATGTGCGCCAAGCAGAAGAACCTCTCGGCCCTGGCGTCGCTGCGCCACGACGAGCCGTTCGCGCGGCTGGAACAGTCAACCCGTAAGGCATTCGATGCCGCCCGCGCGGGCCTGTCCTATGTCCGCCTGGCCACGCGCCGCCGCCGGTAGTCCTCGCCCTGCTTGCCAGGGGTTTTGACTCAGCCCTGGGCGGGTTCGCGGTGGGGCGGACGGACCGGGAGCTGGGGCGGGCCGCGGTGGCCGGGGCGAGGGCCTGACCAGGGAGCGGGCGGTAGGTCCAGGTAGTGGGCCAGGGCGTGGGCGGCGGCTTCGTAATTGACCCGCCAGCCCTGGAACTGCGGCCATGCCGTGCCGGGGTCACGCTCGAATGTCCAGCCTGCCTTGCGGAGGTGCTCGACCGCCTCGGCGAAGTCCTGCTCGGTCAGGGTGATCGGGTCGTCCGGGTGCGGGTCGTCGTTGACCGGCAGGCCCATGCCGTGCGCCAGTGCCCGCATGGTCAGGTAGCCGACCCGCAGCACCGGGCGCGCCTGCGCCGGGGCGGACTCGGGGTTCAGCGCCAGGTGCAGGGCAGCCGCGTCCAGCACCGCGAGCAGGCCCAGCAACCAGGACGTCGTGGGATCCGGTGAGCGGAAGTAGACGAGGGTGCGGTAGTTGGTGTGGCTCTCGGAGATGTCGGCCGCCCACTCGGTCCACCGGTCATAGACCTCGTTGAGGTAGCGGATCTCGCCGATCAGGGCCTGGCGGGCCAGCAGCTCAGGGCCCCATGGCGGTGCACCGGCGAGCGCCTCGAGCATCGTCACCAGGGTCTCGCGGCGGTTGAACGCCGCGTACAGGGCCGGCAGGTAGGCGATCAGCAGGGCCACCACACCCAGGCCGCTGGCCGCAGCGACGAAGGTCACCACGGTCTCCCCCCGGCCGTGGGGCAGCACGAACCCCAGTGTGAACAGCGACGACCCAGCGGCCGTCAGGGCCGCCGCCAGGCTGCCTCCCCGCAGCGGCCACAGCATCAGCCCGAACCCAGCGAGCAGGCTCACCAGCCACGTCGCCAGCACGGCGATCAGCCAGGCGGCCGGCCCTCCCGCGAGGACCCGTTCCCGGGCCGCCAGGTCCTCCATCCGGGTGGCGACCCCCATGAATACGCCCCGGACGGCCTTGCTGGTCATGTTGGTAAAGGCCGACCTGCTGGAACGCGGCAGGAGCAGCGTCTTGACAATGCTGGACGCGGTGCCGAGCAGCAGGCCGACACCGGCCACGAACCCCAGCCACGCGATCACGGACTGCCTAGTGGCCCTTTCTCAGGGTGCCGTTCCCTCACCAGGCGCTGGCTGGTCGGTGGCTGGACTGCTGGGCCCCGGTGGCTGCTCCCCCTCGCCCTCGGACGGCTGCGCCGCGGGCTTGCCGGTTTCCCCGGTGGCCGCTCCAGCGGGCTCCGCCCCGGCGCCTGCCTGGTCGCCCCTGGCCTCGGCGAGCAGTTGGTCCAGCCCGGCGGCGGTGATGCGGCGGAACGTACGGTGTGCGCGCCCACGGACCAGGGCCGCCACCTCGAGCTGGCTGGGGACCACCTCGGCGCGCTCGCCATTGCCCTGCCCTGACAGGGCGGCGATCGCGATGCCGAGTGCGCCAGAGATGCTCATACGCGGCGAGTAACGCTCCTTGAGCACCGCCGCCACCTGCTCGGCTTGCCCGCCCATGGCCACGAACCCGTGCTCGTCGGCGACCGAGCCGTCAAAGGTGATCCGGTACATCTGGTCGCTGTCCGAGGTCTCCCCAACCTCGGCGACGACGATCTCGACCTCATAGGGCTTGTTGCTCTCGGTGAAGATCGTCCCGAGGATCTGGGCGTACCAGTTGGCCAGCCCACGCGCGGTGACGTCACCCCGGTCGTACTGGTAGCCGGTGAGGTCGGCATAGCGCACGCCCGCCTTGCGCAGGTTCTCGTACTCGTTGTAGCGGCCGACCGCCGCGAACGCGATCCGGTCGTAGATCTCGCTGACCTTGTGCAGGGCGCTCGACGGGTTGGGGGCCACGAACAGGATCCCCTCGTCGTACTCGAGCACCACGCTGTTGCGCCCGCGCGCGATGCCCTTGCGGGCATAGTCCGCCTTGTCCTTCATCGCCTGCTCAGGCGACACGTAGAACGACGGCATAGACACCGCTGGCGTCTCCCTACTCGTGTGACTGATGCTGTGGTGGTCCTAGGGGCTGGCTAACTCGCGCTGTCCCGCAGCGGTGCCGTCGGGCCGCCCGGGGACCTCATGCGCTCGGTGACCACCGCCTCGGCGTACTCTCCGGCCTCGGCGTCGGCCAGCCGCTGGAAGCCGTCCGCGGTGACGGTGGCGAGCACGGGGTAGATGTGCCGGGCCATGTCCGGCCCGCCAGTGGCGGAGTCGTCGTCGGCCGCGTCGTACAGCGCCTGCATGCAGACGGTGATCGCGTCGACTGACGTCATCCCGTCGGTGTAGAGCTTCTTGAGTGCGCCCTTGGCGAATATCGAGCCGGACCCGATGCCGTGGTACTTACGCTCCTCGTAGCGGCCACCCGCCACGTCATAGCTGAAGATCCGGCCACGCCGCGTGTCCTCGTCGTAGCCGGCGAACAGCGGCACCACGACCAGGCCCTGCATCGCGCCACTCAGGTTGCCGCGGACGAACGCGGCCAGCCGGTTGGCCTTGCCCTCCAGGGACAGCGTCCGGCCTTCCAGCTTCTCGTAGTGCTCGAGCTCCAACTGGAACAGCCGGACCAGCTCCAAGCCGATCCCGGCCACACCAGCGATGCCCACGCAGGAGTAGTCGTCGCTGCGGAACACCTTCTCGATGTCCCGCTGGGCGATCATGTTCCCTGCGGTGGAACGGCGGTCGCCCGCCATGACCACGCCGTCCGCGAAGTCCACCGCGACGATGGTGGTCCCATGTGGCAGTTCGGCCGCCAGCGACTGGCCGCTGGTGCCGGCAGCCGCCGCACTGAGCAGCCCGCCTGCCGCACTGGGCAGCAGGCCGGGAGCTGTGGCGGCCAGGAAGTCGGCGAACGACGACGTGGCCGCGTTCAGGCAGGCCGACGTCAACTGGCCGTTGGTGTGGTCAAAGCCCAACGGAATCCCTTCCGCCTGAGTGCACTGTGCTTGCTTAGTGCACTGCGCTTGCCCCGACCCTACTGTGCTTACCGTGGCCCTGACGCCAAGGCGGCCACGTCAGTGTGGCCGCTTTCGCGCAGGGCTGAGCGTCGCCTGCCGTGGCTGTGGGAGACCGTGGTGCGGTCCCTCACTGCCCGCCCTTCTGGACGTAGGACCGGACGAACTCCTCAGCGTTTTCTTCCAGCACCTCGTCGATGTCGTCGAGGATCGCGTCCACGTCGTCGGAGAGCTTGTCCTGGCGCTCCCTGACTTCCTCGTTGACCTGCTCTTCAGCCTCCTCGGCTTCCTCGCTGCGCCGGGTGGTCTGCCTCTGGCCACCGGTGTCCTTAGTCGCCATGTGCGAATCCGTCCTCCGTGGTCGCAAGGGTTCTCAGTTGAACCGTATCCGCTGCGAACTGGTGAGCCGCCCGTTACCGGGCGGTGGGCCCGGTGTTTCCCCGCGGGTGCGGTGCCGGGTTTCTGTTTCTCAGGGATATGCCCGGCTTGGCCGGGGCTTACAGTCCGTCCACGGTCGTTTATTATCTCGGCCCCACTGGCCACGGTCATTACCAGGTTGGGCGGGTCAGGCCGGACCGTCAGGGCGGCGGGTCAGGCTTGGCCGGTCAGGGCCGCGACGAGGTCGGCGGCGGTGCGGCAGCGGTCGATCAGCTCACCGACGTGGGCGCGTGTGCCCCGCAGCGGCTCCAGCGTGGGCACCCGCTGCAGCGAGTCGTAGCCGGGGATGTCGAAGATGACCGAGTCCCACGACGCGGCAGCCACCGCGTCCGGGTACTTCTGCAGGCACCGGCCGCGGAAGTAGGCCCTCGTGTCCGGCGGCGGTTGCTCCACCGCCCGCCGCACTTCCTCCTCGGTCACCAGCCTGCCCACCCGGCCGCGTGACACCAGCCTGTTGTACAGCCCGCGCTCGGGGCGGACGTCAGAGTACTGCAGGTCCACGAGCTGGAGCTGGGGGTGGCCCCAGCCAAGGCTGTCGCGGGTGCGGTAGCCCTCGAGGATTTCGAGCTTGGTGGTCCAGTCGAGCTCACGGGCGGTGAGCATCGGGTCCTCGGCGAGCCGGGTCAGCACGGACTCCCAGCGGTCCAGGACGTCCGTGGTCATGATGTCCACGTCCGCGCCGAACCTGTCCTCGGTGTGCTTGCGGGCGCGCTCCAGGTACTCCATCTGGAGCTGCACCGCGGTCATGCGCCTGCCGTCGCGCAGCACCACGAGGTGCCGGCACGTCGGGTCATGGGAGATCGCCCGCAGGTCCGCGACGGGCGACTCGAGCCCCAGGTCGCCGTCGAGGAACCGGTCCTCCACCATCGCCAGCACCAGCGCGGTCGTACCGAGCTTGAGGTAGGTGCTGAGCTCGCTCATGTTCGCGTCGCCGATGATCACGTGCAGGCGCCGGTACTTCTCCGGGTCGGCGTGCGGCTCGTCCCTGGTGTTGATGATCGGCCGCTTGAGCGTGGTCTCCAGGCCGACCTCGACCTCGAAGAAGTCGGCGCGCTGGCTGATCTGGAAGCCCTCGCCCCGGCCGTCGGCACCGATGCCCACGCGCCCGGCACCGCAGACGACCTGGCGTGAGACCAGGAACGGTGTGAGGTTGCGGACGATGTCGGCGAACGGCGTGGTCCGGTTCATCAGGTAGTTCTCGTGGGTGCCGTAGGAGGCGCCCTTGTTGTCGGTGTTGTTCTTGTAGAGCTGAATCCGGGACACGCCAGGCACGGACGCTGCCCGGGCAGCCGCCTCAGCCATGACCCGTTCGCCCGCCTTGTCCCAGACCACCGCCGCCCGAGGGTTCGTGCACTCGGGCGTGGAGTACTCGGGGTGGGCGTGGTCCACGTACAGCCGTGCCCCGTTGGTGAGGATCACGTTGGCCAGGCCCAGGTCTTCGTCGGTGAGCTGGCTGGAGTCCGCGGCCTCGCGGGTGAGGTCGAAGCCGCGGGCGTCCCGCAGTGGGTTCTCCTCCTCGAAGTCCCACCGTGCCCGGCGCGCCCGGGCGGACGTTGCCGCCTGGTAGGCGTTGACCACTTGCGACGAGGTGACCATGGCGTTGGCGCCAGGCTGCCCCGGCACCGAGATGCCGTACTCGGTCTCGGTTCCCATGACCCGGCGCACGCTCATGATGGAAGCCTAGCCGTGATGGGCCCGCGGGTAGGTGATGGCAAGGCTACTCAGAGGTACTGGCCTGTATTGGCGACGGTATCGATGGAGCGGCCTGCCTCGGTCCCCTGCTTGCCGGACACGAGCGTCCTGATGTAGACGATCCGCTCACCCTTCTTGCCGGAGATGCGTGCCCAGTCGTCGGGGTTGGTGGTGTTGGGCAGGTCTTCGTTCTCGCTGAACTCGTCTACGCACGCATTCAGCAGGTGGGCCACGCGCAGGCCCTTCTGGCCGGTCTCCAGGAACTCCTTGATGGCCATCTTCTTGGCGCGGTCCACGATGTTCTGGATCATCGCCCCGGAGTTGAAGTCCCGGAAGTACAGGACTTCCTTGTCCCCGTTGGCGTAGGTGACCTCCAGGAACCTGTTCTCCTCAGTCTCGGAGTACATGCGCTCGACGACCCGCTGGATCATCGCCTCGACCGTCACATCCTTGGACCCGCTGTGCTCGGTGAGGTCGTCCGCGTGCAGCGGCAGGGAGGTCAGCACGTACTTGGAGAAGATGTCCTTAGCGGCTTCGGCGTCGGGCCGCTCGATCTTGATCTTGACGTCCAGCCGGCCCGGGCGCAGGATCGCGGGGTCGATCATGTCCTCGCGGTTGGAGGCGCCGATCACGATCACGTTCTCCAGGCCCTCGACGCCGTCGATCTCGCTCAGCAGCTGCGGGACGATGGTGTTCTCCACGTCGCTTGATACGCCGGATCCCCTGGTGCGGAAGATCGAGTCCATCTCGTCGAAGAACACGATGACCGGCATCCCCTCGCTGGCCTTCTCCCTGGCCCGCTGGAACACCAGCCTGATGTGGCGCTCAGTCTCCCCGACGTATTTGTTCAGAAGCTCTGGGCCCTTGATGTTGAGGAAGAAGCTCTTGCCTTCCTTGGTCGCTTGGCCGGTCGTGGCGTCGGCGATCCCCTGGCTGGCTAGCTCGGCGGTCCGCCGGGCGACCTGCTTGGCCAGCGAGTTCGCGACCGCCTTGGCGATCAGCGTCTTGCCGCAGCCGGGCGGGCCGTAGAGCAGCACTCCCTTCGGCGGCCTGAGCTGGTGCTCCTTGAACAGGTCGGCGTGCAGGTAAGGCAGCTCGATGGCGTCCCTGATCTGCTCGATCTGCGGCCCGAGACCGCCGATCAGGTCGTAGGTGATGTCGGGGACCTCTTCGAGTATCAGCTCCTCGACCTCGGCCTTGGGTATCCGCTCGTAGACGTACCCGGACCGGGGCTCGAGCAGGAGCGAGTCGCCGGCCCGCAGCGTGCCCGCCAGCAGCGGCTCGGCCAGCCTGACGATCCGTTCCTCATCGGCGTGCGAGATCACCAGCGCCCGGTCGCCGCCCTCGAGCAGCTCCTTGAGCATCACGACCTCGCCGACGGTCTCGTAGCCGAGCGCGATCACCACGTTGAGCGCCTCGTTCAGCACGAGCTCCTGGCCGGGCCGCAGGTCGACGATGTCGATGGCCGGGCTCACCGAGACCCGCATCTTCCTGCCGCCAGTGAACACGTCGG
>DASYYE010000432.1:0-2083 GCA_035946955.1 Streptosporangiaceae bacterium | reverse complement strand
GGCGACGATGCGCGCGGGACACGCCGCGTTCGCCGACCAGGTCTTCGACGACATCGAGATGGCGCTGCGGTTCGTCGCCGACGCCGTGTGGACGAGCATGCACCGCGACCGCGACGTGTTGCGCGTGTTGCTGCGCGATCTGGACGACTTCCCCGATCTGAAGGAGCGGGTATGGGCCGAGATCCGCGCGAACGTCTACGACGTGTTCACCGCGTGGCTCACCGCGCAGGCCGAGCACGGCACGGTACGGGCGGATGACCAGGGCGCGACCGCGGCCGTGCTGCTCGCTTCGCTGACCTACGCGCCGATCCTCGACGCCCTCATCGGGCACACCCCCGGCGATGTCGAACCGGAACGCTTCCAGGAGGCCTGGATTCGACACGCCCTGGTAACACTGCGCCCCGCCAACTAAACAGAGGCCAGGCAGCGGCACGTTCTGTAACCGGCGCGCCCACCGCGGCGCACGCCGCCCGCGTTCCAGCCTGCGGGGCCAGCATGGCCACCGCCGCATCGGTCATGGGGTTTACTTCAGCCCAGTGTCCTTCGCACTCGGAGAGAGTCTCGCCTGCAGTTTTGCCTGCACTTCCACCACGAAGCGGGCCTTGGCCAGCTCCTGCTCGGAGCACAGGCCCTTCCGGCGCAAGATCGCGCCCTTACCCTCCAGCTTGTATTTCGCGGTCAAACCCCGCCGGCGGGCTCGCTCGGGCACCTCCGGATCCGGGCGTTTCGGTTCTCCGTCAGCCACCTGCCCAGCATCGGCGGCAACCAGCGCGCCGGTCGAGGGTCACACTCATTTCGGGCGTCTCCATCCCCGCCCTCGGGGTCAGTAATTGATGGGGAGCGGGTGCCTCACGTCAGCTTTGGTCATGCACCCATCCACCGCCACTTGGTCATGCACCCATCCACCGCCACATCGGCCAGTTCCAGCCCGATGATCTGGTCATAGGCGGCCAGCGCCAGGGCGTGCACCTGCGAGCCGATCCCCCGCTCGGCCCAGTCTTTGAGCCGGCGGCGGATCGTGCGGTCCGAGCACCCTGTGGTGGCAATGCGCTCATACCCGCTGCCATGCACCAATGCGGCCACGACGTGCTCAAACGCCACCCGGTCCGGAACCCGGCGGCGGTGACAGCCCAGCGGATGCCCTGGATCGAACTCCGGCCGCTCCCCTCCGATCAGCGCGCAGAACTCGCCCCAGATCGGCGTTGAACACGTAGTACATCCGGGCGAGCAACACGGGCCGGTCAACACGCTCGCCCGTGTCCAGGTCGCTGTCCTTGACCGTCGCTTCCTTCCACAGGACGATCCGGGTACCCTTCTCGCCCTGGCGCAGGCCACGCGGGGTGCCATCGGGGGACACCCACCGCATGCCCGGCTCGTCATCCTGCGCTCCATGCCGCTGTGCTCGGCAACGGCGTTGTAGGTGCTCCAGTAGGGCGAGACGTAGCCCTTGTCCTTGGCCTCCATACCGAGCAGCAGCTGGGTTGATCCCGTGGTACGGCCGTCCGGTGCTCTGGACGCGGCTGGCGTACCTGAGGAGCGGATCTATTTCGAGCTCTTCGACGGCGGTCACGGCGGCATCGAGTACCGCTATCCGCTTGCCCTGGCCTGGCTCAGCGAGCGAATGGCCGGGTGATGGCGCACCAGGCTGGCTGTCGCCCGAGACCAGCGCGGGCGTGCTACTCCGCTGGGCACGAGGCGAGGTCTCACGTATCGAAGCTAAACCTGGCCTGGTGCAACGCCAACGCTCGCCACCCCGACGTCCTGGCCGCACGGCACCGCTAGCGCGCCCGTATTAGCCCCGTTTGGGGGCGTGTTTAGAATGTGGCCTGCGGTCTGAGGTCCTGATTACGGCTTGGTGACCAGGGCTGGTTTGGGCCCGGAAAGAAGTGAGGCTCTGCGAGCGGCGTCTTTGCCCTTCCAGGTCCGGACTTATCGGTCCCAGCGCCCGCTTCCACCTTTGTCACCGCCCCCATCGTTATGACCAGCGGGCGGCTACTGGGCCCAGCCAGCCATGTCCGGCGACGAGCCGACCAGCACCTCCAGCTCGGGCGGCAACCGGTCCGGGCACAGCATGTACGCGGTC
>DASYYE010000431.1:0-19518 GCA_035946955.1 Streptosporangiaceae bacterium | reverse complement strand
CCAGCGGACCCCAGCGGGCCGGGGAGAGGCCAAAGAACCCGGCGGCGGTGTGTGCGACCGACAGCACCGCGTTCCTGACCGCACCACCCATCGACGTGATCCCGTTGACCAGCCCCTGGATGAGTGCCTTGCCCGCGTTGTAGAGCAGCGACCCGAAGTCGGACACGGTCGAGGTGATGATGTTGGTGATGTCGGTGAGCATCTGGCTGGCCAGGGCCGCCATGTCGTGCCACGCCTTCGACCAGTGGCCGGTGATCAAGTCCAGGGCGATGCCGATCACGCCGGTGATGAACTGGATGGCGGTGTGGATGAGCTGGGCGATCAGGTCCCACACCGTTTTCACGACGCCGTACACGACCGCCCATGCCACGTTCCACACGGCCTTGAGGACCGCCAGGCCGACCGTGAAGATGGCCTTGATCGTGGCGAACCAGACCTTGAACAGCGCGACGATCACCGACCACACGGCACGGGTGACCGTCAGGATCTCCTGGGAGTGCGCCTTCCAGAACGCCGACAGGACGGCTAGCTGCTGCTTGATCCATTTGAGCGGGCCGTCCACGAACCAGCGGATCACCGCGCCCGCGGCCTTCACCGCCCCGTCCCACACGGCCACGAAGAACCGGCCGACCGCGTTGACGATGTCGCGGAACGTCTTGAAGTGCGTGTAGGCGTAGACGATGCCCGCGACGAGGGCGGCGATGGCCAGGACCACCAGCATGATGGGGTTGGCGGCCATCGCCACGTTGACAGCCCACGTCGCCGCCGCCAGGACGACGAGCCCGGCCGTCAGCGCACCCACGGCTATCAGCAGGATGGTCACGACCTGCTTGTGCGCCAGCATCCACCCGACGACCTTCTGCAGGACCGGGACGAGCTTCTCCCCGATGGTGACCATCAGCGCCTGGAAGCCGTCGTTCAGTTCCGACAGCTGCTGCTTGAGCTGCGCCTGCGTGTCCTTCCACGCGGTGCCGAAGTCGCGGGCGCCCTTGGTGATCGCCGGGTACTTGGACTCGAGGCGGCCCATCTGGTCCAGGAGGACGTTCAGGCCGGCCCCGGCCTTCTTGCCGAATATCTGGGTGACGACGTCGCCCTGCTGCTTGGCGGTGATGCCCGTGGCGCGCATCCGGGTGATCAGCAACTGGAGAGCGGGCAGGAGGCCGCCGTGCTGCATCGTCAGGGCGAGCTGGTTCGCGCCGATCCCCATCTGCGCCAGCAGCGGGATCCCGGTCTTCACCGGCGCGGCCAGCGCCATCACCGACATGCGGAGCTGGGTGCCCGCGTGGGCGCCGCGGATGTTGTTGTCACCGAAGACCGCCAGCGCCGCGCCGACGTCCTTCAGGGAAAGGCCGAACCCCTTGACCGTGGCGACCATGCCCGACCCGAACGCCTCGGCGAGGTCCTGCATCTTCATGTCACCCGAGCCGACGATCGCGTTCAGCGCACCCATCGCCTGGGAGTAGTTCCTCACCCCCGGGATCCCGCTGGCCACGGCGGCGGTCAGGGCGTTGGTGACGTCGACCAGGTCAGCGCCGCCGACCTTGGCGCCCTCGGCGGCGACCCGGACGATCCCGAGCATCTGCGGCGCGGTCGCACCCAGCGACGCCATGTTGGACGCGACGTGGAACAGGGACGCGGCGAGGGAGTCCGGGGAGAACCCGACCTGCCCGGCGAGTGCGAGGACGCCCTGCTTCAGGACACCCAGCTTCTGGTTGCTGACCCCGGCCTGGGTGACGAGCTGCTCCATCGCGCTGTTGAAGTCGATGGCCATCTTCGCGCTCTCGGCACCGACCACCGCCAGGGCGCCGGCGGCGATCAGGCCGGCCGCCTGGATGCGCTTCCCGAACGACGAGGACGTCGCGTCCGCCTCAGCGAACCCCGCCGCCGTCATGTCCTTCGCTTTCACAAGGATCTCTACCACGTTGATAGCTATTGCAGGTCACCTCCTTCGGGCGGCTTCGGGTTCCCCAGGCTGGCTATGAGCACGTACCGCAGTGACGAGCCGGGCTCAGCGAGGACCTGTGACGGCGGGCAGTGCCAGCGTTCGCACAGGCTGTTGACCAAGTTGGCGCGTGTCAGCTCCCAGGGTTCGGTGAGGGGGGTGCCATCGGCAGTGACCGCTCCAGGGCCGAGGTCGGCCCAGAGCTGGAGTCTTTTCCCAGGTCGTCGCTCACCCCGGTCTGCGCGCCGATCCAGGCGCCAATGATGTCCATGACGAGGCCGAGGTTCTGCGTCTTCAGGCCGTCCAGGGTCGCCGGGACCGGCTGCCCCTTGCGGTCCTCGACGTTCCAGGAGTCGAGCGCATCAGCGAGGGTCGTCATCAGCTTCATGACGGCGTTGCGGGTCTCCGCGTCGAGCTTGACCTTGGTGACGTCGTCCGGCAGCGACCCGGCGAGTTCCATCAGGTCGAACAGGTCGCCCGTGTTCAGGCCCTCGGCGGTGACCTCCAGGCCGTCGCGGCCCTCGAACACCAGCTTGTAGAGCGTTACGTCCTGGTAGCCCATCAGGCGGATTCCGTTCGCATAAGCTGAATTGCACTTGGGATTGGATTCACGTTCTTGCTAAGCCCAAGTCGGCGTTGCGCCATCTGACAAATCGCCTTTTACGTCGAACGTCAATTCCCCGGCTGCCGCCCTAGTGATCGCGTAGTCGCTGAAGAGCGTGTTGCACACCAGGATCGGCGTGGAGTTGTTGCTGGTCGGCGCGATGCTGTTAGACCGCGTGACGCTGGTGCTGGGAATGGTCGAGAACACCGCGTGCGACATGTTCGCGGCAGTGTTGACGACGCCCTTGTAGTTGACCGTGAAGTCGGCGAGCAGCAGCAGCCGCTCATGCGCCGACTTGTCCACGCCGGTGATGTCCTGCGGGTTGCGGGGCGTGGAGAACGTGAAGTCGGTGATGTCGTTGCTGATGGTCCGGTTCACGCTGCCCGAGTCGGCGACGATGATTGTGGCCCCGAGGCCACTGGTCTTGGCCACTGCCCATCACCCTCTCTGCGCTTGGTCGGCCAGGTGGCCGGTGTGCTCGGTGTAGTCCTCCGCCAGGTCGGCGAAGGAGACGTGCTCACGGGTCTGGCCGCCCTCGTGGACCAGCAGCCGCGCCGGGCGGGTGCGGTGCTCGGCGAAACACCGCTGGTGCGGCTCGAACAGGAACACCGTCAGCCCTGCCTCGGTGCGCCGCTCGACGAAGGTGCGGCCGGAGAACTGGCGGACATAGGCGGCTGAGCAGGCACCGCACGGGACGCCACCGGGCAGCCACCGGCAGTTGGACAGGCACCGGGTTTCGGTCAGGCCGCAGTCCATCGACTCGTCGAACGACGACTCCCAGCCGTTGCGCCACTGCTCGCAGCCCACGTTCTCGCACGCGGTCTTGACCCAGCGGTCCATCGGCATGCGGATGTGGTAGTCGCGGGTCTGCGGGATCGGCGGGAACACTTAGAACACCGTCGCCGTCAGATTGCGGTTAACCATCACGGCGAACACCGCGCTGGGGAACGTGCCCGCCGTGATCGCCCGCAGGTAGCGCAGCACCGCCGGGGTCACCGTCCCGGACCCCGTCGAGGACGAGTTGATCGCACTGCCGCCGGAGGTGGCGCTGAGCTCAAACGTGGAGCCTGAGGAGGCGACCACGTAGTAGACGGTCCCGGCGGTGAACCCGGTAGGCACTGACGCGCCCGACAGGACCACGGGGACGCCGTTGGCGTAGGCAGAGCCGGGCACCGTGAACACGCACGGGCTGGCGTTGGTCGCGGTGAACGTCTGCGCGGCGGCGGTCGTCACCCGCTGCGTGTTCGGCGCGGCGGTGACCGCGGTGAACGCCGACCCGAGCGTGATCCACGTCGAGTTGTCCGCCGACTGCTGCACCGTCACCGTCACTGACGTCCCAGCGAACCCGGTGACCTGGAGGTACATCTGCGCGCCCCAGCCGGTGGCCGCAGCGTTGTCCAGCGCCGCGCCATTGGTGGCCGTGGTGTCGGTGCGCAGCCCGGCGGTGAGGGTGACACCCCACTCCAGGCCGAAGGCGTTCCCGTCACCGGCGACCTTCAGCGTCAGGTCACCCTTCGCACTGCGGGTCGGGTCGTAGTTGAGCTGCTTCGCGTTCAGGCACGCAGCCGCACCGCCTACAGCCAGCGTCGGCAGGAGAGCGGTCATCAGCACGTCAGCACGTGGCAGCGCGCTCAGCACCGGGTGGGCGTTGGCGGTGTCCATGAAGGCGGTGAACGCCATGTGGCCGTCACGCTGGCCGGGGATCCGGGAGTGCGCGGACTGGGTGATGTCGGTGACGTCGAGCAGCTCCGGGCCGCCGGACACCTGGTCCAGGGCGTTTATATCGCCGGAAACGTCGTATCCGCCTAGCAACAGGCGCATTCCCATACCCGATTGCTTGGCCATTAGGGCGCCTCCTGCCAAGCGTCATTAACCGTCATTGGGAGAGTGATTGTGACAATCCGGAATGGCTTCCCCTCGAACAGCAGGTAGCCCGGTTCGGCCTTCATGCCGCCGAAGATGTCCACCTCACGGACCAGGCCGCCGAGGGTGAAGGCGCCCGCGTAGGCGTTCAGCAGCACCGACGTGGCGCCGAGCACCTGGGCCTCGACCGCGTCGAGGGGCTTCTGGTTCAGGCTGGCCAGGATGTGGACCGACAGCGTGACCTCGATCGACACCGCCGCCAGGCCCGAGGACACCGTCGGCACGACGGGGCCTAGCTCGATGTAGCAGGACAGGCCCTCGCCGGGGGTGGACAGCGGGGCGTGGGTGATCACTTTGCGGCCGAAGAGTGCCAGGCTCTCGGCGTGGGACTTGACCGCGCTGATCAGCGCGGTGGCGGCGGCCTTGTCGAATGTCATTCGATGCGACCGCCCATCTGGCCGATGAACTCCTCAAGCCGCGCCTGGGCGATCGGCGTGACGTAGCGGCGGAGCCGCAGCCGGGTCAGGCGGAAGGTGTGGTAGCCACGGAACTTGCTGCGGATGTTCCGCTGGCTGTCGCCTTCCAGCCACGGCCACCACACCTGGCCCTTGACCATGCCGCCGAAGATCCGGACGTCGTTGAACGTGCCGAACACGCTGACGTCGACCGCCGCCGCCGCCCGCCCGGTGCCGCCACGGCCGGACTTGTCCATGCCGAGGGCGGCGATCCGGATCCAGTCGGCGCCGATGTCGGCGACCTCACGCTTGGTCGCGTCCAGCCACTCCTTGACGGCTTCGGAGGCTCTGCCATCGAAGAGTGGCCCGTACCGCTCGACGTCGTACTCGACGACCATCCGCGAGGTGCGCGCCATCAGACGGCCCCCCTGAGCGGGACATCCTGAGCGAGCCGCAGGGCGGCGCGCTCGGCGTACCGCTCATCGACCTCCACCCCGATAGCGCGGCGCCCCAGGTTGCGGGCGGCGGCAAGGGTTGAGCCTGAGCCTGCGAACAGGTCAGCCACCAGGCCACCGGGCGGGCAGGCGTAGGCGATCAGCGGCTCAAGGATGCCGGCTGGCTTCTCGGTCGGATGGATGGCGCTGCCGTGCATCGAGCGCACCCGCACCACTGAGCGCATCAGGCGCGGGCCACCGTCGACGCTGGTGTAGCTGCCGGCCTCAATGTGCCCGGTGTGCGGTGGCTGCTGCTTGCGCCTGACCGTCCGGGCGGTCGCGTCAGGCGTCGTCGGCACCTCGTGGTAGAGACTGCCCCAGTCGCCCCGGTACCAGTGCGTCACGTGCTCGTGGACCCGCTTGAACCGGTCGGCATGGAACCCGGAACCGTTGTGCTTCTCCCAGACGACGTCCTGGCTCAGCTTCCATGCGGCGAACTCGTCACATCGGTCAAGGAACATGCGGAGGGAGCCGAAGCACCAAAGGGATCGCGTGACCAGTGCGGCGACGTCGAGCCATCCTGCGGGCCAGCGGTCCCACGGCAGCGACGTCTCGCCGTAGGGCGCGTCAGCCACGACACAGTCAGCGGCGACACCGAGCCCAGGCAGCACCTCGCGGCAGTCGCCCAGGTAGAGAGTCACGAACTCGTCAGCGAAGTAGGGGTTCATACGGCGCGGGTCCTTGCCTTGCGCCCGTGGGCGGTCATCGCCTCTTCCCACTTGGACGCCAGGTCCGCACCCGGCGCGGGGTGAGCGTCCGCACCCGACCCGATCGTCCTGGCGTAGCCCGAGCCCTCCTGCAGGACCTGGTTGACGGCCTCGGCGATCGCGAGGTCACGCAGCAGCGGCGGCGGCCGGTGCTTGAACACGGCAGCCGGGGCCGTGTAGGAGGCGGCGGTGGTGCCGTACATAGCACGGGTCACCGACAGCAGCCGCTCCGCGTAGATGGTGGCCCCGGAGTGGGCGGCCAGGGTGGTGCCGTTCCACGCGCGGCGCACCGTCGCCACCGAGCCGACGATCTGCTCGACGAGCATCTGCTCCTGGTCCAGGACGATGACCTCGCCCACGTTCAGCGCACCAGTGCCGGTCCAGGTCAGCGCCTGGTCGGAGTCGGAGACCGTCGTCACCCCGGACCCGGACTGCGTCAGGCCCGTGGTGGCGGTGGCCACGTTGGTGACGAGGACCCGCTCGCCGGTGTAGGGGGCGATCGCGCCCGCGTAGCCGAGCGCCGACGGGAACGGGGCCGAGCCACGGCCGTAGCCGAGGACCAGCAGGTCACCCGCGCCCGTGCTGGCGCCGTTCGTCACGGTGATGGTGGTGTCACCGCTCGCCACGTTCGCGGCGAGGGTGGCGACCTGGTCAGCGTCCGCGCCGTAGCCCCAGGTGCCGGTGATGGCGATCGAGTGCTGAGGGGTCTGGGCGAGCCCGCCGAACGCGGCCGTGGACGACCGGTCCAGCTCCAGGTAGGTGTACGGAGGGCCGTCGTTGACGGGCTCCAGGAACACCTGGTTCAGCGGGATGGTGACCCCGCCGGTGACCAGGGCGGTCATGACGGCCATGTCGTTCTGGTCGAACCAGATCCTCCAGGGCGAGGCGTACTGGCCGCCGCCGCTGCCGCCCTGGTTCGGCCAGTCGAAGTACCTGGTGGTGTCGGTGGGGTAGAAGACACGGTGGAGCTGGGCGTCGATGTTCTGGCTGGCGGTCTCGATGGCGCGGTCGGCGGCGTCGTTCTGGTCGATGCCGTCTTTGAAGTCCACGGCGCGCATCGCGGCCGAGCGGGACACGTAGCAGGCGCGGGTGATGGTCACCGCCACACCACCGCCCACGCCTCTTCAACGACCGCCTCGGCAGTCATCTCGTACAGGCCACCCCACGACCAGACGAGGCCGGACGGGTCGAGGGTGACGGCGTGCGGGGCCTCAGGCAGGTCCAGGCCGAGGATCGTTCCGGGGGCGTATATTCTGCTCTCATGACACGGAAACCCCGTCAGGTCACAGTCACCGAAGCCGCCGAGCAGACCGCCCAGATCGCCAGCGCAGTCCGCCGGTTCCGGCGAATGCTGAACTGGTCGGCTGAGCGCCTGGCCGAGGAGATGACCGCTGTCGGCGTCCCCTGGACACGCGAAGTGGTCGTCAACCTGGAGCGCGGCCGGAAGCGGAGCCTTGGCGTGCATGAACTGCTCGCCCTCGCCTACGTCCTGGACTTCTCCCCGCTGGACCTGCTTGTGCCCGACGGCCCCAGCTTCCCTGTCACGCCGGGCCATGTATCCGATGTGGTTCACGTCCGGGCATGGGTCAAGGGCAATGCCGGACGGCCACCGCCCCTGGGTGTCCTGAATGTCACCGGCCAGGACGTGATCGAGTTCGCAGAGGACAACGGCCTGCCGCTGGCCGAGTGGCAACGGCAGTTCATCAGGGATTACTGGCCATTCTCCGGGTTCGACAAGCTGCCCAAACCCGAGCGGCCGCACACCCGCCAGCCCGAACCGGTAAGCGGCCTCTAGCGCCTCCGCGATGCTCGCCGCACCGTCCGTCCGCTTGAACAGCTCGAAAGTGGCCGCGCCTGTCACCTCGAACCCCGCTAGCCGGGCCGACGCGGCCACCGCCTCGTGTGAGCAGCACGGCAGGCCGCCGAGCGCCCGCAGCTTCGCGGCCTTCACCGACGCCGCCGTCCGCCGCGCCACCTGCGCGTGCGCCGTCGCCGCCCGCCGCGACGCCGACGGGGTGTGCTTCCCCGTGCCCGTGTGCTTGCGGGTGCCCGCGTGCTTCGCGTTCAGCGCCCGCGTCCGCGCCGCCTTCACCCCGGCCTCACGCCAGCTCACGGACCTTCACGATGGTCCCGCTGATGCTCGCGGCGTCAGCGGTGGACCCGGTGGAGATGCCCAGGTCAATAGCGGACGCGGTGCCCACGGGGAGGGTCACGATGTCGAAGTTCGACCAGCACGCGGGCGACCCAGCGGAACCGCCCTTGACCCCCTGGGCACTGGGTGACCCGAACCGTGTCCCCCACGTCGAGGCGACCACGCCGGTCTGCACGGCGGTCCCGGCCGTGCTGAACGCGATTGCCGTGCCGTTGAGGGTGGCGGCCAGGTACCAGGTGTTACCCGAGGGTGTGACCACGAAGTAGGGGGTGCCCGCGGTGAAGTTCCCCGGCTGCGTGGTGCCCGTCACGTACACCTGCGCGCCTGATGGCATCGGCGCGGTCCCGGTGAACAGTGCCGCCGCGCCCGTGCCCGAGGAGACGGTGACCGCCTGCACGCCACCAGGCGCGGTGGAGGCAGTCCCGTAACGCCCCTGGACCACGACCTGGGCAGCGGCCGTGGCGGTCTGCGCGAACGTGACCACCTCGATCTCGCACACACCCGACGACAAGGGCGTGAACGTGACAGACGAGCCGTAACCCTGGAGCGAGAGGCTCGTGGAGATGGTCGCGGTGACCGGGTCGGACGGCTTGGCCGCCACTGGCGCCATCGTCGCCGGCGGCACGCGCACCCACGTCCCCGGCGTCCCGGCCACCGTGCACACCCACAGGTAGCCGGTCTGGTCGATGACATGGTCACCCACCGCGAACGTGCCCGACGCCGGTGCGCCCGACGCGGTCGCGCCCACGTAGCGGCTGGCTGCGGTCGCGCCGGTCAGGCCGGTGGGGGCGAACTGCCCAACTGCGGTCAGGTCCGCGCTGGTGACCGGCCGGGTGGTGCCGTCGCGGCGCATGAAGTCCACCGGCGCTGGCGTGTCCGGCGACGGGTCCGGCCCTGTGTACTTCCCGATCTTCGCTGGTGGCAGTGGCGCACCCATCAGCCGTCTCCCAGCTGCTCACGCAAGCGGCGGCGGGCCGCCTGGCCGTTCCGGCCGGATGTAGTCGCGGGGGTCCCGGTACCCGCAGTACCGGCAGAAGAGGTTGACGGTGGCCCCGGCGGGGGTGTTTGGCCCTGGCCGGAGGGGCTCCCCGTCATTGGGGCAGGCGAGGTGGGAGGTGACGTCGGCGTAGGTGTCGAACTCCTCGCGGGAGGACTGCCAGATGGTGTGGAGCCCCCACCATCCCTGGGGCTGGCTGATGGCTCCTCACCTCCTGGATCGGGTGCTGGGGGCACCCAGCCGGGCGGCTCGCGGCCGGGCGGGTACGACGGCCCCTCGATCGTGGTCTTCGCCATGCCGGCCTCCTCCTCCACGTGGCTTGCGCTGCGGCAAGACGGGCAGCACGGCGCGCCTGGCGCCCACCGGCCGCCGCACGCCGCGCACGCCCACGTCATCTCGCTCAGGCGTTCAGCGCGGCCAGGTTCGCCGCGTCCCGCTGCACCTCGAGGTCGTGGACGACCGCCACCACGAGCCCTGACGCGCCCACGGTGACCTCCACGTACTTCGCCGCCGACGGCAGGTCGTTCGCGTCGATGTAGAACGCCGCCGCACCCGAGGCGATCACTACCGTCGCCGCCGCGGCCTGGGTCGCCAGCACCCACTTCGCGGTGCCGTCCGTCGCGGTGGCCGTGTAGTAGCGGGTCACCACCGCCAGGTTCGTCGCCGACCCGCCAGCGGTCGGCTGCGACTTCACGGTGAACGTGTCGTTGCCGGTGACCACGAACGTCACGCCCTGGGCGTCCTTCAGGGACACGCTCTTGCCCGCCGCGATCGGGATGACGTTCAGGACGCGCCCGAGTCCTTCGACTGCCACTGCTGCCTCCTCCTACTGGAGCACCACCACGGGGCCGACCGTCTGCCCGGCCTCGGTCGTCGTCGTGAACTGGATCCAGTACCGGCCGTCAACCCGGCTCCTGACCCGGAAGTTGCTGGTCCCCTTGATGAAGCCGGCACCCTGTGCCGACCGCTCGACCGTCATCTCCAGCCGGTCACCGATCAGGTACTGGGAGATGTCCGCGAGCATCACGTCGCCCGTGCTGCCCACGGCCGGCTGGTGGTCGGTCACCGACACCGGCAGCCCCAGGATCGACGGGCCGACCTTGTCACCGTCACCGGCCTGGAACCAGTCCGACGGCGCCACCGCCTGGTTCGCGGGCGTCCCGACCGCCAGGTACAGCTCCAGGATCTGGTCCATCGCCGTGGACGACACGAGCCACCGCACCGAGGTGACACCCGGGGTGAACCCGTCCTGCCTGGCCGCCGGGTGCAGCACCTTGAACATCGCCGCGATGTCGGTCAGCAGCACCTTGCTGGACGTGCCACGGGTCACCGTCACCTGGGACGGGGCGTAGATCAGGCCCTGCGGCTGGCCCACGCCCGTGCCGTTGAAGAAGCTGTCGTCCTCCGCCCACCCGTAGCCCCTGGCGATGACCCGCGCAAGGAAGTCGCCGAACGGCCCCGCGGCGTCGTCCACGAGCTCGTTCGGCACGTCCTGGAGGTAGGCGGCCAGCTTGTGCGCCTCCAGGACGGTGCGCCCGAACGACGGCACCGACGCGGAGATGGCGGCGCCCTCCTCGGTGAAACTGAACGTCAGGCCGCCCAGTGCCTGGTTGCCGGAGTTCTGGGTGGGGTTGTCCAGCACCGGGATGGGCAGCCGCAGGCTGTCCATCGGCAGCACCATCGCGTTCGGCCGCACCACCGCGGTCGTCATGTACGACATCACCTGGGAGCGCAAATTCTCTGGGACGAGGAACCCGCCCTGCGACGGCACGCGCTCGGTCATGGCGTTCGCGATGAACGTCCGCACCGACGGGTCGTGCGGGTCGAACAAGGCCCTCAGATAGCCGCCCCACGTCCGCGCCCACGGCTGGGAGTCCAGCACCGCCCCGGGCGCGTCCGGCCGCCACAGCGCGGCACGCCACGAGCCGGGCGCGGGGAGCGCGCCCAGCTCAGCGGCAAGCAGGTCGGCGGTCATCGCACCTGCTCAGTGGGTGTCGATGAGGACGAGGGGTGACAGGGTGCTCGCGCCGCCACCCTCGGGAGTGATCGGGCTCTGCAGCCAGAACCTGCCGTCGAGGCGCTCGATCACCCTGTAGGCGACCAAATCGTTCGCGAACAAATACTCCTCGCTGGAGGCGACCTGCATGGTCTGCCGGTCACCCAGCAGGTAGTAGTCGAAGTCGACGAACGTCAGCGCACCCGCCGTGGTCGTGTTCCCCGAGGTGTTCGACGGCAGCTTCTCGGACACGACCAGCGGGCGGCCCATCAGCATGTAGTTCCGGCCGTCGCCGGTGCCGGAGCCCGGGGTGCCGTCAGCCGCCGAGTACGACTGCAGCCACAGCGGCGGCGCCACGGTGGTGCCGGAGCCGTCCTCCGACAGGGCGAGCTGCAGCAGTTCCACCAGGACGTCGGGGGAGCACAGCCACACCGCCCGGTTCAGGCTGGCCGGCCACATCCGGGAGTAGGCCTTGGCGATGTCGTTGAACTTGATGTGGTACTGGGTGCCACGGCTCACGGTCACCGCGCCGGGCGCGTTCAAAATGCCCTGCGGCTGCCCGACGCCGGTGCCGGTGAGGAACGCCACGTCCTCGAACCAGGAGATCGCCTGCGGGAAGAACGAGTTGAACCACGTGTCCAGCGGCGTCACCGCGTCCTGCAGCAGCTCGTTGGGGATCGTGGTGTAGGCCGTCAGCTTCTTGGCCTCCAGCACGACCCGCGCGAAGCTCGGCGCCGACGCGGTCAGGGCCGCGCCCTCCTCGGTCCAGTAGCCGATGACGCCACCGAACACGCTGGACGCGTGGGAGGTGTCGTCGATCGCCGGGAGCGGCACCCGCAGCGAGTCCATGGGGATGATGCGCGCCCTCGGCCGGACCACCGCCGACTCCAGCGCCACCATCAGGATCTCCGAGCGCAGGTTCTCCGGGACCAGGAACCCGCCCTCGGACGGGATCCGCTCCACCAGGGCGTTGGCGAGCTTGCGCTTGAAGTCCTGGAGCCGCTCGACTTCCTTCGTGTCGCCCTTCTTGGTGGCGTTGCGCTCCGCCGAGTAGACGGCGTAGGAGAACTCGCCGAGGCTGCCCGCGTACGGCTCGTCGTCCACCTTCGCGCCCAGGGCGCGGGGGTTGAACAGGCGCTGCTTGTCGGCCTGCCACGCGGCGTCCGGGCGGCGCGAGCGGGCGACGGCGCGGAGCGCGCGGGCGTCACGGCTGGAGTCGGTTACTGGCGGCCAGCCGGGGATGCCAAGGCCGGGGGCACCCGGCCAGCCCTGCCAGCCACCACCGCCGTTCCACGGCCGGTTCCCCTTCGCCTCCTGGTCGCGGAGGAACTCCTGCCAGCCGAGCTGCATCTGCTCCCGCATCTGCGGCACCAGGTCAGCGGCCTTCTTGTTCAGCGCCTTCGCCATGTACTGCCGGTTGAACTCGGCCAGCTTGCCCTCGGCGAAGATCGCCCCCATCCGCGCGTCGTCGCTGAGGCACTCCTCGAGTTCCTCGGCGGTCTCTGGGATCGCGGTCCCTGTCATGCGGTTGCTCCTCTCAGAGCCGCTCGGATCTCCTCCAGGCCGGTCCCGGAGAGGTCTGCACTGCCGTGGTCTTCCGCGCCGTCACCGTCGCCGCTGCCGTCGTCGAGGTGGGCCTGGAGGTGCGCCTTCACGCCGGCCCGGTCGCCGTCGGGGATGGACGCGCCGGAGAGCCTGGCCAGGCCGTTGCGGCAGGCGGCGAGGTTCGCCGGGCCGCCCTTGGTCCTGTGGTGCGGGAACTTGTAGTTGCTCTTCTGGTCGTCGGCGTCGCCGTCGCCCTCACGGTGCGGCGTACTGGCGGCCTCCGAGTCCTCCCAGGCGTGGCAGTACCGCAGCACCGCGTCGTCGTTCGGCATCGCCGCCACCGCGGCCGGCCCGTCCCACGGCTCGTCGGCGGTCGCGGTGTGGTGCACCGGCATCGCCTTGTCCACCAGCGGCATCGACTCCAGGCCCAGCACCGGGCCACGCCTGGCGCTGGCCTGCGCGCCGTCCGGCTCACCACTGCCGTCATCGTGGCTGTGGTGGTGGTCCGCGTCGCCGTCGTGGGAGTGCCCGTGCTCGTGACTGCCGTCAGAGCCCTGCGAGCCGTACGCCGGGTGGGAGTGGGAGTGGGTGCCGGTCATCGGCCCGTGCGGGTTCGCCGCCGCCACCGGCAGCGCCCGCAGCCGGGCGGCGATCCGGCCCGGGACCGTGGCGAACGCGGCCAGGTCCAGGTTCGCCGGGAGCGCCGCCGCGCCCTCACCGACCTTGTCGGCCAGGCCCGCCGACACCGCCTCCTCGGCGGTGTACCAGGTCTCCGCCTTCATCTGCCCACGCCAGAAGTCCTGCGGCCGGCCAGACCGCGACGCGTAGATGGAGGCGATGTTGTCGGAGACCTTGTCCAGGGTCTCCACCATCGACGCCATCTCCGCGGCGTCCCCGACGCACACCCCCGACGCGTCGTGGATCATCAGCATCGACCCCGGCTGGACGACACGCTCCTGCCCCGCCTGGGCGATCACCGAGGCGATCGACGCGGCCAGGCCGTCGACGACGGTCGTGACACGGCCGGTGTAGCCGCGGATCGCGTTGCCGATCGTGATCCCGTCGAAGACGTCACCGCCACCGGAGTTGATGTGCACCTCCAGCGGCCCCTTGACGGCGGCGAGCTGGGCGGCGAAGTCCCCCGCCGAGACGCCGTCGGAGAACCAGCCGCCGGCGCCGATGTCGTCGTAGACGTCCACGCGGGCCGGCCCGGCGTCCTCGTTGCTGATCCGGCACTTCAGCGGGTACACGTTGCTCACCGCACCGCCCCTGCCCTGTTGAAAGCCGCCAGCGCCTTCCATGCCGGGGAGTCCCACCCGGCGCGGGCCCGCAGCACCTCACCGATGTCCAGCGCACCCTGCGCGGGCACGCCTGCTGGGGCAGCCGCGCCGTCACCGCCAGGAGGGAGCGCAGGCTGCGGGGCCGCCACCCAGCCCGGCGGCAGCGCCGGCGCCTGCGACGCACGCTCGGCCACCTTCATCGCCGGGAGCCCGACCACCTCGGCCGCCGCGTCCGGGTCCACGCCCGCCGTGACCAGCGTCAGGAACGCCTCAGTCTTGGTCTTCAATTCGAGGGCGTCCTGCTCGCGGTTCTGCGGCATCGGGTAGATGTAGTCGTACTCAGCGTCCTTGCCGGTCGCCCCGAACAGCGGCAGGAGCTGCGAGTTCAGGCAGTCACGCCACCGGCCCAGCCGCGGGTCCACCTTCCACGACGCGAACACCTCCTCGCCGGTCTGGGCGTTGGCGCGGTTCACGTCGTCGGTGACACCGGTCATGACCTTGTGCATGCCGAGCGCCTCACGGATGATGTCCCGGCTGGTGCCGCGGAGCAGGGCGAAGTCCATGTCGCGCATCGTGTGGGAGTTCGGCACCCACGTCTGGCCCGCCTCCAGGACCGCTACCCGGTGCGCCCTGGCCACGCCGCGGTGCGCCTCACGCCACCGGTCCACCAGCTCGTTGAACTGCGGGTCGGTCAGCTCATGGTCGACCTGGATGATGCCGTTCGGCTCGGCGGAGTTGATGAAGTAGTTCCGGTTGAACTCCGCCGCATAGGACGCGGCCTCGATGTCGGTCAGGACCGACCGGATCGGCCCTGAGCCGCCGTAGGGGTCCATCGGGTCCGGGTAGCAGTTGAAGATCACCTCGGTCGGCAGGAGTGGCACCTTGGACATGCCGTCCGGCGACGTGTAGATCCAGCCCGCCAGGTAGCGGTCCCTGCTCGGGACCGGGAGCATCCGGTCCGGGCGGACCGGCCACAGGCCCAGCGGCAGCGGGTTCCCCTCCGCGTGGTCCACCACCCAGTGCGACTTGCCAGTCGTCTCCAGCCAGATCCCCGACAGCTCAAACAGCCGGAACCGGGTGAACACCTGCACCTGGATGCCGTCGACGTCGATCACAGCCGGGGTGTTCAGCACGTTCAGGGCGGCGTGCTGGATGATCTCGGTCCGCTGGTCGGAACCCTTGTCGCTGGTGGTGTACCGCTGGCGGCCGTCCTGGGGCTGCTTGCGGAACAGCTTCCACTTCGGGCCCGCCACGCTGGACGCCAGCAGCGACACGTTGGAGTTGACGGTGCCGTTGGAGTTGTAGGCGCGCATCAGCGCCTGCTCCACGTTGACCGTGTTCACCATGCCGGGCAGCACCCGCATGCCGTCCCCGCCGAGCGGCACCGGGGGGCCGCTGCCGCGGGTGGCGAGTGCCTTCCCGATCAGCGACGCCATCACGCCACCAGCCGGTCAAGCTCGGCCACGACAGCCTCGGCGCGGTCCCTGAACCACTCGTCCAGCGGCCCCGTCTCGGTGGCCAGCGCCGCCACCAGGCGAGGTGGCGGCTGGAACCGCTGCGCCAGCCGGCCCGCGAGCGCCGACACCTCCTCTGGTGCCCGGCCGGGCATGCGCTCGGCGGCCAGGAGGAGGAACTGGAGCCGGTACCGCTCCGGGATCCCTGCCAGGCCCTTCGCTGGGCGCCTGCGCGGCCACCGGAGCCAGCGGCGGCGCTTCGGGGCGGCTGGCAGCAGGTCAGACAGTGCCGCCAGCTCGTCCAGGGCGCCCGTGGTGGCCATCACGGGCCGCCAGGTGCGCGGGTCTTGCGGGTGGCGGCAGGCGGGACCGCCCCGCGGTGCGCCCGCAGCACGTGCTCATGGGTCAGGGGGCCGTCCGGGTGGTGACGGCGGCACACGACGTACGCGGTGCCCTCCACCGGGTGGCGGCCGACACGCCAGCAGCCGTGCACGTGGCAGTTGTGCTTGCGCACCAGCGCCAGCAGGGCGCCGAAGACGGCCAGCGAGGAGACGTCACCGGCTGCCCCCGACCAGAACCCGTAGACAGGGCCGGCCAGGTTGTCCAGGCCGAGCCAGTGCGCCAGCCAGCCCACAGCTCAGCCCTGGATCTTGAAGTCGAGCACGAGGATCGCGGGCACCAGGACGCCGAGCCCCCAGCCTGGGCCGTGCAGGAAGCCGTCAGCGACAGCGGCGGACATCGCCAGGAACGTCCCGGAGTGCTGCTGCACCGCCGCTGCCAGCCGCGACGTCGTGCCCCTGGCGCGGGCCCGGCCCTGGACAGCACCGAGCACCATCCCCAGCAGGGAACGGCGCGCACCCGGCGCGGTCACAGCGGCCACACGGCCTCCAAGCGGAGGTTGGCCGCCCAGGCACCACAAAAGCCCGCCCAGGCCTTGCGGCGCCTGGGCGGGCTGACGCGATCATCGTAAGCGAACGGTTGCCACAATCACAACGTAACGACCGTTCGCCACGCGAGGTGACTGTGGTAGCCAAGCTGCTGGGCAAGACTCAGCCCCGGCTCTGGACGGCGCCGCTCCGCAAGCTCACCCGCGCCACATCTGACGGCTACGCCATCGCCGACTTCGCCACCGAGATCGGCGAGCCCTTCCTCCCCTGGCAGCGGTGGCTCGCCGTCCACGCCATGGAACTCATGCCCGACGGCTCCTACCGGTTCGGCGTCATCCTCGTCCTCGTAGCCAGGCAGAACGGCAAGTCCACGTTCAAGCGCACCGTCAGCCTCTGGCGGCTGCACATCGACGGCGCCCGCCTCGTCCTCGGCGTCGCCCAGGACGTCTCGCTCGCCCGCGAGCAGTGGCAGATGTGCCTCGACACCATCCAGACCTCCCCTGGCCTGGCCGCCGACCTCGACCAGGTCCGCCGGGTCAACGGCGACGAATGGTTCCGGCTCGCCGCCGAGCTCGACGCCCGCGGCGAAGACGCCGATGAACGCGAACTCGGCTACGACGACGACGAACTCGACGAGTCCCTCACCCTCGCGGGCGGCGGCCGGTACAAGATCGCCGCCAGCAACAGGAAAGCGGGCCGCGGCCTGTCCGTCGATGAGCTGAACATCGACGAGCTGCGGGAGCAGCGCAACTGGCAGGCATGGGCGGCCCTTTCCAAGACCACCATGGCCAGGCCCGGCTCACAGATCTGGTGCATGTCCAACGCGGGCGACGACGAGTCGGTCGTGCTGAACCAGCTCCGCGACAGCGCCCTCGCGGGCCGCAACCCCCGCATCGGCCTGTTCGAGTGGTCCGGGGAGGACAACTGCGAGCTGGGCGACTGGGCGCAGATCCGCCAGGCCAACCCCGGCCTCGGCCACACCGTCTCCGCCGACGCCATCCGCCTGGCCATCGACACCGACCCGCCGAACGTGTACCGCACCGAGGTCCTGTGCCAGAAAGTCGACCAGCTCGACGGCGCCATCGACTACCAGGCGTGGAAAGCCTGCGCCGACCCCCAGGGGACGATGGGCGCGCTGCGTGGCCGGGTCGCGGCCGTGTTCGACGTGGCACCCGACGGCCAGCACTTCACCCTCGGTGCCGCCGCCAGGCTGGACGACGGCCGGCCAAGGATCGAGCTGGTCAAGGCGTGGTCCACGACACAGGAGGTCCGCGCCGGACTGGCCGCCGCTTTGGACGAGGTGAAGCCAAGGGTGTTCGGGTGGTTCCCGGGCGGGCCGGCCGCCGAGCTGGCGACCATCCTGCGGCCCCTGGCGCTGAAGTACAACCGGCACCCCGGCAAGCGGCAGGAGGGTGAGTGGCCCGAGGACGGCGAGATCAAGGGCGCCAAGGTGCCCGAGGTCTGCCAGGAGCTGGCCGGGCTCGTCCGCGCACGGGCGGTCGTCCACGCCGACCAGGAGCTGCTCAACGACCACGTGCGGGGCGCGAGCAAGCTCTACACGGGTGACGGGTGGCGGTTCACGCGGAAGGGCACCGGGCACTGTGACGGGGCTTACGCGGCGGCGGGGGCGGTCAACGCGGCGCTGACAATGGCCGTGCCGAAGGTGGCACGGCTGCGGTTCATCAGCTACTAGTCGTCGAGGCACTCGTCGCAGAGAGACAAGAAGGCCCACCCCTTCGGGACTGGCCTGACGCGGCACCGCGTGCACCGCAGGTAGAGCACGCCGCCGACGAGCATGTGAGTCTCGAGGGTGGCGAACTCGTACTGGCGGCGCATCTCGGCCAGCAGTTCCGCGTCGCTCATGGCTTCTGCGCTCCCCGGTCGGTCCCGCTGCCGCAGGGGCACGCGACCTTGTTGCTCATCCACTGGTGGGCAGTGCAGATGAAACGCCAGCCCTCGTAGTCCTCGGGCCGCAGGGGCTTGTCGCTCACGGCTTCCATTCCTGCTGGTAGTCCGGGTGGTCACTGTAGACGGACACCCGGATGCGCACCGTTTTGCACGGGTAGTCCACCGTCGCGAAGCACTCCGTGGCGGCCAGCGCCCCCTCGCAGGAGCACTCCGCGCAGTTCCCCGCCGTCGTGGCTCCTGACCCCCAGGTGAAACCGCCCTCAGGGTCTTGCCGGTGGAGTGCCAGGATTGCCCGGTCAGCCTCGACCTCGCGGAGCACGCGGTCTTCGTCGAACAGATGGACGAGGGAGTCACCCCACTGGTCGACGTCGAGGTAGCGCAGCGCACCATCCGGCGCGTCCAGGCTCTCGCGCGCCGCCGCCTCGGCCTCATCCAGCCGCGCCCGCCAGAACGCCACCAGGCCGTCGCTCACCACAGCCCCCGCCGCCGCAGGCCCCGGAAGAACGAGCGTGTCACCCTCCGGCGGCCTAGGCGCTTGCCGAGCGGGACCGGGCCACGGCTGGCGGCCTGCACCGTGCCGAGCGCCCTCTGGCTGAGGTACAGGTCACGGCGCAGCCGGCTGAGCAGCGAGCGGTTACGGGGCATCGCGGGCCTCCTCCTGGTCGAGGTAACGGCGCAGCGCCTCAGTGACCATGCTCGCCTGCGACACGCGCCGCTTGAACGCCAGCACGCGCAGCCGCTCAGCCAGGTCCACCGGGAACCGCAGCGTCTTCGCGGCAGTATCCATGGTTGCATGATACCGCGCAACCGGTCACCGGTCAGCCAGCCCGCGTCCGCTTCGCCACCGACTGCGCGTGAGCCGCACGCAGCTTCGCAACCCCACTCGGCGCAGACCCCCGCGACCCCGACCGCCGCTTACGCGACCGGTCCTCCAGCTCCTGCAACGTCTTCAGCAGCAACGGCGCCGTCTGGCCCAGCATCATCCCCGCCTGGCCATCCGGCATCACATCGATCACCCGCGCGACCTTCCGCGCCAGCGCGACGACCGCCGCGTCCGCTGGCGGGCAGTTCAGCGCGGTGATCGTCGCATCCACCGCAGCCAGCATCGTCGGCTCCAGGTCCGGCACCGCGCTCAGCACCATCCCATTGTCACGCACAGTCAAGCCCCCCCACCCTCCCGGCGGCCCGTCACTGGGCGTGAACCCCCGGACGGTCTCAGGAGGGGGGGTTTCAG
>DASYYE010000430.1:0-24970 GCA_035946955.1 Streptosporangiaceae bacterium | reverse complement strand
ACCTTGAATAAAGAGACGATGCGGCCACATACAGGAGTGGTCCAGCTAATCCTCTCTGCTGACGGTTCGTGGCTCGCCGGAGACTATGAGACCGACCGGTTCCGCAATACCAACGGTCGGCTCAAATTTCATCGCGGCGTTCCGGTTGTTGTGGGCCGCAATATTCCCGAGGAGGAGCCACATGCCCATACCTGACAAACAGGTCGGCGACTGGTCGCTCCAGGCCGATTCCACACTGCCGGGCTGGACCCACAGCGTCCTGCATGACGCACTGCACCATGCCAAGCCACTCCAAGGCCTTGGCGTAGAAATATTCGTACAAGGTTCCTATGCCAACAGCACTAATGTTCGCAAACACAGCGACGTCGACCTGGTGGCCCAGCTAAAACTACCGTTAGAGGAAGACGTCAGGCGCCTCTCCCAACCGGAAGTCGAACTTTTCTATCAGCACTATGAGAAAACTGACTATGGATGGGAGGAGTTTCGCGAGGACGTCCTGAGGTCACTACGAGAGCAGTTCTTCGTGAGGGAAGGAAACAAGTGTATCGACATAACCGATATGGATTCCCTGCTGAGGGTGCCAGCTGACATCCTGCCGGCCATCGAGTTCCGCCGGTACTCGGCGTTCCCGAGCCTCGCCGGAGAAGTCTACGAAGAAGGCGTCTTCTTTCGCGATGCTTCAGGCCGCGCGATCGTCAACTTCCCAAAGCAGCACCTTGCAAACGGGAAGGTCAAAGACAAGGCGACCGGTGGCCGATTCAAGCAGGTGGTAAGGGTTTATAAGAACGCCCGGCGGCACGAGACCGCCCACATAGAGAAGGATTCGGCGCCCTCATACTTCCTAGAATGCCTACTGTACAACGTACCCGACCGGCTTTTCCGTGCATCGCTGAGCGAAGCTTACCTCGGTTGCCTGGGGTGGCTATCGGAGCATCGAGACAAGTTCGGTGACTTCACCTGCCAGAACAAGCTGGTCGGGCTGTTCGGCAGCCGCCAGGGCCAGTGGTCCATCACTTCTGCGGAAAACCTGATTAGCGCGCTCAATAACCAGTGGGAAGCCTGGGACTGAGCAGGTATTCTGTGGGCCGAGAACGCGGGAATTACCATAGCCAGTAAGTATCGTCCATCTCTAGGTCTGGCTCGAAGTCCTGCATGCCTATGAGCGGTCGGTCGTGGGCAGCGCACCATGACCTAAGCCGTGAGGTCGCCGCGTTTACATCGCGGCATTGTTGATCAGAAAGGTAGAAGGCTAGGGCATTCACGTCATCCCATGCGTCGAAGACCTGCGCGAGCGGTAGTGGCCGGGTGTCGACGAGGCGTAGGTAGCGTTCTACGACATTGGTGACACGGTCCCGGTCCTGTCTTGAGCGGAGACTGGGAAGGAGGTCGACACCGCCGTCGGAGCTGTAGACGATCACAATCGCTTTTGGTGGATCGCTGTCCAGGTAGCGGACAGGATTGTTATAACGGCTGCCACGGGCCGGGTCTCCGTGACCGGCAGCGAGGCCATCGAGTATGACACCGAGGGCGTGGCATCGCCCCTGTGCGTCCAAGAGGATCGCGCCGTCCATCGAGGTGAGCTGGGTCAGCAGGCCGGTCGACAGCTGGGTGGGTCGGACAGGGATCGACTGAGGCGACAATCGCGCGGCTTCCGACGCGGCGTCGCTGGAGATGATCAGCATCGCACCGTGGTGGTGTCGTTCGGCGGCGCGGGCGAGCTCAACAAGTCGGTCGGCGTCGGCGTCGGGAAGCAGCCGGTCAATTAGGTCTGTCAGGCGTGCGACGTCGAGGGCGGCAGCGGGCAGCCGAGCCTCACCGTCGCGGACGCTCATCAGGGCACGGTCGGCGTGGATGAGATCCCAGGCGCCGCGGCCGACGAAAGACACCAGAAGTCCTGACGGTTGCCGATCTGCCGAGTACCGGCCGATTCCGTATACCTTTGCTTCGTCGTCCACTAGCAGGGCCACCTCGGCAGAGTTGGCCTCCATGAGCTTGCGCACCGTGCGTCTCTCTCGCAAACCGATTGGTGTGCTCAGCTGCAGTTCGACCTCCACGGCCGGAGTTTCCACGGGAGCCAGCAGAAGGTTGCCGACACCTGGCCGACCTTCGTAGGGAAGCGCGGAAATCGTGTTGAGAAGAGCGTCGGCCTGCAGGCCGCGCCAGCCGCCCACGTTGCGGAGGGCCGCGCGGACGAAGCGTCCCGCGGCAGCGCGGACGACTTCGAAGGTAGGCGCCCGCAGCGGCATAATCCGGTCGCCGTCTAGCGGAGCCCGAAGGGCGTTCCACAGCCGGTCGAGGATCTCGTCTATAAGAGCATGCACCAATGACGGTATGACGTAGTCCCCGCTGGGCTGAGCGGCAGGCAACGATGGAACATCAGCGAGTGGACCGGTTTCAACGCCGACGGCGATGTGGGTGTCGACGTCTGTGATGCGGGCTGAGCGGCTGGCGAAGAAGGTCCACCCGCCGCTGGCCGGGCTTTGCTGGAGCGCCTCGACAACAGCCTGGCAACGTAGCCGGTCGAGCAGGTCGCGGCGTCGGCTTTCGTTCGCGGCGACCACCGCGTGCAGGGCATTGTGCCGGGCGTCTTGGTCGAAGAGTTCAAACACACGCTGCGGCAGCGTCGCGAAGGTCTCGGTGTCGTAGGGCCCGCCCGTCGGCTCCAGACGTGCATCTCCGGCTTCGCCGTTGGAGGCGAAGCCGAGCAGGAGCACCCTGCATTCGCTGCGGAAACCGATGCTGGCACAGGCGTCCAGCACTGCCTTGCGCACCCCGTTGCGGTACTGGTCGTGGCGGGCCCACAGCCCGCCGTCGGGGCTTGCCATCATGTCCGGCGGTTAACGAAAGGCTGCAGGGTTCGGAAAATCGATCGCCCGGAGCACGGCCTCTGTGGATCCGTTAATGGAGGGCCTCCATTCGTCGAACCTGACCTCGCCCCGGGTGAGTTGGGTGCGTGTCGCTTTCGGTGACCGGGTTCGGCTGTTCTCTTCCCGGCGTATTGACTGCATAGGTGCCGCGCTACCACGGCGCATTCTCCACGATATCGAGCAACCGGTCGATCACCTCTGCCCATACTCTCGGCGTAGTGGTAGACCGGGAGTCTTCGACCGCGATGGCCACAAGGATCTGATGATCGCGAGGTAGCACCTCGGCGAGGCGGGCGACCAGGTCGAACATGAGATCCTCGTCGTCGGGCTGCTCGGCAATGGAGCGGACCGCTTCGATGATCAGCCGACCATCTTCGGGACACAGGCGCCGCTCGACGTCAGGCCAATGCTCGGGCAGCGCCCTGATCGCGTCACGCAGCGCCATCGACAGCGTCACCACCCGGGCGGATCCTGGTGCCGTAGAAGGAGTAGCCACCCCAGTGGGCGGGATTGGCGTAGGGACGGACGGTCAGGTCATTGCCCATGGGCGTGAAACGCAGGGCGGCGAGTTCACGCCGGAACCCGTTGGGCAGGTCGAGACGGCGGCCCTGTGCCGGTTGGCCATCACCCAAGGCGAGTAGATCAGCGACCGTGAGCTGGCGCAGCCATAGTTGGGCTGACCGAAGTGCTTTGGCTGGCTCGGCAGCGTGAGCTGTCTCCTGGTAGAACACCGCGAGGGTCAGGGCGCTAAAACGGTCGCCGAGTTCCCAGTTGCTTACGATGACAGCACGCGCGCCGGCTAGCAGCATCCCGGTACCGAACCCGAGGATCTCATCGGCCAGCACTTCGACGGTCACCCCGGTGACGCAGCACGAGGCGACGACCACGTCCGGGGCGGAGTCCTTGGCGGAGACCAGGTCTGCCAGCCGCAGCACGTTATGGGAGTCCAACTCGATCGGTGACCGCAATGGGTCATGTTCTAGCCAGCGAGCATGGCACGACAGCAGCAGATGGGCTACCTCGGGCAGGACCGCGAGCAGCCAACGTCGCCGGTCCCCACGCTGCGGAGGGGACTCGACCGGGCCCATCGCATGGCCGAGCAGCGCCGCCTCGTGGCGGGCCAATGCCAGGTCCGGATTGGCTACGGCCACCACACGGGCGCGTCGGCTCGGTGGCATCGATTCAATACGTCGGGCTATCGTGGCGCTGGGCAGGTAGCGGACGCTGGCCAGTTCCAGCCAGCAGCTCCCTTCGTCCGACGCTGGCAGCACATGCAGAGGCAGCCCGCTAAGCAGGCCAGATGCGACGACACCGACATCGGGGATCTTGTTCTCGGCCAGCAAGTCATATGCCGGGCCGGTGATGTGCGGACGGAGGAGGGCAGCGATCGTATTGAGCGCGGTTGACCGTTCAGCGACGTCGTCGGCTTGGCGCAGGCTGAGCACTGCGGGGCGCAGGTCGCTTGCAAAGAGACCAGATTCGAGGAACCAGGGTCGTCCTCGCGGTGGAATGAGGATCACCCAGGATCCAACGGCACTGACCCCGACATAGAGCACGGGACCATCGCTCTCGGCCGGGCCTGACGCTGGGTCAGGCGTTGCGGTGTGGAGCTTGTCCGCCAGCAGCTTGCTTCGGGACTCCTCGATGGCGGCCACCGCACCGGCGGCGTCGTCGGCCCGCAAGGATGCCGAAACCAGCCAGCCGGCCGTGGCCGACCACGAGAGTGGTTCGCCTGGCACTCCCAGCTCCGCGAGCTGGGCTTCCGGATCCGACGCAGCGCCGTACAACCGGTCCATGGCGGCCATAGAGGTCCGGAAGGCGGAGCATGCCGCTGCGAACCGGCCCATGCTGAACTGGTGACGGCCAAGATTGTTGGCGATCGCGGCGGTGTGGGCGGGCAAGCGGTCCTGCGGGCAGGCCTCAAGCAACTCGGTCAACAGCCTGTGCGCCCCCTCGGCGTTGTAATAGCGCACCGCCGGTGAGCCAGGAGCGGTATCTGTAGCCTCATTCACTGGCATGCCGAGCATCGCGGCGTGGTTGAGACCCATCCTCAGCACGTCGGGGTGGGCTGGGCTGTGGCTGGCCTGGGCGGCAGCGTAGGCTAGCGCCGTCAGATCCACTGCGCGCGCCAACAGTGCTGGCTCCTGGAAGCCCCTGTCGTGATATAGGGAACCTAGCACGCTGCCGACATTGGACAACGACTGCGGATCAGCGCTCGGCGCGAGCCCGGCGGTTGCGGCCATAGCCTCCGCAGCCGCGATGACCTCGGTGGCGTCAACGGCCCCGGGGTCGAGTTGCTGGAGTTGGTGCAGCGCCATGACCCGGTTCGCTCCGGTAAGCACTTGTTCGGCTGGGCTGAGCAAGCCGACCTGGTCAGGGTCGTCAAGGATGTCCTGATAGATCGCCAGCGCCTGGATGGTGGCCGCTAGCCGGTTCCCTGACCGCCGTTCCCGGAGAATTGCGGCCAGGGCGAGCCGGGACGGGACGGTCGAACGTGGCTGTTCCGGGGTGAGCGTCTGCGCTAGGTGCAGCGACCACAAGAAATACTCCTCGGCCTGCCGCTGGTTGGCCGAGCGGCCATCACGCTGCCGGTGTGCGTAGGCGGTGCCGAGATTGTGCAGGATGTCGGCCAGCGCCGGGTCCGCGGCGTCGGCCGCCACCCTCGCAGCCGTCGTCAACAACTCAATCGCCTGCTCCTGCGCCGCGTGCGGATCGCCTCGTTGACGGTCGTGCAGGGCAGCCCCGAGGTCGTTGATGGCCATCAACGTCATCGGGTGATCCGTGCCGAACACGTCTTCGGCGTAGCGCACCGCAGCCAGCCCGGCCGGGACAACGACTTCCAAATCCTCCGGAACCCGTTGCGGTGCTTCGTAAAGCCGCACGAAGAACACCAGTAGTTTCTCCACCAGGAACGACCGTTGCTCGGGGTACTCCTCGATGAGCTGGATCATCTGGTCGAGCAGCACAGCCCGCTCCACGTTGGTCAGCGTCGCGAATCCGTGCGCCCGGGCCAGCGCCGCACGCCCAGCCTCATTCAGTGCCTCCCAGGATCCCAACGGAACCGGGTCGTGTGGCCACCAGCGCCGGTTGAGCTCCACGAGCCGGGAGCGGGCCGGCCGGGCCGCCTCTGGTGTCTCAAGTGCCGCCACGAGACGTCGGCCCACCACCCGGAACACCGGCGCCCACGACGGCTCCAGCATCACCGGATGTTGCTCGTACACTCGCAGCACATCCTGTCCGTCGGCCGCATTGAATAGGTCGAGCAGAATGGCCGTCACGTCCGGCACGGTGATCTGCGGCCGGATCCCGGCGAACTCGTCGCCGCTCGACGGTGCGGTCTGCGTGCCGTCATAGCTGACATCGGCGAGCGCGAATCCGCTGTACCTGTCCGCGAGCATGACGAGTTGAGGTTGACTGACCCGGATTGGTCGGTCTGGGGGCAGCGCGGCAGCCACACCACGCAGCCTGTGGAGAAGGCTGGCCGTGGCATTGATGTCCTGCTCGCACGACGAGCCCGGCGGCACACCCAACAGCCAGCGAGCCGGATCACCAGGGCGCAATACCACGACCGGTACATCCAGCACGGCCGACTCGCCGCAGCCGGAGCACAACACTGTCGGGCAACTGCGTCTGAGCATTGCGAGGGCTTCGTAGTCGCGCCAATCAAAGGCGACCGGCACCTGATACTCATCGCGACGTCCACACCGACGGCACACCAGCGGCCACTGGTCCACCAGCCGCACGAATACGTCCACTGGCTGGAGCGCCACGGTGCCCAGTTTGCCAGCCAGTTTCGATCACCCCGATCCAGGGGTACAGATAGCGGCTGGAGAGGGGGCTGTGCTACCCGCTGTGGGATGCTCCTTCCCGTCGGCGCACCAGGGCTCGCGTGCCACTCCTTCCATCTCCTGCGCACAGATTGAAGCGGCGGTAACGCAGGTGCTGGTCGGCCGTGACGCCATCCACCCGTTGCGCCTTGACAGCCGATCCTGCTGGAAGTCGACGTCCTCACCTCCGGCCTGACCGAACGTCCCCCTGCTCGTGTCAGGCATGGAACTGAACGGCCGCACCCGCGCACCGTACTTCCCCACGGCCTACCGCATTACACAGCCCGTCACACCGTGCTGGCCAGCGTGGACCTTGTGCGATGACCGTAGGGGTTGCAGGTACGCGTCCGGACGTGGTTACGCGGGGCGGCTGGGCTGCTGTGCTGTGCTCGGGGATGGACGGAGGGCAAGGGCTAGTCTGCCCAGGTCGGCATTTGAGCCATGTACCCCGGCGGCGCGGAGGGTGCGCCTGGACACGCGCTGGCCCATGGCGGTGAGGTGGGCGGCAGCGACCTGCGCCTCAGGCAGTCGGCCGGGCAGGATCGACGCGGCACCAGGTGTTCGGTGGTTCCCGATGGGGGCCATGTCCGGTGGTTCGGCAAGGAGAACCGGGCGCTCAGCATGGTGCGCGTCGGCGCGGATTAGGTGCGCGAGGGCGGTGCCCATGCCAAGGACCAGGACAGGCAGGCAGGAGACGGTGGTCGTCACGCCCCACGGTGCGTTCGTGGCCTCGACTTGGGCCAGCAGGTGGTGGGCGATCTGTCCGGCCATGCCCAGCACCAGCGAGCCGATCGCGGACCAGCGGGCGAAACAGCGGGTCCGGGCGGAGACCGAAGGGCTGGCGGTCAGCCAGGCACGAAGCGCGTAGGCGGCGTAGGCCTCGACACCGACCGGCAGCGTGACCAGGTGTTGATACGCAGCGAGCCCCAGACTCCCGGCAGCGGGTGGATCTCGCCGAAGCCGGTCATCTGGCCGATCCCGACCCAGCCGAACCAGACCGCGATGGCCGCGGGGAGCGCCAGGACCAGCAGTGGCCACGAACGGATCATGGGGGCTGGCGGGGGAATGGACCCCGGCCACGTCCTTCGTCGCTCCGTCTCTCCGGTCATGGCCCGGGTTGCTGTCCACGCGGGCCGGTGCTGGGGCTGGGTGGACCTCGCTCCTGTAGGAGAGGCCGTCCAGGTCGTGGGTGAGGTGCGGTACCGGGGCGGTCATCGCTTGGCACCTGTGCCGTACGGCATCAGCCGCTCAGCGCTGATGCGATTCTGTCCGGAGAATAGGCCTGTTGTAGTGCCGCTGAGCATGCACTGGCTCGACGGGCGCGTTCATTGCGGGTTTCGGCTGTGCGCCCGGTGTGCGCTGCGGCCGCTGGGCTGTGCACTGCGCAGGAGTGGAAGGTCGCAACACGCTGCGCGGGTGTCGTGCCGGTGGGCCTGGACAGGGCGGGTCACCAAACTGGTTACCGTCCGCCACGAACCCTCCAGAACCTCAGTAGTCCTAGGTGAACGAACCAGCAGGTCAGAAACATTGTCAGTGAACGATGGCGTACTATCTTGCACGGGACGGCGTTCCATGGCATGCAACCGTCGGCGCCCCTGGCGCCTTGCAAGTCACTTGCTGGCGTTCAAGGCACGGCGTTCAGTTTCCTTACGCGGTCGCCATGCCGCCAATCGGCTGATGTATTGATAACGCGTGCCAAAGCACCCAGGTCCGCATTCGAGCCGTGTACCCCCGCGGCGCGCAAGGTGCGCCTGGAGACTCGCTGGTCAGCGGCGCTGAGGCGCATGGCAGCAGCCGCTACCTCTGCCAGTCGATCGCCTCGGATCGTGCCAGCGGCGCGGCCTGCTCGCGTCCTACTGGGGTTCGCGGGGTTCTCAGCGTGTGTCGGGCAAGTACACGCGGCCGTGCTGGCCCGGTTCAAGTAGTTGGCGTCGGCGTTGAGCAGGTGGGCCAGGGCGGCGCCCATTCCCAGGACCAGGACTGGCAGGCAGGACACCGTTGTGGTGATGCCCCAGGGCGCGTGGGTCGCCCTGCTTTCCGCCAGCAGATGGTAGGCGCCTTGCCCGGCCATGCCCAGCATTAGCGATCCGATCGCGGACAACCCTGCGAACCGCCTGGTCCGGCGGGACACCATCTCACTTGCGGAGAGCCAGGCCCGCAGGGCATACGCCGCGTATGCCTCCACACCCACAGGCAGGGTTACTGCTGTGTTGAGGTGGAATGAGCCCCAAATCCCGGGGAATGGGTGGACCTGCCCGAACCCGGTCATCTCGCCGATCCCGACCCAGCCCGACCAGACAGCGACCGCCGCAGGCAGCGCCAAGAACAGCAACGGCCAGGATCGCACTGCCCGGGCGTGGCTGGACTGACTTGATGTTCGGTCCTCGTCAGTCGCCGAAGCCGGGGAGAGGTCAGGATCGTGCGGGCCGTGCCCGCTGGCCGGGCGAACTTGCTTATCTGCCTGGGCTGCTAGATCCGGTAGGCATTGGTGACGGAATAGCTGTGACGGCGTGGTCGTGCACGCGCCCGATGGGGGATCCTCGCGAGACAAGTGCTCCTCCTTGATCAACTGGGAGGAATTTGGGAGTTCACAGCTGCGGTGAACCCGCCTCAACCTGGCCCAGTTGGGCTGAAGGGGAGCTTCCTATCTGCGGTTTCGCGAGTTTTCCTGATAGGGCAGTTGAATGGACTTCGTTCACACCGAGGAGGTCACTGGTTCGATCCCAGTATCGCCCACCAGGTCAGGAACCAGCGTTAGCGCAGTTCAAGGCTCATCTGACAGGCCCCACCCTAGCGAACCGGGTGGGGCCTTTCGGGTGAGTGGCAGTATTTTGGGCGACTAACTTCTCGGTAGGCAGGTTCGGGGCAGGCAACTGGATCTGCATCGTGGCGAACTGACCAATGAGGCGGGCATATTGCCTGTTCAGGGACTGAACGTCCCTTTCGGAGGTTAATGATCGCGGCGGGCATTAGGGTGCCTGTCACCCACAATCGACCAGACTGTCCGCCTGCAGCCCGCTGCAACAGGCGACCGGCGCTAGGGCGGCCCCAGGTCAGAAGCGGTTTCCCGGGGTCAGAGCACCGTCATCGCTTAGAGCCGGGCGCCGCTCTCACTGTTCAGGAAAACGGGTTAGTTCGGCTACGAACAGGTCTGGTGCTTGCTCCAGGGCCTCATGCCCGGCGCAAATGGGCAGGACGCCCCGGCCGCCAGGCGCGTTCCGTAGCGCTTCCACCTGGGCGGTCGTGAACCCCTGCCCGCCTGGCTCGATTGACCTCTTGGGTCATCCCTTGGTAAAGGAGAGGAGCTCCTGAGCGGTCGAGACCTCGCGTTCGCCCTTGACGACGATGGTGGTCTCGGTCTTGACCTGGCCGATCCCGTTCACGACCCAGGCCTTGATCACACTCTGGCTGCCCGGGCCGTCGGTGATGGCCTGTTCGAGCAGGGTTGCCTGATAGGTTCCCGCAGGCACGGTGACCGTGGCCGGGCCGACCTCAGTGACGGCCACGTGCTCGGTGGTCTTGAACCCGAGGAAGTCCTCCGTGACCGTGCTGGTCCGAGGCTGTCCCGGGGTCAGAGTTGCTGGGCTGGGCCAGTTGGCATTCGCGGACGCGACCTTGGCTCCATTGAATGAGGCGGACCTGAACGTGACCGAGCCGTCGGCGCCGACGGTGAAGTCAGCGGCGAACTTGAGAGCCGCTTTGGCCCCGGCCAGGCGCAGGCTGGTCGACAGGGTTGCGTGCTGGCCGCCCGCCGCGGGTGTGACGGCTGAGATCCGGGCTGTCTCGGTGCCCCGCCCGAGGGCGCTGCTGTCCACGGCGTAGACCCAGGTGTCACCGAGTTGCGCGGGGATCACCGTCGATGCGACGGCGGGCGTTCCCCCCGAGGCACCCGAAGACCCGTGGGATCCCGAATGGCCATGCAGTGCGGCTGTGGCCGCATTGCCAGCCGCGCACCCGGCAGCCGCCAGGCAGGAAAGGCCAGCGAGGGCTGCAAGGAGGCCCCCGGCGTGATGGTGTGCTGACATGGAATGGACTCCGATCTTGTCCCAGCGTCCCTGGCCTTGCTGGTCGGGGACCGGCTGAGACCAGAAGACCGCGCTGCGGGGAGCCGGTATGTGACATTTCTTGCCAGGCGGTTACCAGCAGGAAGGAAAGCCACCAAGGGTGAGGGTCGAGCTGCCCGCGCGTCCTGTCGGCTGGTGGGACACTGAACCCATGGCCCTCGCGGTGTTCAAGGATCTATGCGTGGACGCGGACGACCCGTCAATGCTCGGGGGGTTTTGGGGGAAAGTGCTTGACCGGGTCTGGGAGCCGAAGGAAGACAGCAACGGCGAGGGGCTGCTCCGCGGCCCCACACCGCAGCACACCATCTGGGTCAACCGGGTGCCCGAGCCCAGGACCGTCAAGCACCGTGTGCACCTGGACGTCTACGCCGCGAGTCTGGCGGACCTGGAAGCGCTGGGTGCGATGGTCGTGGAGCCGCAGCAAAGCCCGCGGATGGCCTGGACCGTCATGGCCGACCCCGAGGGTGGTGAGTTCTGCGCGTTCCTGCGGCCGGATGTCCCGGCCGAGCGGCTGCACGGGCTGGTGGTGGACAGCGCCGACTACCAGGCGCAGGCCAAGTGGTGGGCCGCGGTCTACGGCGTGCAGGTCACCGAGAACGACGGCTGGTCGACCCTGGAAGAAGTGCCAGGCATGCCGATCCTCACCATGGACTTCGTCCCGGTGCCCGAACCCAAGACTGTCAAGAACCGCATCCACTGGGATGTCACAGTGCCCAGCATGGCGCCACTGCTGGACGCGGGTGCGAGGGTGCTCCGCGAGCCAGACGACGAGGTGCACTGGCATGTGCTGGCCGACCCAGAGGGCAACGAGTTCTGCGCGTTCACCTAGCCACTGGACGCTGATAACAGCAAGAAACGAGCGCTCCGGGCCAACTGCGGGTGCCTGCAACTTCCAGCCGCTGTCGTGCGTGTCTTGGTTGTGACGGGCACTGTGTCTGAGGATGGCGACTTCGACCGGTTCTATCGCGGTGCGCGCGACCGCCTGGTCATGCAGATCGCGGCACTGACGGGTGACGTGGCCGAGGCGCAGGACCACGTCCAGGAGGGTTTTGCCCGGGCGTGGGCCAGGTGGGACCGGGTCAGCCGGTATGAGGACCCCGAAGGCTGGGTGCGGCGGGCTGCCTACCACCGGGCGGTGAGCGCCTGGCGACGGGCCCGCAGGCTCTTGCCGCGGGCCGAGGTACACGAGGACAGCGCCCAGTTCGACCCTGACCAGCTGCCGGTCATCGATGCCCTCAAGAAACTGTCGGCAGGGGAGCGGCAGGCGCTGGTCTTGCAGGCGCTGGTCGGGCTGTCGGTGGCGGACATCGCTGCGGAACTCTCCGCGCCGCCGGGAACGGTCAAATCCTGGCTGTCACGAGGACGGGCACGGCTGGCGCGCGAGTTGCGCGCCGAACACGAGGAGGTCGGTCATGACATCGGATGATGAGCGTGTCGATAGAGCCTTGGCGGTGCTGTCCCGCGGCCCCCATAGGCTGGCCTGGCGCGACTCGCAGGAGCTGAAACGTGCGGTCAGACGCCGCCAAGTCCGCCAGCGGTCTGGCATTGCGGCCGCGGGTGTGGCCGCGGGCACCGCGCTTGCGGTGGGGGCGGCGGCCATGGTGTCAGGCCCGGTGTCCCCACAACCACCAGTGCGCCTGGCCGTGGCGGCCCGGCTGGGCTCAGCGGCCGAGCTGATGGCCAAAGTCAGCCCGCTCAGCGCGGCCGCAGGTTCGGCCGAGCGGGCCGCCGTTGCGGCCACAGAGCAGGGTTTCGCGGTGCGGCTGCTCCAGCAGGTGAGCCGCACCCACACCGGGAACCTCACGGTTTCGCCGATGAGCCTGGCGGTCGCGTTGACGATGCTGGAGAACGGCGCTGTCGGCGAGACCCAAAGCCAGATAGCCGCGACCCTCGGCAGCTCAGCCCTGGCCATCGCGGACCAGGACCGGGGCTGGGCGTCGCTGCTCTCCTCGCTGCGGAGGGCAGGCAGCACCGCCACGGTGAGCCTGCAGTCCGCGGACAGCCTGTGGCTGCAAAAACGCCTGCAAATGCAGCCGGCGTTCATGGCCGCGATGGCCCGTTACTTCGCCACCGGGGTGTGGCAGTGCGACTTCGCACGTAACTTGCCAGGAGCCGAGCGCGCCATCAACCAATGGGTGAGCCAGCACACCAACGGCAAGATCACCAAGCTGTTCGCTCCGGGCGACCTCAGCCAATCCACCGTCGCGGTGCTCGCCAACGCCGTGCACTTCCTGGCGTCGTGGCAGACACCCTTCGAGCCGGACCTTACCGCCGCTGGCCTCTTCCACACCTCTCAGGGGCAGGCGGTCCGGGTGGCCTACATGGACCAGCTCGTCCAGCACGCGGTGGTCACCAGCGGGTACCAGGCAGTCCAGCTCCCCTACGCCGGTGGCCGTTTCGCTGCCGTGGCGATCATGCCCCGGGGCCAGTCTCTGGCCGGGTTCGTCAACGGGCTCACCCCCGCACAGCTCAGCCGCATCATCGGCGCGGCCCGCCGGGGCGAGAGCGCGTATCTGTCCCTGCCCCGTTTCACCACCCACAACTACCTCAACCTCCGCGACACCCTTTCCGCCATGGGCATGCCTATGGCATTCACCCCCGCCGCGGACTTCTCCGCCATGATCCAGGGGTCGGTCCAGGTCCAATCGGCGGTCCAGCGCGACTACCTCAGCGTCGCAGAGAAGGGGACCGAGGCCGCAGCGGCGACTGGCATCAGCGTGATGCCGACCTCCTACGTCTACGCGCCTTCCATCAGCTTTGACCACCCCTTCCTTTTCCTCATCCGGGACACCCTCACCGGCACCGTCCTGTTCGCCAGCCTGGTGCAGCAACCGGGCGCTACGACGCTTCGGATGCATATGGTGCAGGTCAGACCGCATGGAATACATTTCCCCCCTATGCCAGCGGGTTCGCCGGCTGCAGGAGGCCAGTGAGCCGGTTGAACTCCTGGGACCCCGGGCCGGCGTCGTGCTCGCAGTGGGCGGCACGGCTTGGCACCTCGACCGCGAGGGCGTACCTGACTACGCCCTCGCGGTCGTCGGTGCTGAACGCGACCGGTGAGATGACCCGCATCATGAAACGGCTGGGTCCTGCTTGACGTTGTCCACAATGAGCTAGTACAGGGCTGTTAGGGGACGACCTCCCAGGGGAGGTGAGGGATGCAGCCAAGGGTCATGGGGATCGTGCTGGCCGGCGGCGCTGGCAGGCGGCTGGACCCACTGACCGCGGACCGGGCCAAGCCCGCTGTCCCGTTCGGCGGCCTCTACCGCCTCGTCGACTTCGCGGTGTCCAACCTCGTGAATGCCGACTTCCTGCGGTTGTATGTGCTGACCCAGTACAAGAGCCAGAGCCTGCAGCGGCACATCTCGACCACCTGGCCGTCCGTCGGGCTCGGCGGCCACGTGACCGTTGTCCCGGCCCAGCAACGACTCGGCCCACAGTGGTTCGCGGGGTCGGCCGATGCGATCTACCAGTCCCTGAACCTGGCTTTCGACGACCGTCCAGACGTGGTGGTCGTCGTCAGCGCTGACCACGTGTACCGGATGGACCCGCGCCAGGTCATCGAGCAGCACCTGGACGGTGGTGCCGGGGTCTCCATTGTGGCGGTCCCGGTGCCGCGCGAGGAAGCGACAGGGTTCGGGGTCATAGGTGTCGGCAAGGATGGCCTCACGGTCGAGTCGTTCATGGAGAAGCCACTCGACCCTCCCGGGATGCCGGGCAGCCCTGACCTGGCCCTTGCATCTATGGGGATCTACGTGTTCTCCATTGATGCGCTGGTGGATGCGCTGCGCCGGGACGCCATGGATGACGCAAGCTGCCATGACATGGGCACGAACCTGATTCCGGCGCTGGTGGCGGACGGCAGCGCGCAGGCGTACGACTTCACGGCGAACGAGGTACCAGGGGTCGAGCCCAGTAACGCGGCCTATTGGCGTGACGTCGGCACCCTGGACTCCTATTACGACGCACACATGGAGCTATGCGCGGTCGACCCCGTCTTTGACCTGTACAACGAGGAGTGGCCGATCCTGACCCGCGTCCCCGCCCTGCCACCGGCGAGGTTCCTGCACGACTCGGGCGACCGGACCGGCCGGGCCATCAACAGCCTGGTCAGCAACGGCGTCATCGTGTCGGGCGGCCTCGTCCGCGACTCCGTGCTCTCACCGGGAGTCAAGGTATGCAGCTGGGCCACGGTTGAGCGGTCGGTGATACTGCACAACACGTTCATCGGCCGCCACGCCGTAGTGCGCAATGCGGTCATTGACAAGGACGTGGTGGTCCCCCAAGGTGCCCAGGTCGGGTGCGACAAGGAGCACGACCGGGAGCGGGGTTTCGTAGTGTCGGACACCGGCGTCACTGTGGTTGGCAAGGGGCAGGACGTGTTGCCGTGACGCAGCCGGTGACATGACCAGGGGCCATCGGGGCAGGTGGCGAAAGTGGAGGTGGCAGCGGTGAGACGGCTTTCCTCGCGCATTCGCCGGCTCTTCATCAAGGCGCAGATAGGGCTTGCGTCGGCAATAGTGCTCGGCATCATCATCAGTTCCTTCGACTTTTCATCGCAGTCGTTGCGGGATGCCCTCCTCGCCTGGCTGGTGCTGGCGGTGCTCCTATGTGCAGGTCAGCTCCTGCTGATGGCCGGCTCGGTGCAGAGGTTTGCGTACTACCGGGTCTGGGCCGGCACGCTGCTGCGGCAGGCGGTGCGGCTGGCCGGTGGTGTCGAGGGTGTCACTCGCGACCTCGTCCATCCTGTGCGGCCCGGGTGGGGCTGGCTGCTGGGCTGGTATGACCTGCCGTATGAGAACTGGATCCGTGAGTCGGCTGACTGGGAGCCGTCCGGGGCCGCGAGAGTTGGGTTCGCGCTCAGCCCGCACCCGCCTGGTACGCCGGTGCTCGTGCAACGGGACCACCTCGTCGGCGGCTACCACTGGCCGGGCCAGTCTTTCGCCACAACCATCCTGTTCAAGCCCGTCCGGGTCACCCGATCGAGCGACGGAAATGCTCAGCTGAGCATCGACCTCACGGACGAGGCGTATGGGATTTACAAGAACCGTGGCAAGCAATTCCTGAACTACCTGCTCCGGCAGTTGCAGCAGGAGGTGCCCAGGGCTGAGATGCTGGACCGCTCGGCCCGGCTGCACCGCTTCCTGATGGAGACCACAAAGGAACCAGGTGAGGTGGTGGCGGGCGGACCGCACCAGCCTCTCCGCTGGTCATCAGCGGGCGCGCTTCCGCTGGTCCACTGGCGCAGGCCGGGGGACACCGCCGCGGACGACTGGTTCGCCCTGTTCTTCAGGGGGATCAGCCCGGTTGGCTGGAACTTGGCGAGTGGCAGCTCGGAATCGGCCCAGGAATGGCGGAACCTCTTCGAGGTGGGGGTCCGTGAGCTGTGTGAGGAACTCGTCGTCCTGGAAGGCCCGCCACTGCACCAGGGCAGACCAGTGCCCGAGGTCTACCGGCGCCGTTTCCGGCCTGGTCAGGCCCTCAGCGCATACCCCGACCTCGTCCGCAGGCTCACCGGCCACGACTTCGTGCGCGAGCACGACCGCCTGCGCGAGGTCCAGGACCAGATCAGCATCAGCGACGACCCCACGAGCAGGGCACTGCGGCTGGACGAAATAGAAACGAACTCAACTGTCAAATTCATCGACAGCGGCCATTCCTACACCACCGAGAACGTCATCTTCAGCGTCAACCCGCTCGAGGCCGGGGTAGAGAGCGTCTTCGTCTTCCGGTTCGACCTCGCCGATGACGACTACCTGCTGTTCGGCGAGGTGCTGGAGGACCTGGGCGCGCTGGCCCGCGAACCAGTCATGCTGCTGCGGCGGTCCTTCGTGCAGCGCGAACTCGCCCAGCATGGCTCACTGGGCCGGCTTCTGCCTGACCAGGAGCGCAAGCAGCTACGTGGGGTCCCGCCGGGCGATTACCACATCTTCGACGCCGACATCGTCCTGCGCGAGCGGCGGCTCACCGCCTTGCTCGAAGACCTCGACATCCCCCACAGCGAGGTCCGCGACGCCGCGCACGCGGCCGCGCTCAGGGATGACGCGATAGCCAGGCGGCTGGGGAACGAGCAGGACACCAACCGGGGACGGATGCTCCTCGAGGCTCGTTTCCACGCCAACTGGTTCGCGGAGTACGGTGCGGACTTCGCCAGCATCGACCCCGGCGACCCGCTCGAAGCACACGCCTCGCCGGAGAGCCCACTGCTCCAGCTCTGTGCGGTCACCTGGAAGACGCTTGAACTCGCCTGCCAGCACAAAGTCGGCGCTTGAGGCCTTGCTAGGCGGCCTGCCGGCGCGTCGGCGGGGGTGAGACGGAGCCCGGCGGCGGGATTGTGCCGGGGCCGCTGGTGTTGCACGCGAGAGCACTGGGGTCGGTGTCCACGAGCGGCGGGGAGAGCTTGGGCGGGGTGAGGAACGCCGGCTTGGTCAGGTCCAGCATGTCGAGCATGTTGTGCGCATTGGCGTCGCGGTGGGTCAGGGTCGGCATGTTCCACTTGTGCTCCAGCAACGCCAGGATGCTGGTGTGGTCCATCACGTAGTGGGAGACGTAGTTGGCGCGAGCCCATGGTGAGACGAGCACGCACGGCACCCGGAACCCATACTGCGCGAAGCCCGTGTAGGCAGGGCCGCCGAAGGTGGCAGGCGGGATGTTGTCGGGTGGGATGGCCGCAGGGGGCACGACGTGGTCGTAGTAGCCACCGTGCTCGTCATACGTCCAGATGAGCAGTGTCTGCTTCCACTGCGGGCCGGTCATGACCGCGTCGATGACCTGGCTGGCGAACTGCTCACCGGAAGCGACGTTCTGCGGGTCTTCCTCACTCGTGGAGCTGAAGTTGGGCTCGACGATGCAGAACCCGGGGAGCGTGCCGGCCTTCGCGGCGGAAAAGAACGTGCTGATGTTCTGGAGCCTGCTCGGGTACTTCACGAGCAGCGGCGGGTACAGCGCGAGGGTCGGGGTGAGCGATGAGGACGTGAAGTAGTCCTCCCACGGCACACCAGCGTTGTGCAGCCGGTCGAAGATCGTGCCATTGGCGGGGTAGGCCCAGGGGCTGGGAATGGTGTCGTTGATCATCCCGATCGAGGTGGCTGCCATCAGGTAACGCCGGTTCGGGAAGGTCTGGCCCAGCACCGAGGAAAAGTAACGGTCAGCGAGCGGGAACACCGACGCCAGCGAGTAGTAGAACGGCATGTCCTGCTGCTGCCAGTAGCCCATCGAGACCGGGCCGCTGCCCGACTTGACGAACCCGTCCAGCTTCCCGCCGTCGAGCTGGGTGTGGCTGTCGGTCCAGGTCTGGCTGGGGTGGCCGGAGAGCTGGCAGGTGGTGGGCATCCGGAACGCGTGCTGGATGTTGCCGTTCGGGTAGGGGTTGGTCGCGGTCGGGGTGCCGCCGGGACCGAGGGTGAAGCCGTCCGCGCCGGGGCGTCCCAGCATCCCCAGGTGGTTGTCGTAGGAGTGGTTCTCCATCATCAGCACGACGATGTGCTGGATCTGCGGGATCGTGTCCGTCCCCATGGGCAGGTGCGGGTACGGGAGGGTGCCGGGCCGGCGCAGGCTCATGTGCCGTGGCGCCGTGCTCGCCGGGCGGCCTGGCATCCGCCAGGCGCCGGTGCCGACCACCGCACCGGCTGCCAGCCCCACCTTCAGCAGCCCACGCCGGCTCGGGTTGGGGCCTTTAGCCGCACCGGAGCCGGCTGCGCTCTCGCCTGGAACCTGTTCGCTGCGATGTCCGTCCATCCCCGCTCCCTGCAGTCCAGCCTGTCGTCAGCGTGAGGTTCTCAGGCTGACGTGACCCCAGCATGGCATCTGGGTGAACGTGACATGGGATAAGACAGAGATGGTTTTTAGGAACGCTGGCGCAGGCGGCCACGCGATGGTTGTTTGTCCGCCAGCACCGCCTGGCCCTTGACGACCCAGGAGACGCCGAACGCGACGACCGCGGTGGACTCCATCCAGAAGACCGGGTTGATGGGGTTGAGCGCCGTGGCGAACGGGAGCGAGGCGATGCCCGCCAGGCAGAGTGCCACGAACATGACGATCCCGCACACCAGGTAGACCCGGTCGCGGACCTGCTTCATCCCGTTGCCTGCGGATCCCGGGCCGGTCTTGCGGAACAGCCACAGCGCGATGACGATCAGCGAGCTGAACATGACGGTGCCAAAGGCGAAGTGGAGGTAACCAGCGACCGTGGCCCCGGTCGAAGGATGGTCCGGCGGGGTCGGGAACAGGGCCACGCCCACCGCACCGATCCCCGCAGCGTTGGTGAACAGGCTGTCCCACCGGTCATACCCGTGATAGGCGAGCAGGAAGGCCCCGATCACGGACAGGCTGCCCACCAGCACGCCCCGCATGCCCGTGTAGTAGTAGTCGCTCAGTGACTGTTGCAGCCCACCGGAGAAGATCAGCCAGTTCCCGGTCGCCAGCACGAACGGCAGCAGGATCCCCAGGTACCCCACGGCCTGACGCAAGGCCATGTACGAGATGACCCGCGGATCCGGTGACTGGCTCGCTCTGCCCATGCGTGTGCCCTGCCTTCCCCCCGGCGCGGATGGCCAGCCAAGCGCCCGCCTTCACCTGCGCCGCTTCGGGACATCCTTCCCGAAGCGAGTCCTTGATGGTGGGCATCCGTCAGAGCGGGTCGCGACGCGGGACACAGCGCAGGGGGTCACGCGGCCGCCCTCGAGGACCGAATCCCCTAGAACGGCCACGTGACCCCGCTGGTCAGCCGGGCACCGAGGTGATGGTCCCGGCGCCGACGGTCTTGCCGCCCTCGCGGACCACGAAACTCAGGCCCTGGTGCAAGGCCACCGGCTTGTCGAGCGCCACGGCCATGCCCAGCCGCTCACCGGGTGAGGCAGTGGCGGCGGGGCCCAGGTCCACCATGCCGGACACGCTGGCGGTCCGCAGGTAGAACTGGGGCCGGTACCCCGAGGTGATCGGGGTCCGCCGGCCACCTTCGGCCGTGGGCAGCATCAGCACGTTCGCGATGAACTCCGTGTGTGCAGCCAGGCTGCCCGGTGCCGCCACGACCTGGCCGCGGCGGAGGAGGCCACGCCGGATGCCACGCAGCAGCAGGGCGGCCTGGTCGCCGGCCTCCGCGCGCTCCATCGGCTTGCCGAAGGTCTCCACCCCGGTGACCACGCTGTGCCGTGGCTCGCCGAGGCCGACCACCTCGACCGTGTCGCCGACGCGGACGCTGCCGGCCTCGACCGCCCCGGTCACGACGGTGCCGCGGCCGGTGATGGTCATGACGTTCTCCACCGGCACGACCAGTGGCGCGTTCGTGTACCGGTCAGGCACTGGCACGCACCGGTCGACCGTGTCCAGCAGGGTGCCGATGGACTCGGCCCACCGCGGGTCACCAGCGAGTGCGCCGACGGCGGACACCCGGACGACCGGCACCTCGCTGCCCGGGTAGCCATGGTCGGACAGGAGGTCACGGACCTCGAGTTCGACCAGGTCGGCGTATTCCGGGTCGGCCATGTCCGCCTTGGTCAAGGCAACGACAAGGTGCTCGATGCCGACCTGCCTGCCCAGGAGCAGGTGCTCACGGGTCTGCGGCATCACGCCGTCGGTGGCCGACACCACCAGGATCGCGCCGTCTACCTGCGCCGCACCCGTGATCATGTTCTTCACGTAGTCGGCGTGACCGGGCATGTCCACATGCGCGTAGTGGCGAGTCGCGGTCTCGTACTCCACGTGGGCGATGTTGATGGTGATGCCCCGCGCGCTCTCCTCCGGCGCCCGGTCGATCCGCTCGAACGGCACGTAGTCCGCGCTCCCACGGTCGGCGAGCACCTTGGTGATCGCCGCGGTGAGCGTGGTCTTGCCATGGTCAACATGGCCCATAGTGCCGATGTTCAGATGCGGCTTGGCGCGCACGTACTGCTGCTTGGTCATGTCCGGTTCCTCGGTCTGTACAGATACGGCGAGGCCCACAGCACCGCCAACCCTCCCCCGCGGGGCCTCCCGGCAGCACCGGGGAAGGGTCAGCGTCGCTCACCTGCCAGCGCGACGACCAACGCCAGCGCCGAGGCAGCCGTCACCACGCCCGCAGGCGTGAGGCAGACGGCGTGCCGGAACATGCAGCCATGATCAGCCAGCACCCAGCCATCACGCCAACGGTTTTCAGAGCGGTCAGCTCATCAGTGGTCAGTTTTTGGCCCCAGGAGGGCCAAAAACTGAACCACTAACGGTTGTCCACAGGTTCCCCGTGACATGGGCACCGGGGCGGGCACCAGCCCGCCGCCGTGGCCCACCGTTCAGCCGAGAGCATCAAGACCTCCTGGGCGCCTGCTTTGATCTGCCCGTAATCGGCCAGGTCAGGGACGCTCCCGGCCAGCCTGGCCTTGAACCGGCCCCAAGCCAGGGCGGCCTGCCTGTCCGCGGTCAGGAAGTCGCGGAACAGCAAGGCGTAACGCACGTTCAGCCCGCCCTGCACCCGGACGTGGATGTTGCACGGCCGCCCTCCGGCCGCAGCGGCGAACACCTGCTTGGGGCAGCTGACCCCGTAGGAGACCTCTTCGGAGTTCCACGGTTCGGGGCGGCGCCGGTAGCCGTGACTTTCCAGCGCCGCCCCTACTGCCAGGTCCGCTAGGTCGCGGACCTGCACCATGACATCCAGGCAGTCCTTGGCCGCCAGGCCAGGGACCGAGGTGGAGCCGATGTGGTCGACGCCGACCGCACCCGGCAGCAGTTCGCGCAAGCCAGCGACCAGCCGCGCACCCTCACCAGCCCACGACTCGCGGTACCCCACGACCACGACGCGGTGGCCGGGTGATTCGTCGGCAAAGGGCACGCCCGAAGACTAACAACCGCGCCGCACTGGGTGCCCGCACCCGGCGGCCAGGCGCCCACCCGGTACGACCGGTCGATGGTCTCGGTGATCGAGCCGCCTGCCGTGTCGGTGGCCCGGACCCGCAGCGTCACGAAGGAACCAGCGGGCGCGGTGAACGCGGCGGTGAACCGCGTACCGCCGTGCCTGGTGACCCGCGCGGGGTGCCAGTGCGTGCCGTTGTCGAGCGACACCCAGGCCCGCACATCGGCGATCTGTGCCGCACGGGCCAGTTGCAGGTGGCCCGGCGTGATGGTGAGCGCCTGCCGGCCGGGTGCGGTTGTGCCGCTGAGCGAGAGCCCCCGGACGGTGTAGTCCAGTGTCATCATCGGCTGGACCGCGCATGTCCGTGTCACCGGCGCGGGGAAGGCCCGGCAGGTCCAGCCGCGTGGCAGCGTCGTACCTGGCTGCGGCGCCGAGTGCCATGCCCAGACCGTGTGGGTCCGCGATGACAGCGGGAACCCGGCCCCGGTGCGGGATCCCGTGAGCGTGAACCGGATGACCGCTGGCCGGGGGGCCAGCTTGACGTGCACCATCACGTCAGGCCGGCCATTGGCGGCGTTCCCGGCAGCGATCTGCTTTCCATCCTGGGTGACCTGGTAGCTGGCCGCCGAGAAGCCGGCGCCGGTGTGCCCCGGCTGGTTGTCGCCGAACGGGGCGACATCCAGGGTCAGCATGTTCGTGGCCCGGCTGGCGGAGGGCAGAGTGGGGCGCGGGTTCGCCGTGCCGTCCAGGTTGACGTTCGGCCCGGGGTGGAGTGGGTAGGCGTTCCAGTCCTCCTGTGTCCGCTCCCCTGCGCGGAAGGTGCGCACGGTGTCGTTCTGGCCGCCCGGGCAGGGGGTGGACGGGTAGCACTGGAGCACACCGGCGAACCACGAGATGGCCGGGTTGCCGGTCATGTACTCGATCTGGTGGCGTGGCATGGTGAAGAAGTTGTCGGCCTCGAACTGGAGGTCGCTCAGTTGCGCGGGGAACATGCCGAACCTGTCCTCTTCCCCGGTCGTGGCGACATCCTGGAAGTAGCGCGCGTCCACCGAAGCCAGGCCCGAGGCGCGGACCACATGGCGCTGGCTGGGGATGGTCCCTTCAGGCCCCTCGTAGACGAGGTTGTACTCGTAGGGAGTGTCGGCGCCGGGGGGTGAGACCAGTTGCTGTGCCGTGAAGGTCTCCAGCTTCCCGACGGTGGGACGCTGACGGACCGGGCTGACCCACAGCGGGATCCCAGCGTCGTTGAACGCATAGAACTGCACGGGACCGGCACGGCCGGGCCTGCGGACCTCGAAGTCGCTGACCTCAGGCCGCGCGGGCCGCGGCGTCACCATCGTGACCTTGCTGTCCGCCGCCCGCTCGGCGATGTGCACCGAGGTGTCCGCCTTGACCGTGAACTGGGGCAGGACCACGATCCGTTGCTGCGTGATGCTGCCGCCAGCGGTCTCGATGAATATCCCGACGGCCCAGTAGTGGCCCGCCGGGACGGTGAACGTGGCCATGCCGTCGTGGAATGGCCGCTGCGCGGCGAACCGGTTGGTGTTGTCCACGTTGGACACGAACACGCTGCCGCCAGTGTCCGGGCCGCCTGCCAGGTTGGTGCCGGTGACCTTGAGCGTGTAGCTCGCCTGTGGGTGGGTGGCTGCGGCGGCCGGGCTGGCCAGGACCGCGATGGTTGCGAGTGACAGCACGGCTGTGGCAAGGCTCAGTGCTCTTCCTGCTGCACTTGACCGGGGTCGCGCTTCTCGCTGTGCCGCGAAGAATTGCGGCCTCAGGCGGGTCGGTCTCTGATGCACGTAAGACCTCCGAGGTTTCGGGCCAGTGGATGCTGCGCGCCCCCGTCGGTGCCCAGCAGCCTTGTGTGACCAACTAATTGGGATTGCAAACCTTTCCGACATGCGACGGACGTCCGCTCTGTTCTTGTGCGTCGGGGTGGGCTAGCTGTGCCCGGGGGCCCTGTGCCGGTGAAGGAGTTCGGTCAGGGCAGCGAGTTCAGCGGCGAGCGCGGTACGGCCGGCGCCGGTGATGCTTACCCAGGTCCGGGGGCGTCGCCCCGCATAACCTTTCTCCACCTGAACCAGTCCGGCCTCCTCCAGGACGCTGAGGTGCCTGGACAGGTTGCCAGCGGTCAAGCCGAGGGCATCGCGCAGGTAACCGAACTCGGCGCGCTTCGCCTCGGACGTGATCGTCAGGATGCCGAGCCGGTGACGCTGGTGCACCGTCTCGTCCAGCCCATTGGTGGGGTGCCGGGGGGCGGCCTGCCCCGGCTCCTGCTCTTCCATCGTGGTCATGCCATGGCCCGGCGGCGCCGCTGCGCCACACAAGCGCCCGCCCCCACGATGAGCAGCACCAGACCTGGCAGTACCACGTTCGGCAGCGACTCATCGGCCGGAGGCAGGTTCCACCCGAGCCGGTAGGTGATGTTGCTGATGTTGTACAGGTTCGCCAGCAGGGCGGCTGCGGTGTAGATGGCCGCGGTCACGGCAAGCACCTGGCTCCGCTCCGCCCAGGCCAGTGCTGCCAGGCCAGCCGCGATGATGAGCAGCGGGAACAAGCCCCGGACGGTGAGATCCCCCGGTCGGAGCACGCTCAGCCAGTGCAGGAACCGCAGCCAGTGCGGGCTGCGCAGTCCCGACAGCGGCGGCAGGGCGAGTACCAGCCCGGTCAGGACCGCGGTCGTGATGAGGTAGCCGCGGGCGGGGGTCTGGAGGCCGACGCGGCGCGCGTGCCACCGGTACCACAGTTGCGTCACCAGCAGGCCACCGAGCAACCCGGCCAGCCAGAAGTAGGCCAGGTGGGCCTGAACCATGCCGGGCGCGCCGCTGAAGAAAGACTGCTGCCATCCGACCCCGCCAGACAGCCCCTGGGTGGCGTGTGGCGGCAACTGGGGCTGCACGTAGAGCGGTATGGAAGCCCATATCAGCGCCCCGAACAGGACCAGCGGGAACCAGTAGGCGTGCCGCTGCGTCCGCGTGCGCTTCCGCAGCGCCTTCATCTCATCGACCAGGTCTTGCCGGCCTGCCACGGTGCCGGGTCCGGCCCCACCAGGCGTTGTGTGTTCCTCGTCGGTCATCTTTCACTCCCCGTCACTACCGAACTGGCGGGCGGCCCTGTTGTGCCAATCGCCAATAGCTTTGCATACCAAACTAATTGGCGCAAGTACCTGGACGGTGAGCGAGGTCGGCATGTGCCGCGTGAGCAAGGCGGGAACGGCTGAAGGAGGCCTAGGACGTGGGCACCCAGAAGCGCAGGATCCCGTCGCTGGCGTCGGCGAGCTGGCCGCCGTTCGCCTCGATGACGCGCCGGGAGGCGGTGTTGGTGTCGTCGCAGGTCACCAGTGCGGGGTCGATCCCGAGCCGGTTGGCGATGGGCAGGCTCAGCCCGAGCATG
>DASYYE010000429.1:0-12566 GCA_035946955.1 Streptosporangiaceae bacterium | reverse complement strand
TCATCATGCGGCACATGATCCCGAACGCGGTCGGGCCCATCGTGGTCAACGCCACCTTGACCGTGGCCAACGCCATGCTGATCGAGGCGGCCCTGTCCTTCCTGGGCCTGGGTATCCAGCCGCCCGCGATCTCCCTCGGGGACCTGGTCGACCTCGGGCAGGCCGACGCGACGGTCCTGCCCTGGCTGTTCTTCTTCCCGGCGGCGTTCCTGATCGTGGCCATCCTGTCGGTGAACTTCATCGGCGACGGCCTGCGCGACGCGCTCGACCCGACACAGCAGGTCCACCGGTGAACGACGAGACGCTGCTGGAGGTCACCAGCCTCGCCGTGACCTTCAAGACCCGCGAAGGCGACGTCCGGGCCGTCCGGGGCATGGACTTCACCCTGGGCCGCGGGGAGACCCTGGGCATCGTGGGGGAGTCCGGCTCGGGCAAGTCCACCATCGCGCTCGCCACGCTCGGCCTGCTGCCGCGCAACGCCCGGGTCAGCGGCTCGATCCGCTGTGCGGGCCAGCAGCTCGTGGGCATGAGCGAGCAGCAGTTCGCCCAGGTGCGGGGGACCACGCTGGCCTACATCCCGCAGGACCCGCTCAGTTCACTGAACCCCGCGTTCCGGGTCGGGTGGCAGGTTGCCGAGGCGATCTGGATCCGGCAGGGCATATCCAAGGACGCGGCCCACAAGCGTGCGGTCGAACTGCTCGACCTGGTGGGGATCCCCAATCCCAAGGAGCGCGCCGAGAGCTTCCCGCACGAGTTCTCCGGCGGCATGCGCCAGCGTGTCGTGATCGCCATGGCCATGGCCAACGACCCGAAGGTCATCATCGCGGACGAGCCGACCACGGCACTGGACGTGACGATCCAGGCCCAGGTGCTGGAGGCGCTGCGGGCCGCGCGGGACCAGACGCACGCCTCGCTCATCCTGATCACCCACGACCTCGGGGTCATCGCGGGCATGGCCGACCGTGTGATGGTCATGTATGCCGGCAAGACCGTGGAGTCGGCACCGGTGGACGAGGTCTTCTACCGCGCGCGGATGCCCTACACGCTGGGTCTGCTCGGCTCGCTGCCACGGCTCGACGTGGACCGCCAGGAACGGCTGCGCCCCATCCCCGGGTCGCCGCCGTCCATGCTCAACCTGCCACCCGGCTGCCCGTTCCTGCCGCGCTGCCCGGTCGCCTACGACCGCTGCGCCACCGAGGAACCCCCGCTTGACCCGGTTGACATCGACCACCGGGCGGCCTGTCACCGCTCCGCCGAGGTGGTGGGCGTGGGCACCGCGCTGTTCGCCCCCACCTGGACGGACACAGGCGAGACCTATGTCATCCCCACGGCCGCGGACGGCGCGAAGCCCGCTGCCCCGGCAGGCCTCAACGGCCACCCGGTCCTGCAGGTCGCCGACCTGGTCAAGCACTTCCCGATCCGCGGCGGCGGCCTGGTCCGGCGCCAGGTCGGAGAGGCGCACGCGGTGTGCGGCGTGTCCTTCGAGCTGCGGCCCCATGAGACCCTCGGCCTGGTGGGGGAGTCGGGCTGCGGCAAGTCCACGACCGCCCGCACCGTCCTGCAACTGCTGAAGGCCACGTCCGGCTCGGTGCGCTTCCAGGACCAGGAACTCACCACCCGTTCCCGTCGGCAGATGCAGCCGCTGCGCGAAGAGATCCAGGTGGTGTTCCAGGATCCGTACGCCTCCCTCGACCCGCGCATGCCTGTGGGTGAGATCGTCGCTGAGCCCCTGAAGGTGCACGGCCGCTGGGACCGGGCGACCGGGCCCGGCCGCGTCGCGGAGCTCTTCCGCCGGGTCGGCCTCAACCCCGAGCACCGCAACCGCTACCCGCATGAGTTCTCGGGCGGCCAGCGCCAGCGTGTGGGCATCGCCCGGGCGCTCGCCCTCGAGCCCAAGGTCATCGTGCTGGACGAGCCCGTCTCCGCGCTGGACGTGTCCATCCAGGCCGGTGTCGTGAACCTGCTCGAAGAGCTCCAGGACAGCCTGGGCCTGTCCTACCTGTTCATTGCCCACGACCTGTCGGTCGTCCGGCACATCTGCGACCGGGTCGCCGTGATGTACCTGGGCAAGATCGTCGAGATCGGCACCAGGGCCGAGGTCTACGGCAGCCCGTCCCACCCCTACACCCAGGCCCTGTTGTCCGCCGTGCCGGTCCCCGACCCGGATGTCGAGCGGCAGCGCCGCAGGATCCTGCTCACCGGCGACGTGCCCAGCGCGGCCGCCCCGCCGTCGGGGTGCCGGTTCCGCACGCGGTGCTGGAAGGCACAGGAAATCTGCGCGGAACAAGAACCCGAGCTGTTCGACAGAGGGCAGGGTCACCCCGCCGCCTGCCACTTCGCCGAGGTCTCCCGGGCGCTGCCGAACGGGCAGGGAGGGGGTCCGCGGCCCACGTAGCTGGACTGCCGTGCGACGTCAGCGGGTGGTCTGTCGGAGGGCGGGGGTAGGACAGGGGCATGGCCACACCACCATTCCCAGGCCTCCGCGGACGTGTCCGGGTTGACGGCTCCCACGCCGTGGTCGAGCAGTTGCTCGGCTGGGGGGCCAGCGCATGACCGCCTGTGGCCTGCTCTGGGCGGCCAGCCGCGCAGAGTACGGCCCCACCTGCGACGGACACCCCTTACAGTCGGGGATGTGACGCTGGTCCTCTTCGTACGCCATGGCCTCACCGCCGGTACAGGTCACGTGCTCACCGGCAGGATGCCTGGCATCCCACTGGACGACCGGGGCCGTGAACAGGCACGTGCGCTGGCGGCCCGGCTTGCTGGCATGCCGCTGGACGCCATCGTCACCAGCCCCCTGCAGCGGTGCGAGCAGACGGCGCGCGCCATTGCCGCTGCCCACGACGAGCCGCCCCCGGTCCACACCGACGAGCAGCTGATCGAGGTGGGCTATGGCGACTGGACCGGCAAGCCGCTGCGGCGGCTGGCCAAGGAGCCGCTGTGGCAGGTCGTCCAGGCACACCCGAGTGCGGTGCGCTTTCCAGGGCACCACGGTGAGGCCATGGCGGACATGGCCCACCGCGCGGTCGCGGCGGTGCGGGACTGGAACGCGCGGCTCGGCCCGCGTGCCGCCTACCTGGTCTGCTCACACGGTGACGTCATCAAGGCCATCCTCGCCGACAGTCTCGGCATGCACCTGGACCTGTGCCAGCGCATCCAGGTCGACCCGTGCTCGGTCAGCATTGTCCGGTACACGCCACTGCGGCCGTTCGTGGTCCGGATGAACGACATCGGTGGCGACATCGGCGGCCTGGCCCGGGCCATCGCCGGCGTCAAGGACCGCTCAGCGCGCGACCTGGGTGAGGCGGCCGTCGGCGGGGGCGCAGGCGGTGCTGGTGGGATGGCTGCTGGGGACAGTGGTGGGAGCGGCGCTGATGGTGCTCAGCTAGCCATGGATGGGGCTGGGGGCTCTGGTTCCGGCCATGCGGTCGTTGGCCACGGCACGGGAGGATAGGTCCATGCCCCTCTACACATATGACCCACCCGAGCGGTTCGTCGCCGGGACCGTGGGCGAGCCCGGGCAGCGCACGTTCTACCTGCAGGCGCGGGGCAGGGGGCAGCTCACTAGCGTCGTATGCGAGAAGTTCCAGGTGAGCCTGCTGGCCGAGCGGATCGGCGAACTCCTCGACGAAGTGGCGCGCCGGACCGGGGTGCCGCTCGACGCGGCCACCTCGGCCGAGCCCGCCGACGACGGACCACTCGACCTGCCGCTGACCGAGGACTTCCGGGTGGGTGCGATCGCGCTCGCGTGGGAGGGTGACAGCCAGCGGGTCGTGATCGAGGCACAGGAGGACAGCGAGACGCCACTGGAGCCGCTGGCCGAGGACGTCCCCGAGACCGGCCCTGGCCTGCTGCGGGTCCGCCTGTCCGCCGGAGCCGCCCGGGCGTTCTCCCGCCGGGCCATGCAGCTCGTCGGCCAGGGCCGTCCGCCGTGCCCGCTGTGCGGCCTCCCCCTGGACGCCGAGGGCCACATCTGCCCACGCCAGAACGGGCACCGGGCGACCAATGCCTGATCGGGGGGCACCCGGGGCGGCAAGCTCTGGGCGGCGGCCGGCGGCGGACGCGCAGCCACAGGAGGACAGTGCGGGCAGCCGACGGTCCCGGCGCTCCCGGGGGCGCCGGGACGTTCCTGCGGACAGCTACCCCGAGGGGGTCAGCGGGCCATTCGACGAACAGGCCATGCTCAACCTGCTCACCGGCGGCACGCTGGAGGTCGGCGGCCGGCTGATGGCGGCGTCCAATGCGACTCTGCTGTGCACCGTCCGGCTCGGCGACCAGTCAGCGGCGTGCGTGTACAAGCCGGTGGCGGGGGAGCGGCCGCTGTGGGACTTCCCGCCGGGCACCCTTGCGGGCCGTGAAGTGGCCGCCTACGCGGTGTCGCGGGCGGCGGGCTGGGACATCGTCCCGCCCACGGTGCACCGCGACGGCCCGTTCGGCCCTGGCATGTGCCAGCTCTGGATCGACGCGGACACCACCACCGACCTGGTCGCACTGGCCCGCAGCCGCACCCACCAGCAGTTGCGGGACATGGCCGTGTTCGACGCCGTGGTCAACAACGCCGACCGCAAGATCGGCCACCTGCTGCCGATGCCGGGCGGCCGCTTGTACGGCTGTGACCACGGTGTCTGCTTCGGCGAGGAGTACAAGCTGCGGACGGTCCTGTGGCAGTGGCGGGGCGAGGCGCTCCCCGAGCGCTGCGTCGCTACCTTGACCGGGCTGGCCGGGCAACTCGAGGACGGGTCACTGGCGGCCGAGCTGTCCGGCCTGCTGTCCCACCGGGAGGTCCGGGCGACCAGGCAGCGGGTCAGCGCGCTGATCAAGCACCGGGTCCACCCCTACCCGCCGGAGAACTGGCCCGCGGTGCCCTGGCCGCCGGTGTGACTTACCTGCCGCCGCGCTCGCCATGGTCACGGCGGCGGAGGTAACGCTCGAACTCCGCTGCGATGGCGTCCCCACTCGCCTCTGGGAGGTCCGTGGCGTCTTTGGCCTCTTCCAGGGTGCGCACGTACTCGGCCACTTCACTGTCCTGCTCGGCGAGCTCGTCCACGCCCCGCTCCCAGGCCCGTGCCTCCGCGGGGAGGTCGCCCAGGGGGACGGACACGTCCAGCAAGTCCTCCACGCCGTGCAGCAGCGCCACGGTGGCCTTGGGGCTGGGCGGCTGGGCGACATAGTGGGGCACAGCCGCCCACAGTGAGGCCGACTTGATGCCCACCTCCCCACAGGCATGCTGCAGCACCCCCACGATGCCGGTCGGGCCCTTGTAGTCTGCCGCGGCTCCTCGCAGGTTCTGGACGAGCTCAGGGTGGGACGAGGTGGCGGTCACCGGCACCGGCCGGGTGTGGGGCGAGTCAGCCAGCAGCGCCCCGAGCAGGACCACCATGTCCGTACGGAACCCGGTGAAGGCCTCCACCAGCTCCGCGCAGAACCTGCGCCAGCGCATGTTGGGCTCGATGCCCTGGACGAGCACGACATCCCGGCCGATCCGGTCGGAGTCCACGGCCAGCAACCGGGTGGTCGGCCAGGTCAGCCGCTGCGTGGTCCCCGCGGTCACCTCGGTGGTCGGCCGGGTGACCTGGAAGTCGTAGTAGTCTTCAGGGTCGATCTCGGCGAGTGGCACCGCGTCCCAGGCCGTGCTCAGGTGGGTAATAGCACCGCTGGCAGCTTCACCCGCGTCGTTCCAGCCTTCAAAGGCAGCGATGACCAAGGGGGCGTTGAGCCTGCGTGTCCCGGAGAGCTCGATCGCGCACCACCTCCTCAGTTGCCGCCATGCGGCTGGGGCGCCGCCACGCGGCCCGTCACCACCACCCGCCAGCGGGCGGGTTGATGACCAGCATAGGTGGTCATCCATGATCACTTAGTACCACGCCGGGGCGTCCTGTATCTGGGCTGGTATTTCGCTGGATAGCGGCCAGGGGTATCTCGTCGGCTGCCGGCCAGCAGCTTAGACTTGGTTGCCTATGGCAACCACCGGCCGCACGGACCAGTCGCTGCAGGCGGCCCTCGCCACGCGGGTGGTGGTGGCTGACGGGGCAATGGGGACCATGCTCCAGGCCAGCGCCGCCACGCTCGACGACTTCGACGGGCACGAGGGCTGCAACGAAGTTCTCAACGTCACACGCCCGGACATCGTCCGGTCGGTCCACGACGCGTACCTCGAGGTGGGTGTGGACTGTGTGACCACGAACACCTTTGGCGCGAACCTCGCCAACCTGGGCGAATATGACATCGCGGACCGCATCGAGGAACTCTCGGAGGCAGGGGCGCGGATCGCCAGGCAGGCGGCCGAGGCCGCCAGCACGCCCGGGCGCCCGCGCTGGGTGCTGGGCTCCATCGGCCCGGGCACGAAGCTGCCCACACTGGGTCATGTGGGTTTCGCCGACCTGCGGGACGCCTACCAGCGCAATGCGGCCGGCCTGCTCCGCGGCGGCGTGGACGCGCTCATCGTCGAGACCTGCCAGGACATGCTCCAGCTCAAATCGGCCGTAATCGGGGCCAAACGGGCCATGGCCGCGGCGGGCTGCGGCGTCCCGCTGATCGCCCACTTCACCGTCGAGACCACCGGCACCATGCTGCTCGGCACCGAGACGGGGGCCGCGCTGGCGGCCATCGAGCCACTCGGCGTCGACATGATCGGACTGAACTGCGCCACCGGCCCGGAAGAGTACAGCGAGCACCTGCGCTACCTCGCGGCCCACGCCCGTACCGGGCTGTCCTGCATGCCCAATGCGGGCCTGCCCGAACTCACCGCCGACGGCGCCCGCTACCCGCTCACCCCGGCCCAGCTCGCGGACGCCCACGAGACGTTCAGCGCCGAGTTCGGCCTCGGCCTGGTCGGCGGGTGCTGCGGCACCACGCCAGAGCACCTGGCCGCGGTGGTCGCGCGGGTGCAGGGCAAGCCGCTGGCCAGGCGCCGCCCGCGCCCTGAGCCCGGTGTGGCCTCGCTGTACCAGCACGTGCCATTCCGCCAGGACACCGCGTTCCTGGCGATCGGGGAGCGCACCAACGCCAACGGGTCCAAGGCGTTCCGGGAGGCCCTGCTGGGGGAGCGCTACGAGGACTGTGTGGAGATCGCCCGGCAGCAGACCCGCGACGGCGCACACGTGCTGGACCTGTGCGTGGACTACGTGGGCCGTGACGGGACCGCGGACATGGCGGAGGTCGCCCGGCGTTTCGCCACCGCCTCCACCCTGCCGCTGGTACTGGACTCCACCGAGCCCGAAGTGATCAGGACCGGCCTGGAGATGCTGGGCGGCCGGGCCGTGGTCAACTCGGTCAACTACGAGGACGGCGACGGCCCGGACTCGCGCATCGCCCGGGTGATGCCGCTGGTCCGCGAGCACGGCGCCGCCGTGATCGCGCTCACGATCGACGAGCAGGGCCAGGCACGCACCGCGGAGTGGAAGATCGCGGTGGCCACCAGGCTGATCGAGGACCTCACCGGGAACTGGGGGATGTCAGTCCACGACATCATCGTCGACTGCCTGACGTTCCCGATCGCCACCGGCCAGGAGGAGACCCGCCGCGACGGCCTGGAGACGATCGAGGCCATCCGTGGCCTCAAGCAGCGCTACCCGGACGTGCAGACGACCCTGGGTATCTCCAACGTCTCCTTCGGGCTGAACCCGGCCGCGCGTGCCGTGCTCAACTCGGTCTTCCTCGACGAGTGCGTGCGGGCCGGGCTGGACTCCGCGATCGTGCACCCCTCCCGGATCATGCCGGTCGCCCGCATCCCCGGTGAGCAGCTCCAGGTCGCCTTGGACCTGGTCTACGACCGCAGGCGTGAGGGCTATGACCCGCTGGCGCGCCTGCTCGAGCTGTTCGAGGGCGTGGACGCCGCCGCGGTCAAAGCCAGCAGGGCCGCCGAGCTCGCGGCCCTTCCCCTGTGGGAGCGGCTCAAGCGCCGCATCATCGATGGCGAGCGCAACGGCCTGGAGGCGGACCTGGACGAAGCGCTCGGCCAGCGGCCCGCCCTGGAGATCGTCAACGACGTGCTCCTCGACGGCATGAAGACCGTCGGTGAACTGTTCGGTTCCGGCCAGATGCAGCTCCCGTTCGTGCTCACCTCCGCCGAGGTCATGAAGGTGGCCGTGGCCTACCTGGAGCCGCACATGGAGCGCTCCAGCGAGGACGGCAAGGGCCGGATCGTGCTGGCCACGGTCCGCGGTGACGTGCACGACATCGGCAAGAACCTGGTGGACATCATCATGTCCAACAACGGCTACGACGTGGTGAACATCGGCATCAAGCAGCCGCTGTCGGCCATCGTGGACGCCGCTACCGAACACCGCGCGGACGTCATCGGCATGTCCGGGCTGCTGGTCAAGTCCACCGTGGTGATGCGCGACAACCTGGCCGAGCTGAACTCCCGCGGGCTGGCCGGGCGCTGGCCGGTGCTGCTCGGCGGCGCCGCCCTCACCCGGGCCTATGTGGAGCAGGACCTGGCGGCGCTGTTCGAGGGCGAGGTGCGCTACGCCCGCGACGCTTTTGAAGGGCTGCGGCTCATGGACGCGATCATGGCCGTCAAGCGCGGTGAGGCGGGAGCGGCACTGCCGCCGCTGCGCGAGCGCCGGGTCAGGACAGGCGCCCGCCTGCATGAGACCGCCCCTCAGGACATGCCCGCCCGGTCGGCGGTCGCCACCGACAACGACGTGCCCACCGCCCCGTTCTACGGTGCGCGCGTGGTCAAGGGCATCCCGCTCGCCGAGTACGCGGCCTACCTCGACGAGCGCGCGACGTTCATGGGCCAGTGGGGGCTCAAGCCCACCCGCGGCAGCGAGGGCCTGTCTTATGAGGAGCTGGCCGAGACCGAGGGCAGGCCGCGGCTGCGCATGTGGCTGGAGCGGGTCCAGACCGAGGGACTGGTGGAGGCGGCCGTCACCTACGGCTACTTCCCCGCCGTCAGCGAAGGCGACGACCTGGTGGTGCTCGGCGACGACGGCCAGGAACGCGAGCGGTTCCACTTCCCGCGCCAGCGTCACGACCGGCACCTGTGCCTGGCCGACTTCTTCCGGGCACGGTCCACCGGTGAGGTCGACGTGGTCGGCTTCCAGCTCGTCACGGTGGGCGCCAAGATCAGCGAGGCGACCTCCGAGCTGTTCGCCAAGGACGCCTACCGCGACTACCTGGAGCTGCATGGCCTGTCGGTCCAGCTCGCCGAGGCACTGGCCGAGTACTGGCACGCGCGGGTCCGCGCCGAGCTGGGACTGGCAGGCGATGACCCGCCGTCGCTTGCTGGCATCCTCAAGGTCGGCTACCGGGGCTGCCGGTACTCGTTCGGCTACCCGGCCTGCCCCAACCTGGAGGACCGCGCCAAGGTGGTCCAGCTGCTCGGCCCCGAGCGGGTGGGCGTCACCCTGTCCGAGGAGTTCCAGCTCGTCCCGGAGCAGTCCACGGACGCCCTGATCGTCCACCACCCCGAGGCGAAGTACTTCAGCGCCTAGGATCAGCCGGAGTAGTGCTCGGCCAGCGTCTGGGTAGCGGTGCCTGCGAACGACGACCCTACGGCAACGCACATCCGAGCCGTAGGACAGTACACACTGGCGAGGCTGCTGCTCTGCGCCCCGGTGGGGTTCGGGGTGGGCTGAACCGCCCAGGCCGTGCCGTTCCACCGCTCGGCGAGGGTGACATCCGACAGTCCGCCGGTCGTGGTGGCCGACCAGTCGCCCACCGCGACACAGGAGGTGCTGGTGGCACACGACAGGCCGCTGAAACTCGCGCCCCCGACGCTGCCGCGCGGGTCGCGTGCATGGAGCAGCCTCCAGGAGGTGCCGTTCCAGGCCTCCGCAAGCGGTTCGGAGACATTCCCGCCATTGGTCAACAGGCCAGCCGACACACAGACCGTCGTGCTCGTGCACGAGACGGCGCTGTCGATGTTGAAGTCCTGGCCCCTTGAGTTGGGCTGCTGCTGCATCACCCATGCAGTGCCGTCCCAGCGCTCGGCGAAGACGGACGCGGCGATATCGGCGTAGAAGTAGTTGCCCCCTGCTGTGCAGGCGTCGCCTGCCGTGCAGGATACGCCGTCGAGTTCGCTGCCGTTCTCCGCTTGGGGGTTGGGCACCGGCTGGATGCTCCATACCGAGCCGTTCCAGTGCTCAGCCAGTGGCTGGCTCTGGGCGCTGAGCGAAGTGCGGGTGAACCCGCCCACAGCGGTGCAGGAGTCCGGGGCGGTGCACGACACCGAGGTCAGGCCCACCGAGCTGGGGTTATGGGACGGCCCGGGGGAGCGCTGTATCGCCCAGCGTGTGCCGTTCCAGGCCTCGATCAGCACGTGCGAGACCACGTAGTTGGGCTTGGTTATGACCTGGTAGCCAACTGCGGTGCACCAGGACGGTCCCGCGCAGGAGACCCCGGACAGCAGGCTGTCCTTGGCCTCCGGGGCGTTCGGTGTCGCCACGATCGCCCAGGTGCGGCCGTTCCAGTGCTCGGCCAGAGTGAGTTGCCCGGTCGAGGTTTCGTAGTCACCCACGGCCCAGCAGTCGCCCGGGGTGCCACACGCTACCGCGGACAGCTCCGCGACATGCGAGGACGCTGGGTTCTGGCTGGCTTGGATGGTCCAGGCGGGTGCGGGGTGGCCGGCTGCGTGGTCCGGCAGCGGCCGCGTGCCCGCGCTGGCTGGCACGAGCGCCGTCGTCGCCGTTGCCGCCGCTGTGGCCGATAGGAGTGTGGTCCAGAGCCTCGGCATGTGAACTCCTTCGGAGCATCAGCCCGGCGATCCACGTGAAGCTGGGCAATCCACACGGAGACTATGCCTACGGCTGGCCGTCGGCCAGGCCCGTTTCGGAAGGCCTGGTGTGAGCCGATTAGGGTCTCAGTCATGCGACCACCCAAGCCCCGGCCAGGCGCAGTCCTGTTCGACATGGACGGCCTGCTCGTGGACTCCGAGCCGCTGTGGTTCGAAGTCGAGCGCTCGGTCATGGCCAGGCTCGGCGGCACCTGGGGGGAGGAGGACCAGCGGGCACTGCTCGGCGGCTCCCTCGACCGCAGCGTCACCTACATGCTGATGAAAGCGACTGAGGGCAATGGCGCCAGGCCAGGCCGGACCGCCGGGCCGGACGAGGTGGGCCGCTGGCTGGTGGAGGGCATGGCGGAGGAGATCGCGCGCAAGGGCCTGCCTCTGCAGCCCGGGGCATCCGGACTCCTCGCGGCCGTGGCCGACGCAGGGCTGCCCCACGCCCTGGTCACCTCCTCCCAGCGCCTGATCATGGATGCCGTGCTGGCCGCCACCAGCGTCAAGTTCCCGGTGACCGTCTGCGGCGAGGACGTCGAGCACGGTAAACCCGCCCCAGACCCCTACCTCCGGGCCGCCACACTGCTAGGCGCCGGCCCTGCCACCTGTGTAGCCCTGGAGGACTCACCGAGCGGCATCGCCGCCGCCCAAGCGGCTGGCTGCGCCGTCATCGCCGTCCCCACCATCCCGATCCCGCCCACGCCAGGGCTGGTCATCGTCGGTTCCCTGCGCGAAGTGGACCTCGACATGCTGGCATCAGTCACACCAGCCACCTGAGCCCCGCGAGTCGCATCAGTTACCCCCCTGCGCTCTGCGGTCGGCCCGTTCGTAGTGTTGTTGGACGTCAGGGGCGCGATGAATGTGGCCGCGCGGACATTCTTTTGTCCGTGAGCGCACATCGATCTTGGTGGACAGGGTTGTGGGTTTTGCTTCGGGCCCCCTTTTGTCTGCGGCGGTACATCCATGATTTGCGGACCCCGCGCCCGTGCCTGGCCCGGGCCAGTTGCGGTTGCATGGTGGTCGTGACCGGGTTGGTCAGCACTGCGGGGCAGGCTGACCACCGTTCCCGCCTTCCACAGCGGCTCCGGCCAGCCGGGGCCGGCACCGCTGTCGGCGGTCTGGCCCGTCCGGGCGTCACCACCACGGAGTATTAGACGGGGTGTGCGAATATGAGAAGAGAGTGCCCGGTAGGGAGAGGAGGCCGCCGTGCCTGCTTACCAGGCGATCGCGTGGCTGCCACTGTGCGGGGGCCTGACCGGTGTCGGGCTGGTACTGAGCTGGTTCGCCTGGCGCCGCCGTGGGGCGGCGGCAGGGCTGCGTGGGGTGGCCTGGTCGCTGCTTCCCATCGCCGCGTACCTGACCGGTGTGGTCAAGCTCATCTGGACCTTCGTCACGGCGATCGCCAACTTCGCATGGTCGTCGGTGTTCTCGTTCCAGGGCTGGGCGGGGATCATCGTGGCCGGTGTCGCGGTGGTGCTGTTCGGTGTGTCGGGCGGGATGAGGCGCTGGCGGGCCAGGAAGCAGGGCGCGCAGGCACCCTCCGCAGCCACCACCGGGACCGCGCCGTCCAAGGAGGTCGCCAAGGCACCCGCACCCGCCAGGGCGCTGGCCGGCAAGAAGCGTTCGGCAGCCGCCGACGACGAGTTCAGCGACGTCGCCGCGATCCTGAAGCGGCGCGGTATCAGCTGACCCGGCGCGGCTCCGTTCCTGCCCGGGGTTCCTGCCCGGGTCAGGCGCCTGCCTTGGCCGCCGCCTTGATGCCCTGCTTGTAGGAGCGGACCTCAGCCAGTGAGGCGCTGTCCACGATGTCAGCGACCGAGCAGCGTGAGCCTTCGGCGCC
>DASYYE010000428.1:0-1516 GCA_035946955.1 Streptosporangiaceae bacterium | reverse complement strand
ACCATGGTTCACGCCTGCCCGGGCGGCCTCGCGCATCGCCCGCCTGGCCTGGCGCAGGTATCGCAGCATCACCAGCCACAGGCCGAACCCGAGCAGCAGCAGCACCCATGGTGTTGCGGCGACTCCCGCGCGGGTCGCCTGGCGTGGCAGGGCGAGCCCCATCGCATGCACCGCACTGCCTGTGCCGGCCACGGCGAGGAGCAGCAGCAGGCACAGCCACACGTAGCAGCGGGTCCACCAGCCAGCGTTGCGCATCGCGAGCAGGGAGGCGCCCGCGCTCACCAGCAGGGCGTCGATGATCAGTGGGTAGAGCACCGCCAGTGTGCTGCTGACCCCCGCCTGCAGCGCGATGCGGTGGATACCGGGATAGGAAAGGACGAAGGCTGCTGCGGCCAGCAGCACCACGCCGACTATGACGGCGGACAGAGCCAGCAGCCCGAGCCGGGGCTGCAGCGGCCCAGGGCTGCTCGGGTGCGGCGCTGGGTACTCACTCGTTGGGGGCACGTTGTCCTCCGTGCGTCATCGCCATGCTCGCTGGCACCCGCCTATAGTCGGGATGGCAGGCACTCCTCCCGCCGGTGGGCCCACCACCGCTCGTGACGGGGGGAAGGCCTGTGACCGGCATAGGAGCGACGCGTGACGGTGGCCGGACCGTGCCCCCGTTCGCCGACCCGGCGTCAAGGGAGACGAGATGCCGTACTACCGGGTTGCCGGGGAGGTTCCCCGGAAGCGTCATGTGCGCTTTTACCGTGCCGATGGTGCCCTCTACTCCGAGGAGTTGATGGGCGAGGAGGGTTTCGTCTCAGATTCCTCTCTTCTTTACCACAGGCACCCCCCTACAGCGATTGTCAAGAGCGAGGGACTCGCCGGCGACTCTGCGGAATCAGCCACGCCCAACCACCCGCTGCTGCCGCGCCACATCCGCACAGGCGACCTGCCGCGCGGCGGTGACCTCGTGCAGGGGCGGCAGTTGCTGTTCGCCAACGACGACGTCCGGATCTCGTTCGCCGCCGGTGAGGACGCCAGTGAGCTGTACCGGAACTCAGCCGGGGACGAGGTCGTCTACCTGCGGCAGGGCTCCGCGCTCTTCGAGTCCGTGTACGGGTCTTTGCGGGCCGCCGCGGGCGACTATGTGGTGATACCGCGGGGGACCATCCACCGGTGGGTTCCTGGCGCCGGGGGTGTGGAGGCGCTGGCCGTCGAGGCGAGCGGGCACATCCGCCCGCCACGGCGTTACCTCTCCGCATTCGGGCAGTTCCTCGAGCATGCGCCCTACAGCGAACGTGACCTGCGCGGGCCGGACGGCCCCCTGCTCGCCGAGGGCGAGGATGTGGGTGTCATCGTCCGGACCAGGGCTGGGCTGACCCGTCTCACCTACGCCCGCCACCCCTTCGACGTGGTCGGCTGGGACGGCTGCCTGTACCCGTACACGTTCAACATCGCCGACTTCGAGCCGGTCACCGGGCGGATCCACCAGCCGCCGCCCGCCCATCAGGTGTTCGAGGGCACCAACTTC
>DASYYE010000427.1:0-13039 GCA_035946955.1 Streptosporangiaceae bacterium | reverse complement strand
TGTCCGGGGCGACCATGGAAACCAAGCGCGCGGCCGACCCGCTGTTCACCCCGGAAGCATTCCCGGCCCGGGTCGCCGACTATACGGCGGGGCAAGATGCCGCTCTCGGGCTGATCAGCCCGATCTTCGCCGAGCTGTCCGGCCTGCCGCCGCTGATCATCCAGGCAGGGACGCACGAGCTTCTGCTCGATGATGCCATCCGCCTCGCCCGCCAAGCCGCCATCGCCGACGTCGAGGTCACTCTCGACATCACCCCTGGGGTACCGCACGTCTTCCAGGCCTATTACCCGATCCTCGACGAAGCGGCAGCGGCGCTGGACAGAGCAGGACAGTTCCTGTCGGCGCATCTCAGCGGACCACAGACGACTGGGAGGTCGGCACAGTTGAGTGAGATACAAGGTGTCGCTCGGCTCAAGTTTCACAAGGGGAAGGCAGAGGAGTTCAAGCGCTTGCCCGCGCAAGTCATGGACATCGCGCGGGCGAAGGACACCGGAACGCTGCAGTACGAGATCTACCTCAACGACGATGAGTCCGAGTGCGTCGTCTACGAGCGATACCGAGACTCCGAGGCGGTCATCGAGCACGCCACGCACGTTGGCCACCTCATGGAGGCGATCTTTGCGACGGGATCGGCTTCCAGCGAACTCCTTGGCGACCCGAGCGCCGAGCTCACCGCGATGACGGCAGGCAGCGGAGTCCCTCTCTTTAGGCCCTTCCTCTCCCTATCCTCATCTGCCGTATGACGGTCATCGCTGGCTCAGGAAGCGTGACCGTGCTCAAACCGCCGGTGTGTACGTCAGCCAGCTCTTCAACAGTTATAGCCATGCTGCGGCTCTGCCTGACGGCCACGACGGGGGCTGTCGGTGTGCCGGTCACGCTCTGCGGCATGTCGGTGGGTGGTCAGGGTGTGGGTGTCATGCTGCGCAGTATCTGGTCAAGGACTGCGGTGCATTCTTCCCGTGCCGCTGTGGGGTTCTCGGCCCCGGCTATGTAGAGCGCGCACTCGTCTAGGGCGCCGATGAGGGCGTGGGCGAGCGGGGCGACGGGTTGCGTGGTGATCGCGCCGGCGTCCATCGCTGATTGCAGCGCGAGCTGGACCAGGCCCAGGCCGTACCGGCTGGCCAGGTCTCGCCACGCCTGCCAGCCGAGGACGGCCGGGGCGTCGAGCAGGATGATCCGCTCCACCTCGGGGTCGGCGCAGGCGTCGAGGAAGAGTTGCACGCCGAGCCGGAGCGCTCTCACCGAGTCGGTCTCGGCGGCCACCGCGCCGACGATGTATTCGGCGGTCTCGGCCTCGACCTGCTCGGCCACGGCGGCGAACAGGCCGGCCTTGTCGCGAAAGTGGTGGTAGAGGGCCCCGCGGGTGACCCCGGCTGCCCGCACGATCTCCTCGGTGCCTACGTCGGCATAGCCGCGCGCGCCGAACAGCCCGCGCGCGGCAGTCACCAGCAGTCCGCGGGTGGCCTGGGAGCGCAGATCCTGTTTGGTGCCCGTCATATGCCTGTCACCTCTTGCCATACATGCAGTCTGTATGTAAGTCTCATACAGACTGCATGTATGTTATTACTGGGACTCTGGGAGAAACCATGCCGCACACAGAACTGTCCCACGGCACCCTGCACTACCTGGAATCTGGCACCGGGGCACCGGTCGTGTTCCTTCACGGCTACCTCATGGGCGCCCACTTGTGGGATCCGGTCGTTCACCGGCTCCAAGGCGAGTTCCGCTGCCTGGTCCCCGAGTTGCCATTCGGCGCGCACCCAGCCCCGATGAAGCCTGACGCCGACCTGACGGCAGCCGGGCTCGGCGGCCTCGTCGCCGACTTCCTCGACGCACTGGACCTTCGCGATGTCACCCTGGTCGGCAACGACAGCGGAGCGGCCATCGCCCAGGTGGCCGCGGCGCACCACGGCGGGCGGCTCGGCGGCCTCGTGCTCGCCACCGGTGACGCTTTCGACAACTTCCCGCCCAAGCCGTTCCGCCCGCTCATCACCGCGGCACGCATGGGTGCGCTCACCCCGCTGCTCACCATGCTCAAGGCCAGGCCAGCTCGTTCCCTGCCCACCGCCTACGGCTGGCTGACCCACGGCAGCCTCCCGCACGACCTCATCGACCAGTGGGTCAACGCCTACTTCGCCAGCAAGGGCGTCCGGCGCGACCTGCGGCGGCTCACCGCAGCGCTAGGCAACGACGAGTTCATGAACCAGACCGCCACCGAACTGGCCGCCTTCACCAAGCCCGCGCTGCTGGCCTGGGCCGCCGACGACAAGTTCTTCCCCCTCCAGCACGCCCGCCAACTAGCTGCCATCCTCCCCAGCTCGCAGCTCGAAGTCATCCCTGACAGCCGCACGTGGGTCATGCTGGACCAGCCAGAGCGCACAGCCCACCTCATCGCTGGACTGGCGCGGCGCGCTGGGCACCAGCAGGCAGCTTGAGCGAGGCGAGCATGCGCAAACCCACAGCCGCCGCAGGAAGCGCACTGTTCTTCGCCACCGCCCCTGGCGTAGTGGCAGGCCTGGTCCCCTGGTGGCTGACCCACTGGCGGGTCCGCGGACCGCTCACCCACTGGGCACCAGTACGCATAGCAGGGCTGACCATGCTCATCCTGGGGGCCGTAGTGCTGATCCAGGCATTCGTGCGCTTCGTGGCCGAGGGCCACGGCACCCCCGCTCCCATCGCCCCCACCAGCCGCCTGGTGGTCAGCGGCCTCTACCGCCGTGTCCGCAACCCCATGTACCTGGCGGTCGTCGCCTCCATCACCGGGCAGGCGCTCGCGCTGGGCCAGCCCGTCCTGCTGGGCTACGCCGCTGTCGTCTGGGCCACCACCGCCGCATTCGCCCACTGGTACGAAGAACCCACTCTGGCCCGCCAGTTCGGCACGCAATACGAGGAATACCGGCGCAACGTCCCAGCCTGGCGGCCCCGGACCCGGCCGTGGAAGCAGGCCTCCCCAAACCGGCAATGACCAAACACACGGCAATACCAGGGTCTTGGCGTTGTCGGCGGGGTATCGGAACGGGATCAGGAGATGCGGTCGAGTTCGGACCGCAACTGGTTCGTATCGACGTCGTGTGCGTGCAGCAGCGCGCTCGCCGGATTGATCCGTCCGATGGTCCATCCGAGCTGTGCCAGTTGCTTGCGTCCACGCCGGCCCAGCTGAGCACCGTACGGGTCGTCGAGATCCCGTAGCACGCCGTGGAGCAGGTGCTCGGGCGTCACGGCTGCCGCCTCTCGGCTATCGGCGTAGCAGCCAGCCAGGTACATGGCACGCTTAGCGAAGAACGGCGCGCCGCACAGCGGTGTTCGGCGCCGACCGCCGCCGCGCCACCACGGCCGCCGGCTGGCCCGCCAGATCGCGGCGCCGACTGCCTGCTCGCCGAACGTGGTGACCAGTTGCTGGCGCACCGCCTCGACATCGATCCCCACGGCCCGCAGCGCGTCGGCATCATCGGCGCGCGAGTACGGCATCAGCCTGGCTGCCGAAAGCCGCTGCAGCTCAGCGTGGGCGCTGGCAAGGTCCAGGCCGTGCCCCCGCAGCAGCGAGGCCGCCGGGCTGGCCTGGTCCCGGAGCAAGCCCAGGAGCACATGTTCGTCCCCGACGTACCCGTGGCCAAGCTGCTCGGACTCTGCCAGGGCCAGCCTCATCACCTCGCGTGCCTGTTCAGACAGCCGATCCCACATGCCGCTCACCGTCCCCGCAAACGCAACGCATGCTTGTAGTGAACGGCCTGCTTGGTGACCCCCAGCCGCCCTGCGATATCCCGCCATGACCAGCCCTGCGCCCGGGCGTTATCGACCTGCAGCTCCTCCAGCACCTCGACGAGCCCACGCAGCGCCACTACCGCCGCGAACCCGGCCTCGGGATCAGGGCCTGCGGCAGTCTCGACCAACCGTCTCGCCTCCGCCAGCTCGACACTCATATCGTCAAGCTAGTTTGACGACGCGGTTGGCGTCAAGAAGATTTGACGGCAGGGCTGACCGTCAACGCGTACCCCTACCGAATCCGGACCACCACCCATTTGTGCAGGCAATGGCCAAACGCGCAGAGCATGGTAGGGGTGCGGATGAGCGAGACCGTGTGGTGCGCGTTCGTCTCGGCAAACAGCACTCTTCCGGGCTTGCCCGCACGTGACTCCGCACGCACAAGCCACGTTTCAACCGTATGGAGGGTGGCAGTGGCCAGTTTCGCGGACACACTGACCGGGCCAACTATCCGAATGCTGGGCAGCGACACGTCGGCCTGGAGTGGCCAGCCCTTCGCTTGGTCGATGAGAGAGCGGCGGGCCGAACCGTAGTACCGGCTCTTGAGGCGGGTGAGAGCGAGCGGCCCGAGCCCCGGCTGACGTCCCACCTGGTAGTACGGCACCCGCGCAAGCAGGGAGTCATTAACCAGGTAGGCAAAGCAGACTTCATACTGATGCCGGCTGAAGTGCTCGCAGCCGTGCGACACCAGCGGTGACGCCGAGGGACCGGGCGCCGGCAAGGCCTGGCTGGCTGAGCATGCCCCAGAGACCAGGCAAGCGGCAATGATGACCGCAAGGCGTAAGAACCTCATCCGACCTCCTTGCGCGGAGTCCCACCACCGGACCAGTCTCTGCCCAGACGGTCGGCGAACATTCGCAACAGCCCAAGGGTGACGCGGATCCTGGCTAGCGCGTCTACTCTGCTGCAAGCGGGGACATTCGTGTCTCCCGGCGCGGGCATGACCTTGACAGACAGGCGGCCAGCGGCCCCCGGTGTGGGCGCACTGGCCGGTGTACCCGGACAGGCTGGTAGCTCATACCTGTACTTGGCCGCACACCAGCCAGCGCGAGAGTAAATCTAGAAACGATGACGACCTGTCGCCGAGGAACCGGGACCAAGGTGTCCAGCTGTCCCGCTCGATCGGCACGCAACCGGCACGTGCGTCCTAGTCGGCCTTTCGGGACGACTGCCAGACGTGGGGTCAGTGTGTGGGTGCTCGGGGTGGCTTTCCGGATCCATGTCCGGAAAGTCCGGGACAGTTTCAAGGTCGTTAAGATCACTTGCCATGGATCTCCGGCTACGCGGCAAGCGCGCGCTTATCACTGGGGGCAGCAAGGGCATTGGCTTCGCCATCGCACAGGCCCTCGCGGCGGAAGGCGCCGCGGTCGGGCTGGTCGCCCGCGACGAATCAGGACTGACGGAGGCGGCTGAGAGGCTAGCGCCGCTCAAGGTGAGCGTCGTCACCGTGTCAGCTGACGTCACGGCCACTGAGGCACTGGAACGCGCCGTCGATCATGTCGCGGCCGAACTCGGCGGGCTCGACCACCTGATCGCCAACGCGGGCGGCACCGTCGGAGGCGGCAACCTCACCAGCGCCGAGCCCGGCGACTTCAACGCAACGTTCGCGCTGAACGCCGGGCACGCGGCGGAACTCATCCGGGCCGGACTGCCGCACCTGCGGGCATCGGGCGGCGGCGCGGTTGTCATCATCTCCTCGGTCACCGGGATGCGCCCGGCCCCACGCACCGCCTACGCCGCCGCCAAGGCAGCGGAGATCCACCTCGCGGCGACCGCCGCCCAGGAACTCGCACCGCTGGGCATCCGGGTCAACGCCGTCAGCCCTGGGTCGATCATGTTCCCTGACGGTGGCTGGGATAACTTCCGGCGCGACCATCCTGAGGCCTTTAGCGCCTGGCTGGCCAGGGACTTCCCGCAGGGCCGGCTCGGCAGCCCAGAAGAGGTCGCCGATGTCGTGACGTTCCTGCTGTCGGAACGGGCGTCATGGGTCACCGGCGCCAACGTTCCTGTGGACGGGGCCCAGATCTACCCCAGTGCCCGCCGCTTCGGCTAGGCACGTCAGCGAAACGCGCCAGCATCGCGCCAGACACGCCGTCATGGGCGCTTCAGGAACCTGTGACAGAGAGTCCTCGTCCATAAGGTCAGTCGTCGAATTCGAACCCGGTGGCCTCGGCCGACATGATGAGCTGCCGCATCCGGTCACTGTCTTCCGCGACGTCTCCAATCCGGGCAGCCAACTCCTCAAGTGCGGCGCGGTCTTCACCATATGCACAGAACATGCCAGCTTCTGGGTCGTAAGAGATGCGTCCTTCAAGCCCTGGGGCCTCGGTGTCTACCAAGTGCCGCGCGACGCCTTCCCAGAAGTCAAGTACTATCCGGACCATCCGGTCAGGCTGCCGATCGATCATGAGCGGTTGCCCGTGTGGTCGGTCCACATGAACCAGACACCTGCACTGTCGTCCGCCTGACACGTGCCTACGCGCGCCTGTGCTGGGCGCGGACGAGTTGGCCGGTCCCGTCGGCGATGGTTGAAGAGAAGGCCCATTCGACCCGTTGTTGACGAGCACGGGGTAAGTCGGCACCGCAAGCCGGATGACGACCACTGTGCCTCACCGTGACGGCGCGTCCGCCTGAACGCAGCCAGGCGGATGCCTGCAAGTTCGCAGCTGGTCTATCGGGCAGCTGCGGCCACGTAGGCGGCGAGGATGTAGGTGGCGTGCCGGTCCAGCGAGGTGCGTGCCCGGTCATACCGCTGACGTTGGGCTGTCAGCGCCTTGTAGTCCCGTGCGTCGGGATGCCACGGCCTCACGTGAAGCATGCTTCAGGACGGTGCGCATGACAACACCTTCACCATCGGCGTTCGATCCCCAGGCGTTTGAGGGGACGGCCGAGTACTACGCGGTCGGGCGTCCTCCGTATTCCGCGCAACTGCCGGACACGATGGCTCGGGAGCTGTCGCTTGATGGCACCGGCCAGTTGCTCGATGTGAGCTGTGGTCCTGGCGTCCTGGTGTTGTCCCTAGCCCGGTTGTTCGACCAAGTGACGGCGCTTGATCCCGAGCCCGGCATGTTGCAGGCGGGCCAACGGTGTTGCCAACAGGCGGGAGTCGCCAACGTGCGCTGGGTGCAGGGGGTCGCGGAGGATATCGCAGCACTGAACCTCGGCTCGTGGCGAGCGGTCACCTTCGGACAGTCGTTTCATCGGGTCCGACGGCTGGAGGTTGCCGAGGCCGTCTATGACCTACTCGTGCCGGGGGGCTCGCTGGTCCTGATCTCGCACCAGGTCGACGGCCGTCCACGGCCTGCCGATCCGGGGTACCCTGAAGTCCCCCGCGCCGCGGTGCGGAAACTCATCCTCGACTACCTCGGTGACGGCACGCGCCATTACCTCGCAACCTGGAACGAGGGCCAGCCGGCGCGCTTTGAGGACACCCTGTCGCAGACCCGGTTCGGCGGCTCGCGCACCATCTACGCGCCTGGGCGCCCCGACCTGATCAGAGACATCGACACCATTGTGGCCAACTACTTCTCGCTGTCGTACGCCGCGCCCCGATGGTTCGGGAACCGCCGAGCCGACTTCGAGTCCGATCTACGTCACCTGCTACACGAGTATTCGCCAGACGGTCTCTTCTGGTACTGGCCAGGTGACACCGAACTCGTCATAGCGACGAAGAGCTAACGGATCAGGCGGCATGTCGTTACGGACGCACACACCAGCGTGAATGACATCCAAGGCCCCCTTGCTTGTGGGCCTCTTCAGCGGCAATCTGCCGACGCGATCAGCAGGCACACCGCGCTGTTCGGAGGCGCCCCAAAGTGACCGGTGCTCCACCCCTGGTTGCCCTGAGTGCGCTAGGGCTGCCGGCGGTTGGCGCTCTGGACACTGGCACCAGCGCGCAGGCCGCTGCACCGGCGATGGGCAGCTGCGCGCCGAAGCCGTTAGTGGTCCGCGCTGGCCAGGTGGCCCGCACCCAGGGCTGCATGGCCACGACGGCGCACACAGAGCCGATACGCGGGCACCATTCCCGCCGTCCGAGGAGTGTCAACCGCTATTGCTGTACTTTGCTGCTGCACGCCTCTCAGAGCGCTCGCTCAGCAGTTCGCATCGCCGTGCTACTTTTGCCCCATGATCGCGTGGTTTTCGCGGGTGTTCGTCCGCGGCCGGCCTGCCTCCTTCGCCTGGTGGTGCACTCACGTGGTTGCGTTTGTGGTAGTTGCGTGGTTCACGCTCATACGGGGCCGATCGACTCTGTGGTTTTGGATCATCGGAGGGGCACTGGCCGTCAGCAACCTGGTCGGCCAGATGGTTCTGAACAGGCGGGCATAGGCACTCAGTGCCGGGCGAGTTGGGAGCGTTGTTCAGCGATTGCAGGGCGGTGCGTTCGTGGTGGTTGATGCCGTGTGTGTCGTCCCAGACCATATGTGCCTTGGTGATGCCGAATAGTGCGTCTACTGCGTGACGTGGGCAGGCTCGTGCGGTATCGCGCGCTTGTCCTGCTGGCTGCCTTCACCAGCCTGTGATTGGGTGAACTCTGCGCGTTGCGGCGGCGGGATATCGACCTGGACGCCCGGACGATCCGGGTAGAGCAGACACTGACCGAGTTGCAGAACGGTGAACTCGCGTTCGGTCCGCCCAAGAGCGATGCCGGGCGGCGGAACGTGGTGTACCCCGAACTGATCGCTCCCGTGGTCCGGTGGCACCTGTCCTGCTTCGCCCTGGAAGGCGAGGATGGCCAGGTCTTCACTGGCCCGACAGGTGCGCTGTTGCGGCGCGGGAACTTTCGGCAACGTGTCTGGCTTGCTGTACTGAACAGGGCAAAGCTTCCACGCATCCACTTCCACGACCTGCGTCATACCGGCAACACCCTGACCGCGAACGCAGGTGCCAACCTGCGCGAACTGATGGCACGTATGGGTCATGCCAGCACCCGCGCCGCGCTGATCTACCTGCACTCCACCGACCAGCGTCAGCGGGAGATCGCTGACACCCTCGGGACACTCGCGGCGGCCGAGATGCGCCAGGGGAACAAGCGGACGCGACGCCGGACGGGTGAGGGATCGGGCACGCAGCGGGCACGACGCCGGAAAGATGCCTCGTGATGATCAAGGATTTTCCTGGTGGAGCTAAGGGGACTCGAACCCCTGACCCCCTGCTTGCAAAGCAGGTGCTCTTCCAGCTGAGCTATAGCCCCGCGCTGCGGTGTTCCAAGGGTACCCGGGCCACCGGTGCGCTCGCCGACGACGATACAGGCCTCGCGGCGCCATCGGCCGCCACCAGCCCCGGCAGTTCTGACAGGCTCCCGATCACGTGTGTCGCCCCAGCCTTACGCAGGCGGTCCTCCGTGTGCCCACCCCTGAGCACGCCAGCCACCAGGCTGGCCCCGGCCCGCTTGCCGCACAGCACCCCGCTGGACGTGCATCCGGCGAAACCCATCTCCCGCACATCCCCGGCCCCTAGCCGCAGCATCGCGGTGAGCACCAGGTCAGGCCATGGACACCCCCGGCTTACGTCCTCTTGGCACAGCACGAGGTCCGCTTTCCGCCACCAGCCGACCGCGTCGAGCGTCACCGCTAGCAGGGGCCGCGACAGTGCGGTGATCAGGCAGGTCTTCACCCCTGAGTCACGCAGCTCACCCAGCGCTTCCGCCGCTCCTGGCTCCGCCCGCAGCCCGCTGCGGTCTACCGCGAACCGGAAGGAACGCTCGAACGACAGCGCCGCAGCCTCCGCCCGCCCCTGACCTCCCGGGAACAGGGTACGGAACACTTCAACCGGCGGCTGCCCGAGCGACTGGTGGACCGTGACCATCGCCCGTGCGTACGCCGCGGTCCCGGGAACCACTCCCTGGGTGGCGCAGGCTTCTGAGAAGGCACGTTCGAGCAGGCCACCGTCGTCGACCGCTGCTCCGAGCAAGCCGACACAGACCAGTGAGACGGGAACCCCGTCACTCACCGACGCACCCCGTCCATGACCTGAGGGCCTTACGGGGCGCGTCAGTCGTCGCTGGTGGTGGCTTCCGTCCATAGGTCAAGCTCCGCACGGTCCGCCTGCATCTTCCGCCAAACGGCGGCGATGCCAAGCCCGACCAGAGCGACCAACAGGAGCTTCTTCACAGCGCGGCCCCTTACTATGCGTGAGCTGGCCAGCCCCGACTGCCGGCCTTCCGGAACTTTGAGTCAGCCTAGCAAGCGGAGAGTCACCGCGGTCTTGGGACTGCCGAGTCCTCCCAGACCGGTTCATCGCACTCCCGCACATTCCCGTCGGTATCAAATACCAGGAACCTGTCGAGCGACCGTGCGAACCAGCGGTCGTGCGTGACAGCCAGCACTGTGCCCTGATAGGTCTCCAGCCCCTCTTGCAGAGCCTCCGCGCTCGCGAGGTCCAGGTTGTCCGTGGGCTCATCCAGCAGGAGGAGCGTCGAGCCAGCCAGTTCGAGCAGGAGGATCTGCAACCTCGCCTGCTGCCCGCCCGACAGCGTGCCAAACGCCTGGCGTGCACAAACCTGCAGCTCATAGCGCGCCAGGGCGGACATGGCCTCGTTGCGGAGCATGGCGTGCTCGGTCATGAGGATTTCTTCCGGCCACCGCCCTGCCAGGTCAGGCCGGGCGTGGGTCTGGGCGAACAGGCCAGGCATGACCCGGGCACCCAGCCTTGCCACGCCTGAATGGGTCAGGTCCTCGCCGCCGAGCAGGCGCAGGAACGACGACTTGCCGGAACCGTTGCGCCCAAGCACCCCCACCCGTTCGCCGTACCAGACTTCCGCGCTGAACGACTGGGTGAGCCCCGACAGCTCCAGCCTTTCGCAGATGACCGCGCGCCTGCCGGTGCGGCTGCCACGCAGCCGCATGCGGATGTTCTGGTCACGCGGGGCCAGCTCGGGCGGTCCGGCGTCCTCGAAACGCCGCAGCCGGGTAACAGCCGCCTGGTAGCGCGAGGCCATGCCGTCGTTGTACGACGCCTTCTGCCGGAGCGTCCGCACGAGCTGTCTCAGCTTCTCGTGTTCTTCGTCCCAGCGGCGGCGCAGTTCGTCGAGTCGGTCATTGCGGTCCCGGCGGGCCTGCGCGTAGCTCGCGAACCCGCCGCCGTGGATCCAGACATTGCCGTCTTCCACGGTGACGATGCGCTCTGCGCAGTTGGCCAGCAGTTCCCGGTCGTGGCTCACCAGGAGCACCGTCTTGGGTGTGGCCCGGAGCTGCTCCTCGAGCCAGCGTTTGGCCGGGACGTCGAGGTAGTTGTCCGGCTCGTCGAGGAGCAGCACCTCCGCTGGCCCGCGCAGCAGGGCCTCCAGCACCAGCCGCTTCTGCTGGCCACCGGACAGGGTGTTGACCTCGCGCCAGCGGCACTCCTCGAAACCCTTGTCGAGCGCCGCGACGGTGCACGCGTCCCAGAGCACCTCGGCGTCGTAGCCGCCCGCGTCCCCCCATTCGGCCAGTGCCGCCGCATAGCGCATCTGGGTGGCCTCGTCCTCGCGCTCCATCATGGCGACCTCGACGGCGTCCAGCCGGGCACCGGCCTCCCGCACCCGCACAGGGGCCACAGAGAGCAACAGGTCACGCACGCTGGAACGGTCAGAGATGCTGCCTATGAACTGCCGCATGACACCGAGCCCGCCACTGCTGGTGACAGTCCCCGACGCTGCGGCAAGGTCACCGGCGACCAGCCTGATCAGGGTGGTCTTGCCGGCTCCGTTGGGCCCGACCAGGGCCGCCGTGGTCCCCTCCCCGATCCGGAACGACGCGTCATTGAGCAGCACCCGCCCGTCGGGCAGGACATGGCTCAGGTGCGCCACCTCGATGTGCCCCACTGCAAGCCCCCATGTGTCTGCCTGTCCGAGTCCTCGCAGTCACCCAACCTGTTCGGGGCCGCCGTGGCAACGCATTTACGACCCGGCTTGTCAGGGGCATCGGGTGTGGTTCTGAGGGGTTATCCCGGTTCTGAGGAGCCAACCCCCGGGACAAGTCGAGGCCGGGCCCCTACCCGCCAGCCGCCACAGCGGGCGGGTAGGCGGGATCGGGGTGTCCTGCCAGGTGGGACCGCCTAGAGCCCACCGGTCGGGATGGGCTGGTCAGAGCCGCAGAACTTGCACTTGCTGGCCGCGACAGGCAGGCCGTCAGACAGGCAGTCCAGACAGGTCTTGGTCGGTGGCGGGTCACCGAACACCACCGTTCCGCGCCGCGCCTGGAGGGTCTTGTACGGCACGACGATGAAGTAGTAGATGACCGCCATGAAGATTGCGAAGTAGATGATGGCGGAGATGAGCTGGCCGAAGTCCAGCCACGTTGCCTGGCTCGAGCCGAGCTTCACCACGAGCCCCATTGAGTGGGAGCCCTCGGCGCGGGCGACGAGCGGCTTGACCACGTAGTTGGTGAATGCGGAGATCAGCGTGCTGAACGCCAGCGCGACCGCCAGGCCCACGGCCACGACGATCACGTCGCCGTGCAGCAGGAAGTTACGGAAACCCTTGAACATCAAATCTCCTCGGGGGTTATGTGCGGCGTGGGTGTCACTGCCCTCCTCGCCGCAGATCACCCGTCCTATCAGAGAGCGCCCGCCCGTGGGGCACGGGTCCGCCTGGGGGGACGGTAGTGACCGTGATGCGCCAAAGCGCTGGTCAGCTCTTCGAGCGCGGACAGGCTGTGACCACTGACCACCGCGTCGCAGTATGGCCACGCCGCGGCCATCCCGGCGGCGAGCGGCCGGTAGTCCGGATCCTGGGTCCGTGGGTTCACCCAGACGATCCGGTGTGCCACGCGGGCCAGCCGCTGCATCTCCCGGCCCAGCACCGCCGGGTCACCGGTGTCCCAGCCATCGGAGATGAGGACGATGACCGCCCCCCGGGCCATGCCACGCCGCCCGTAAGCGTTGTTGAACTCGGCCAGTGACTCACCGATCCTGGTCCCGCCGAGCCAGTCCGGCGACGTCAGCCCGGCCCGGTGCAATGCCAGGTCGGGCCCGGCCTGCGCCATGACGCGGGTGAGCCGCGTGAGCCGGGTCGCGAACGTGAAGACCTCGGCCCGCGCCCCCCCGGCGGCGCAGTACAGCAACTGCAGCATCGCGCGCGCATACGGCTCCATCGACCCGGAGATGTCGCACAGCACGACCAGCCGCCGCGGCGCCAGCACCGGGGCTTCCCGGGCCAGCCGCAGGGGGTGCCCCCCGGTGCGCCGGGCCTGGCGTAGCGTTGCCCGCAGGTCGGTGTGCCGCCCGTGGGGTGTGGCACGCACCCGGCGGGACCGCCGCAGCGGTACCGCCAGGGTGACGTCACTCATCAGCCCTGCCA
>DASYYE010000426.1:0-5157 GCA_035946955.1 Streptosporangiaceae bacterium | reverse complement strand
CTCCCCCTCCGCGTCCCACCCTGGCCCGGCTGCGCCGGGGGAGCCACCGTGGCCACCGCAGCCGCCCAGCTTGCGCGGAACCATGAGCGGCAAAGACCGAAACCGGGGACGCGGCAGTCGCTCACCTTGCGAGGAAGGCTGATGGCAGGAGCGGGAACCTTAGTGCCGTAGACCGGCCCGGCCTGTCACCAAAGGCTCAGGTAGCGTCGCGGTCATGCCTGATGAGCACGCAGCCCGTGACGTGCGCTGGGTGGTCCATGCGGAACGGCTGGTGGATGAGAACCCGCACGTCCGGCTGAGCCTGGCGGACGTGGAACTGCCCGATGGCCGCCAGTTCACGCAGTACGTGTTCCGGATGCGCCGTTGCGTGATGACGCTGGCCCTGAACGAGGCGGGCTCGCACATGCTGCTGGTGTGGCGGCACCGGTTCATCATCGACCGGTGGGTGTGGGAACTGCCCGGCGGCTACATCGACGACGGCGAAGACGGCGCGACAGCCGCCACCCGGGAAACCGAAGAAGAGACCGGCTGGCGGCCCCGCAACGCGCGGTTCCTGCTGTCCTACCAGCCGATGATCGGCAACGCCGACTTCCCCCAAGACCTCTACCTCGCCCACGGAGCAGACCACGTCGGCCACCCCGCCCCGGATGAGGCAGCCTCCGTGCGGTGGGTGGGACTGGACGAGGCCGCCACGATGGTGTCACAGGGGGAGATCGTGGGCGCGGCGACTGTCATTGGCGTGCAGCAGGCACTGCTGCGGCGGGCAGGCATTGCGCAGCCCGCTGGTTGAACTCCCGCACCACCGCCTCGCTGGCGCGAGGCCGCAGTGCCCGCTGCAAGTCACGGACGTAGCGGTTGGCCCGCGCGGAGCGCAGCCTGCCCGTCAGGTGCAGCGCCTGGGTGCCCACGGCGCACGCCTGCTCAACCTGGTCCTGGTCAGCCAATGCTGTGGCGAGGAGCGAGAGGTTGAACGCCTTGCCCCGCACGAACCGGCCGTCCATGTCCAGCGAACGCCGGGCGTAGCGTTCGGCGTGGGCAGGCTCGCCCAGCGCATGGAAGCAGTGGGCCATCCGTGCGGCCAGGTATGCCTCATCGAAGTAAGCCAGCCACCCCGGGTCACCCTCCCGTGCGGCGCTGTCAAATGCGGCTTCGGCCTGGGTGAGCGCTTTCGCGCAGGCGTGGGCGTCGTTCCGGGCGGCGTGGCCGTGGGCTTCCATTACATGGCACTCGGTGAGCAGTGTTCCCAGGCCCGCGCGGCGGGCGCTGGCCTGGGCGGCGCGGGCCAGGTCGACCGCCTCGGCTGGGCGGGCCAGCCACACCGCCTGGTGTGCCTTGGCCGCCAGGACTTCTGAGCCGAGGCCGTCGTCCCCTGCGTGGCGTGCGAAGCTCAGCGCCAGCGTCAGGTACCGCTGCGCGTGGCCGTGCAGCCCACTGTCGTAGGCCATCCACCCGGCAAGCTGGGCCAGCTCAGCCGCCGCAGCAGCCAGCTTGGCCCCCGTGGCCGCGCTGTAGCTGCCATCGGTGAGCAGGGGGACTACCTCCGCGTTGAGATAGTCGATGACCGGGGCGCGGACCCGGCCGCCGCCGAGGCGGTTGTCCAGTTCCCGGTACGAGCGCACGACCTCACCAATCGCGGTGACTTCAGATTCACCCACCTGCCGCCGCCCCGTCCGCTGCGGGGGGCCGCAGGCGGGGGTGACCAGCCACCGCAGCGCTACCGCTGAGGACGCGGAGACTGTGACGGCCGAGTCTTGCAGGAACCGCCGCCGTTGCACGTCCGCCCTCCCCAGCGTCACCGCTGCTGCGACACACTCATCCCAGGTCTCGGCCAGCACCAGCCCCACATCAACAGGCACCCGGCTCTCGGTCATGCCGACCTCAGCCACGCCAACCGGCCGGGCCAGCAACCCCGTGAAGACCTCCGCTATTAACTCCGGGACCGGTTCGCGGGGCTGCTCCCCGCCCAGCCAGCGGCCCACCGAACTGTGGTCATAACACAGCCCCACCACCCCGCGCGCCTTCCCCAGGTCCACGACACGCCGGGCCAGGCCCTTGTGCGACACCCCGGCCTCCGCGATGAGGGCACGCAGACACTCATTCGCTGGCCTGCCCCTGCCCGCCACCACCGGCCTCCCGCCGACCCCACCGAGTCTCTGGTGCTGCCAGTGTTCCACCCCCGGACACAACGTGACCAGCCGCCAACCGTTGCACGCCCCCTACGCACACACCCGCCCCCACCACACATCTGCCGCACACCCGCCTACACGGCTTGGCTGGCCTGCATGAGCCAGCCAAGCCTCCGCAGCCACGCGGCGGCAGCCCAACTCCACGCCGCCGCGCGCACCGCACGCGCCATCGCCGCCCAGCGCGACCACCCGCCAGCCAGCCCCAGTCCTGCACACCAGCCACCCACGGACATCAGCCAGCCCGGCACACCTACCCAGCCCACGCTGGCTGGAAGCACGAAACCGCCAGCCCCGGCAACCGAGACCGGCCTTGAGGCCGAGTTCCCCGGCTGGCACATCTGGCGCACCAGCGACGCCGGCACCTGGTGGGCGTCGCGGCACGGCCCGCATTGGAACACCGAACCCCGCACCCTGGCCGCCGACACCGCCGAAGGACTACGCGCCCAACTGCGCGCAGTACCCGGCACTACAGGGGTGCAGCGGTGAAGACGGGCACCGAAAGCGCAGACGCACTCGAAGCCCTAGCCGCCGTGCTCGGCCGCGACCAATGGGTGACGGTCTTGACCGCCCACGGCCCCGGCCGCAGCCCGCGCCTGTATGTCACCAGCCGCACCGCGCCCGGCCTGGCCAGCGACATCTACGCCGAAGCAGGCTGGTACTGGTGGCCACACGCCCAGCGGATCGCACCCACCAGCGCACCCCGCCACGCCGCCGCCACCCTCACCCGCACCATCCTCGGCACCACCGTGGGAGAAGAACGCCCAGCAACCCCCACACCAGCAGCCGGGCACGCCCGGCTGCCCAGGCGCATCCCGCCAGACCGGCCCGGCCAGGCCCGCCGTGTCCCCCCTGACGGGCACACGGAGACCGGGCAATGACCGCCGCCGACCCAGAACCCGGCGAGTATCCGCAGGCCAGTCAGATATATCTCGGAAAGAGTGTGTGCCGGTGAAGTGGCGTTATCGGAGTGGTATTCGGCGCGTGACGTCCGGCCTGGCAATCGGCGGGGCGCTCGGTGGGCTCGCCGCTGGCGGGATGGTGTGGTACGCCGTCAGTCCTGCTCTGGGTGCCAGTGCCCGGGCCGGGGCTTCCTGTGCGGTTACCCACCAGAATGTCGAAGCGGTCGACAACAGCACGGCGGCGGCGTACGGCAACCAGGCAATGATCGCCACCAACACCCAGAACACCCTCAACGGCCTTCGGGGGCAGGTGTCACGCAGCCTGTTCATCTGGGCCGGCACCGGCAACGACGTCGAGGTCGGCTGGGCGACCGGCGGGTCACCGATGAACGAGCCAACCCTGTACGCCGAGTGGGTCCGCAACGGGATGGACAGCCTCCAGCAATGGGCAGGCACCATCGGGGCCGGGACCAACTGGCACTTCGAGGTGGACAACGCCCACGGCATCGGAATCTGGAGGTTCTACTTCGACGGCCAGACCAAGCCGTTCAACTACAGCCCCACCATGGCGTTCAACTCCGGCTGGGCACTGACCAACTCCGAGCGCCGCAACACCTGCGACACCCTATGGACCCACTTCTACAGCCTCACCGACGCCACCTCGCTGGGCCACTACCGGCCGTGGACATTGCTCCAGTGCTGGGCCGATGACGCACCAGGCTGGAACATGCAGCAGGTCAGCGCCAGTGAGCTGTACGTCCAGACCAGCGGCCACGTCTGCTAGCAGGAAAGGAAACTATCGATGAGGGCGAAGCCCGTACTGATGGCCGCTGCCGCAGTGATCGCGGTGACAGCCGCAGCGTGCTCGGCGCCACCTGCAACCAGCTCTGTGCCCGGCAGTGGGTTGCCGCAGGACTACAGCCACCCGTTCGGGCCACACGAGAAGCAGGTGACCTTGGCGCAGGCCGCCGCATCGGCCGGGTACTCCGTCACGGTGCCCACTGCTGCGCTGGCCAACGCCGAGACCCTGACCACGGTGTGGGTCAGCCCAGCGCATCAGGTCGCCCTGGTCTTCGATCACGGCAAGATCACGGTCATGATGGCACCCGCGATCTACCACGACCCGCTCAGCTTCTTCCGCAAGTCCCTGAAAGGGATGAACGGCAAGTCACAGATCACCCAGGTCAACGGACAGCCCATGCTGGTCAGCTTCCCCCACACCGACCCACTCAGCCCCAACCCCGCCTGGGTCGAGTTCGACCAGAACGGGGTGGACACCAACATCGTCAGCCAGACCTACGGCACCGCTACCCTCCTCGCCATCGCCAGGACCATGACCTAGCCATCCAGGCCGGGCCCGCTCCTTCTTGCGTGTGGGCAACTGGAGGAGGTGATGCCACCGAGGTTAGGTTAGTCAATCCCTGAAACCGAGATCAGCACCCCCGCCCCTAGCCTGCCAGGCCCACGGGCGGGGGTGCCTAGCTCACCCTGACGGCACGGGCAACTGTTCGCCACCGTCTTCGACCACCTCCGCGCCGCCGCGCTCAGCCCAGCAGAAACCCGCGCCATGCTGCGCATAGCAGCCGACAAGCTGACATGACCACGCAACCAGGGACAGGGGCCGGCTGTGCCGTGCAGCACACCCCGGCCACCGCCACACCGCAACGGTTACCGGCTAGCGCAAACCACCCGGAGGGGGGCAGACTCCCACGAGGGGGACCAGTTCCATACGGGTGGAGAGACACATGGGGCAGGCCACCACTGTGGCACTCCCAGCACGGCGCGCGGACGCGGGCAGCGTGCGGCTCAGCGGACGTGACGTGTCCGGGCTGGTGTGGTGTGCCGACATGTACGGCGCACCCTACGACATGATCGCCGCGTACCTCGGTGTCCGCCCGGACCGGCTGCGCGGCATCGTCGCCCGCTGGCGGGCTGCCGGGTATGTGGCCACGGGCCGGCTGGGCACTGGCCCGCCGTGGTGCTGGCTCACCCGCGCCGGCCTGGCCGTCACCGGCCAGCACTACACCCCCACCCGCCCGGCCGCCGCGCGACTGGCGCACCTGCGCGCGGTG
>DASYYE010000425.1:0-1765 GCA_035946955.1 Streptosporangiaceae bacterium | reverse complement strand
GCGAGATCGAGGGCAGTTTCCCGTGCCAGTGGTGCGGGGGGCTGCATCAGCGCGGGAAGTGGGCACCCCCTCCGCCGGGCGCTGAGGTGCCCGTAGGGGTCAGGTGGGGCGCGGCGTGCCCGAGGGTGCGGAAGATGGAGTTCCATCCCAATTCCAACCTCGTGAGCATCGAGTTCTGGGGCAAGTGGGATGAGAGCGGCGTCGTGTTCCCCGAGGACGCGTTCGATCCAGGCAATAACGCGGAGGCTCCCGGTGGGCGATGACGCCCCTCCGGAAGCCGGGGAACCAGGGCAGCCTCCCGCCCCTTTCACGCCCGAGGACGGCTACTACGCAGCGATCGTGTCCGAGTACCTGGGACTCCAGCGGGGCGGCGCGGACCCTTTCAGCGCGGCCCTGATCACCGCCGCTCACCTGATGCTCCTCGGGATAGCTAACCAGGCTCAGCAGCACCCGGAGCAGGGAGAGCAGGAGCAGGCGTGACCGTCCTGGCCGGGAAGGAAATGCTGCTGCTGGCAGCCCTGGACGTGCACCGCACCTGGCACAGCGTCTCCTGGCTGGCCGGGCGAGGGCTGATTCCCGCGGACTGGCCGGCCGCCGACGCCGTGCGGTGCCTCGACGGGCTCGCCCAGGCGGGCTGGGCCGCGCGCCGGTACAGCGAGACACGCCGCATCCCCATGTACAGGATCACGGCCGAGGGAATGCAGCGCCTCGGGCCGGCAGGACACCAGGACCGCGTGGTCCAGGCCAGTGAGGAGCCCAGGTATGTCGACCCCCCAGGACCCGCAGAGTGGGAGCCCCCAGGCCGCCTCATCTGCACATCAGGCAGCGGCGTCAGCCGCCGCGGAGCACCTTGAGGCAGTCTCCAGGGTTCTCCGCGCGGCTTATGACCATCCGCATTTCGGCGACCGGCTGACCATGATCTGCTCGCACCTGGCCTCGCTGGCTGCCGTGATCCAGCACCTGCCCGGGGAAGAGGCCAGCCGCGCCGACCACGAGTCCCGGGTCCTGAATCTGTACCGGGAACGCAGGCTGGACCAGGTCATCCCTGAGCACGACGACCGGGCGCTCCGGTGGGCGCTGGAGAGGACCGGCACCTGACATGAGGCTCACCGCAGTTGTCGAGTCCCAGACCGCGCTGACTACCGGCGTTAACGCGACCACGACTTTCAACGGGTACTTCGCCGCGTGGGTCGCCGCTTCCGCGGCCAACTTCAAGCTGCGCCGGCTGAAGCTCGGCGTCCGCGGCCCGGCCGGGTCGGTCACCTCCGACCAGCACACCGTGGCCCTGTACCGGCAGACCGTCCGCGCGGCGGGCACCGGCCTGAGCAACCAGGTCGCCCTGAACCTGGACCAGCGCGGCTCGGCCGACGTCACCTCGGGCCTGGACTTCACCACGGCGGCCACGGCCGGGACCAACGGGCCGACGCTTGCCGCCACGGCGACGGAGAAGCTCACGATGAACACCCAGACCTCCTGGGACGTCCCCTGGGACTACATCGAGGACTTCATCATCGACCAGGGCACAGCCAACGGGATCGGCCTGGTCAACATCGGCAACGCGCTCCCGTCATCCCACCTGTTCGTCGCGACCGCGACGGTCGAGGCGTAGGCCCGCGCCTTCTTGCGCACGTCCCGGAGGCGGCCAGTGCGTAACCGGCTCACCTCCGCAGGCGGCACCCCGTGGCGATAGCGCCCGACTCCTCCGGCAAGACCGTCGTCACGGCGGGTGCCACGTCGGCCAGCGTCGACATCACCGCCGCCGCGG
>DASYYE010000424.1:0-3355 GCA_035946955.1 Streptosporangiaceae bacterium | reverse complement strand
GGTCTGTGCCCTGCTCCCACCGCGCGCCTGGCGCCGTGCCCGGCCACCGGGTATTCCGGATCCGGGCACGCAAGTCGGCCAGGACCTCGTCACTCACGCTGACGCTGAATTGCTCCGCCCGGAAGGTAGCCACCCCGCTAGCTTGGCACCGCGCCAGCACCATCAGGCACCGGTCGGGGGTCTCGGACCCCAGCCGACCACCCGGGCACGGCCACGTCTCGCGCCAGGCCCGCGACGTCTGACCCTGTCCGGCCGGGTAGGCCGGACGCATTGCTGCGTCCGGCCCCCCTAGGAACCGGACATGCGAGTTTCCCCGCGTCTCGGCTCGGGCAAGCCCCGAGGGCTCGGTGGCGGGCAGAAGTTGCCGGGCTTTGCGTTCCCGGCGGAGCGCCGGGAGCAGTGAGCGTGCAGGAGACGGAGTCTGCCCTCGTCCGGGGTGCTGCCCGCTTGCTCGGCGATGGCGTTACGGGTTATCGCCTTGCGGGTGGCCGCCAGCCATTGTTCCCACTCGCGTGGGGTTTGCGGCGGCCGGTCGGCGTCTAGGAGGAGTTGCCCGCACCATGGGCATCGGCCGTGCTGTGACTGCAAGAGCCGCAGGGTGGCCGGGTCGATAGGGCGGGGTATTCCCCGACGCCGCCGGGCGGCCCAGTACTCGGTCAGGGCTGGGTCGTCGGGTGACGATGTTCCCCGGACCATCTGGTGCCGGACGATTTTCGTCCAGGCGAACCGGTGCAGGTATGCGCCGCTGTCGCGGTCGCCGAATACCCACTGGTCGTGCCGGGACTTGTTGAACGTGCCGAAGTAGCGGCGGACGATCCACCGGGTCGGCTTGTTCGGGTGACTATGCTTGGCCCACTTGTAGGTGAGCTTCCACAGGTAGTGATCCAGCGCGGTAAAGGTTTCGCTGGAGACCACCGTCCGGTAGTAGGCGGCCCAGCCCCGCACGATGGGGTTGAGCCGGGCGATGACCGCCTGCGCGTTGGTCCCGCGCAGGGACCGCATTTCGGCGCGCAGCCGTTCCCGGATCCGTCTCACGGCCGCCTTGGACGGTTTGATCAGCAGCTTGCCGTGGTAGCGGCGGACGGTGACCCCCAGGAAATCAAAGCCCTCGTCGAGGGTGACGATACGCGTCTTGTCCTCGTTGAAGGCCAGTCCCCGGGGCGTCAGCCATGCGGCGAGCCGCGCCTTGACCTGCTCGGCCTGGTGCCTGGAGTGGCACAAGGCGACCAGGTCATCGGCGTACCTGACCAGCACCGGGGAGCCTGCTGCAGCGGCTGCGGCATCGGTGCCGCTGCGCTGGTAGCAGACCCCGGCGGCGTCTTCCATCCCGTGAAGCACCACGTTCAGCAGGCACGGTGAAATCACTCCGCCCTGGGGAGTTCCCTCCCCGGTCGGGGTGAGGCGGCCGTCTTCGACCACCCCCGCCGTCAGCCATCCGGCGACCAGCTCCCTGGCTGGGAACGTGCCGAGCTGGCTGAGCAAAAAAGAGTGGCCGATCCGGTCGAACGCCGCCGCCAGGTCCGCGTCCAAGGCCCACCGCCGGGCCGGGCTGGCGCCCTTGCCCACCTGGTAGATGGCCTCGATCGCGTCATGGCAGCCGCGGCCGGGCCGGAACCCGTACGACCTCGGCTCGAACCGGGCCTCCCACTCGGGTTCCAGCGCGCTCGACGCCAGGGCTTGGAGCGCCCTGTCGGCGATCACGGGAATCCCCAGGCCGCGCCGTTTCCCGCCCGCTTTCGGGATGAACACCCGCTTGACCGGCCAGGGCCTCCACGCGGCCGCGCCGCGCTGCAGCCAGGCAGCCATGTCGGCTTTCTCCCAGCCTGCCAGCACGACCCGCCCGTCGACCCCGGCCGTCTTGCGGCCAGCGTTGACCTCCGTAACCCGCCGCACGCTCACCAGAGCAGCCGAACGGGACCGGAGCATCAGCTTCTGCAGGTTACGGACCCTTCTCAGGTCCCCCGCCTGCGATGCCGTGAAGATCCGCTGCCGCAAACGCCGTACGTCCTCCTCCGCTGCACGCCAGTCCACAGCGTCCCAGCCAGGAAGAACGTCCTCTGGTCCGTTCACCACCATCGTGGCGTCCAACTTGCCCATCGGTTCCGGTGTCCTTGGTCATCGTCTCTGTCACGGGCTCACCTGACCGCGTCAGCGCCCTTTCGGGCCCGGGCACCCGGCCCGGTATCCGGCCAGTTATCCGGCACGGCCAGCGGAGGGCCAGCCATCATGTCCCGGTTTCCTGCCGCCTTTCGGCCACCGGCATTCGCTTCTCGGTCACCCTGTTCCCGCCCGGGACCTGGGCCTTCCTCACGGTCGGCTTACCGGGCACCACCTGGCGCCCGGACCCGGACGGGGTTTCCACGTTTCACACCTGCGAGATACGACCGGGGTGGGTGCCCCCTCTACCCCGGGGACGGCGGTGCTCCTCCCGGCCGGATGCCGTGCCCGGCCGGCGCCTGCCGCTTCCCAGCGGCCAGTCCCTGCACCCCGCACCCACATCCCACCAGCGGGGCTACTCTTCACGAGGCATCAACGGGGGTTCACGCGATTCACCCGTCCGGTCTGCCCCTCACCTGTAGCCCCCCGGATGGGACGGGAGGCCCTCGGGCTTATCCCTGTGCTCCGCACCCCGCCGTTACCGGCGGCGCACGACAGGGCGGGGCCGGGCCGTGAGCACGCGCCCGGAACTACACGACCGACACAGTCGGCCCTCCAATCCGCGAGTTCACTCGCATAGTGCGACCTCGTGTCGCAACGGCAAATTAGTGCGCTACGTCACCGTCTGCGCACGACGTTTCGGCCGCCACGCGCAGATCCCGGTCTGGCGCGGGGCCCTCGGCGCACCGGTGCCCCGCTGGGCGCCGCCGGCGGTATCAGAGCCTGGTCAGCTTGGCGAAGGGCGTCATGATCCGTTCTTGGTGTGAACCGAAATCGATGACCAGGACGGTGTCATCCTCCACGCCGATGACCCGGCCGAGGCCGTACGTATCGTGAGTCACCTGGTCCTGTACGGCGAACTGGCCGACAGGCGGAGCCGCGGGCGGGGCGTTGAAGGGACTTGTGGGCAGGAAGCGCCGGGTCGCGGCGCGGGCAGGCTTCATCATTACCAGTATGCGCCTGCATCATGACCGGAATGCGCCTACAGACCGCCCGCTACTGATTCCTCCGGCCTGCCCGGCTGCAGACGGACCGCGACGTCTGCCGACAGCATAATGTGGCGCGAGTTCACCGGAGACCCCGCCGCCACAGCCTGATCATGGCAGCCCGACCACACGAAACACCCGATCGGCGGCAGAAGAGCGCGTCGCGTCTATGCCGAGGTAGGCTGCTGCTGGTCATTGGCTGAGGCTAGGGG
>DASYYE010000423.1:0-13925 GCA_035946955.1 Streptosporangiaceae bacterium | reverse complement strand
AGCGGGGTATGGACACCCGCGATCGAGACCTCGGGCCCGAACGGGATGATCGCGAAGCTGATGAACGCGGGGATGACCGAGATCGCCGGCGCGGCCCAGAACAGCAGCCTGTCCACATTCCGCGGGACGATGTCTTCCTTGAGCGGCAGTTTGAGCCCGTCGAGCAGGGACTGCAGCAGACCGAACGGGCCCGCCCGGTTCGGGCCTGGCCGGTTCTGCATACGGCCGATGACACGCCGCTCGGCCCAGATCGCGAACAAGGTCATGACCATCAGGAACGCGAAGATGACCACGACCTTGAGCAGGATCACCCACCATGGCTGGCCGGTGAAGCTCGCCAGGTCGACCGTGGGGTTGATGCTTTGCGCCGGCGCTGGTCCGCCCGCGGCAGCCAGGCTGGTCATTACGGTCTCCTCAGGGTGACGAGTGTGCCGTGTCCCGCGCCGAGCACCCGGCGGGTCTCGCAGCCCCGCGCGCGCCCGGGCAGCCACACCACCCGGTCGGGCATGTCGGTCACGCACACGTCCACGGTGAGTTCCCCGGACGGGGTGGTCACGGTGACCTTACCGCCCTCCTGGATGCCAACCTCAGCCGCGGTCGCCGCTGACATCATCGCGGCCGCCGGGCGTGCCGTCCCGGCCAGGAACAGTTCGCCGTCCTGCATCCGGCCCGCGTCCAGCAGTTCGTACCAGGTGGCCAGCAGCGCCTCGCCTGGGCCTGGCGCCGGTGCCGGGTCAGCGGTGAGCGACGGAGCGGCATCCCGCGCTCCCCGCCAGCCAGCCAGGTCCGCGAGTTCACGCCTGGCCGCGGCCGTATCGGGCAGCCCGAGGTGGACGTCCATGTCGTCCGCGATGAGGCTGAGCACTGACAGGTCGCTGTCTTTGCCGGGGACACGCAGGGCGGCCTCGAACGACCCTGGCCTGCCCTCCCAGTTCACGAACGTGCCCGCCTTCTCCACGACCGCCGCGACCGGGAACACCACGTCCGCACGGTCCGTGACGGCGCTGGCCCGCAACTCCAGGCTGACCACGAACGGCGTAGCCGCCAGTGCGGCCAGCACGTCCTGCTCGCTGGGCAGGTCGCCGGGGTCAACACCGCCCACCACCAGGGCATTGAGTTCACCTGCCAGCGCGGCGGCGAGGATCTGCGAGGAACCACGTCCAGGCGTGGCGGGCAGCGAGGCCACACCCCAGGCACGGGCGACCTCTGCCCGTGCCGCGGCATCGGTGACCGGACGGCCACCGGGCAGCAGGCCCGGCAGGGCACCCGCGTCGAGCGCGCCCCGTTCTCCGGCGCGGCGCGGCACCCAGGCCAGCCGGGCCCCGGTCGCGGCAGCGAGATAGGCCACTGCCGACAGCGCGCCAGGCACCTCGGCGAGCCGCTCGCCGGCGAGGATGATAGCTCCCCCGGCGGCAAGCGCCTTGGCAGCCTCCGTCTGGGCCTCATCGAGGCCGGTGCCGCTGGCCAGCCGGGTCAGCGCGCTCGCCTCACCGCCAGGGGGCGTCGGCAGCAGCACACCTGACAGCTTGGCCAGCCCCTGGCTGTCCAGGGCCGCCAGCGAGTAGACCGTGAGGCGTTCAGCACGGGTGGCCTTGCGCAGGCGCAGGAACACCATGGGTGACTCGTCTTCGGGCTCGAACCCGGCGAGCAGCACGGTGCGGGCCTGCTCCAGGTCCGCGTAGGTGACGTCCACGCCCTGGCCCGCCACCCGGGCCGCCAGGAACTGTGCCTCTTCCACGGAGTGCGGCCGGGCACGGCAGTCGATGTCATTGGTGCCCAGCGCGACCCGGGCGAACTTGGCATAGGCATAGGCGTCTTCCAGCGTCAGCCTGCCCCCGGTGAGCACACCAGCCCGCCCGCGGGCACGGGCCAGCCCGGCCGCGGCCGCGGCGGTGGCCTCCGGCCAGGAGGCAGCCCGCAGCACCCCGGTCTCGTCGCGCACCAACGGGGTGACCAGCCGGTCGGGCTCGGTGGCGTAGGTGAACGCCCACCTGCCCTTGTCGCAGTTCCACTCCTCGTTGACCTCGGGGTCGTTGCCTGCGAGCCTGCGGGCGACCGCACCGCGGCGGTGGTCGGTCCGCTGCCGGCACCCGGAGGCGCAGTGCTCGCACACGCTCGGGTCGGAGACCAGGTCGTAGGGCCGGCTGCGGAACCGGTATGCCGCACCGGTGAGCGCGCCCACCGGGCAGATCTGCACGGTGTTGCCGGAGAAGTAGGAGTTGAACGGCTCACCGTCCGCGGTCCCGATGAACTGGTCCGGGCCGCGTTCGATGAAGTCGATGAACTGGTCGCCGGCGATCTCCTCGGAGAACCGGGTGCAGCGGGTGCAGGAGATGCAGCGTTCCCGGTCGAGCAGGACCTCGGTGGACAGCGGCACAGGCTTTGCGAAGTGCCGCTTCTCCTCGGTGAAACGGGTCTCGCCCTGGCCGTTGGACATGGCCTGGTTCTGCAGCGGGCACTCGCCGCCCTTGTCGCACATGGGGCAGTCGAGCGGGTGGTTGATGAGCAGGAACTCCATCACCCCGCGCTGCGCCTTCTCCGCCACCGCCGAGGTGAGCTGGGTGCGCACCACCATGCCGTCGGTGCAGGTGATCGCGCAGGACGGCTGCGGCTTCGGCTGGCCGGTGACCTCCACGAGGCACTGCCGGCACGCGGCCACCGGGTCGAGCAGCGGGTGGTCGCAGAACCGTGGGATCGCGATGCCGAGTTCTTCCGCGGCACGGATGACCAGCGTGCCCTTGGGCACGGTGATCTCGAACCCGTCGATGGTGAGGGTGACCTGTTCCACTGCGGGGACCAGGGCGGCCTCGCTGGTCTGTGCGGTCATCGCTGGCTGGCCTCCGCCCAGGCGGTGGACGCGGCCGGGTCGAACGGGCACCCGCCGCGCTTTTGGTGTTCCAGGTACTCGTCACGGAAGTACTTGATCGACGACACCACCGGGCTGACCGCGCCGTCACCGAGCGCGCAGAACGCCCGGCCCAGGATGTTGTCGCACATGTCGAGGAGCTTCTCGACGTCCTCCTCGGTACCCTCGCCGCGCTCCAGCCGGTCCAGCACCCGCACCATCCAGAATGTGCCCTCCCGGCACGGCGTGCACTTCCCGCACGACTCGTGCTGGTAGAACTCGGTCCAGCGCAGCACCGCGCGGAGCACGCAGGTGGTCCGGTCGAAGATCTGCAGTGCCCGGGTACCGAGCATGGACCCGGCCGCCGCGGTCGACTCGAAGTCGAGCGGCGTGTCGAGGTGCTCGTCGGTGAACAGCGGCGTGGACGACCCGCCAGGCGTCCAGAACTTCAGCCGGTGCCCGTGCCGGACCCCGCCCGCCAGGTCGAGCAGTTCGCGCAGGGTGACCCCGAGCGGCGCCTCGTACTGGCCGGGCTTGGTCACGTGGCCCGACAGCGAGAAGATGCCGAACCCCTTGGACTTCGCCGTGCCGAGCCCGGCGAACCAGGCCGCACCGTTGTTGACGATGGCGGGCACGGAGGCGATGGACTCTACGTTGTTGATCACCGTGGGACAGCTGTACAGGCCAGCGACCGCCGGGAAGGGGGGCTTGAGCCGGGGCAGGCCCCGGTAACCCTCGAGCGAGGTGAGCAGCGCGGTCTCTTCACCGCACTCGTAGGCACCAGCGCCAGCGTGCACCACGAGCTCCAGGTTGTACGTGGAGCCCACGATGCCGCGTCCCAGGTACCCGGCCTGGTAGGCCTCGGCGACCGCCTGCTGCAGCCGCCGCACCACGTGCAGCACCTCGCCGCGGACGTAGATGAACGCCTCACTGGCCCTGATCGCGTACGCGGCGATGATCGCGCCCTCGATCAGCATGTGCGGCGTGGCCAGCATCAGCGGGATGTCCTTGCACGTCCCGGGTTCCGACTCGTCGGCATTGACCACGAGGTAGTGCGGCTTGCCGTCGCCCTGCGGGATGAAGCCCCACTTCATGCCGGTGGGGAAACCCGCGCCACCGCGGCCGCGCAGGCCGGACTCCTTGACCATGGCGATGATGTCGTCGGGTGCCATGGCCAGTGCCTTGCCGAGCGCCTGGTACCCGCCAGCACGGCGGTAACCCGCCAGGGTGAACGAGTCGGGCTCATCCCAGTGGGCGGTGAGCACCGGCGTGAGCGTCGCGGTCACTGCTGACCTCCCTGAGCCTGGCGCGGCGAGGTCTTCGGAGCGGAAGCAGACTTGGCTGCAGGGGCCGTCCAGCCACGCTCCTTGGCGATCTTCAGGCCAACGAGCGTGGGCTCACCTGCCTGCGGCCCCTCAGTTGCCAGCCCATCAGGGAAGCCCGCCAGCACCTTCTCGGCCTCACGCCAGGTGCACAGCCGACGGGGACCGCGCGGCGGAGTCACCGCGGCGCCTGAGCGCAGGTCGTCAACGAGGGCCCGGGCGGAGTCCGGGGTCATATTGTCGAAGAACTCCCAGTTGACCATGAGCACGGGCGCGAAGTCGCAGGCGGCGTTGCACTCGATGTGCTCGACGCTGACCTTGCCGTCCGGCGTGGGCTCATTGTCGCGCACCCCGAGGTGCTTGCGGAGCGACGCGAGGATCTTGTCCCCGCCCATGATCGCGCACAAGGTGTTGGTGCAGACCCCGACGTGGTAGTCACCGACCGGCTGGCGCTTGTACATGGTGTAGTAGCTCAGCGTGGCAGTCACGTCGGTCTCGGTCAGCCCGAGGCGCTCCGCGCAGTAGGCGATCCCGTCGTCGGAGACGTAACCTTCCTCCGCCTGCACGAGGTGGAGCAGGGGCAGCAGCGCGGACCGCGACCGCGGGTAGCGGCCGATGATCTCGGTCGCCGCCTGGTCGAGCTTCGCCCGCACCTCTTCACTGAAGGGCATTACCTGTCCACCCCTCCCATCACGGGGTCAATGCTCGCGACGGCCGCGATGACGTCGGCGATCAGGCCGCCCTCGCACATGGCCGACATCGCCTGGAGGTTGGTGAACGACGGGTCGCGGAAATGCGCCCGGTACGGCCGGGTGCCGCCGTCACTGACAAGATGGCACCCCAGCTCCCCGCGCGGCGACTCGATCGCCGCGTAGACCTGCCCGGCAGGCACCCGGAAGCCCTCCGTGACCAGCTTGAAGTGGTGGATCAGCGCTTCCATGGACTGGCCCATGATGTGCGCGATGTGGGCCGGGGAGTTGCCGAGCCCGTCCGGGCCCACGCCGAGCTGGGCGGGCCAGCCGATCTTCGGGTCGGAGACCATGATGCGGTCACCGGGCCGCTTGGCGGCGAGCCGGTCCACGCACTGCTCGATGATCCTCAGTGACTCGTCCATCTCGTCCATGCGGACGATGTACCGGCCGTACACATCGCAGGTGTCCTGGGTCGGCACAGTGAACTCGTAGGTCTCATAGCCGCAGTACGGCTGGCTCTTGCGCAGATCCCAGGGCAGCCCCGTGGAGCGCAGCACCGGCCCGGTGACCCCGAGGGTCATGCAGCCGGCCAGGTCGAAGTAGGCGATGTTGCGGGTGCGGGCCAGGTACAGCGCGTTGGCGTCCAGCAGTGCCCGGATCTCGTTGATGAGCGGCGGCAGGACGCGGATGAACTCCCGCAGCTTGTCCAAGGCACCCGATGGCAGGTCCTGCGACACGCCACCCGGCCGGATGTAGGCGTGGTTCATGCGCAGCCCGGAGATCAGCTCGAACAGGTCGAGCACCTTCTCGCGCTCGCGCAGGCCGTAGAGGAACACCGTGGTCGCGCCCAGCTCCATGCCGAACGTGCCGACGGCCATCATGTGGGAGGAGATGCGGTTGAGCTCCATCATGAGCACGCGCAGCACATTGGCCCGCTCGGGGACCTCCTGCTCGATGCCGAGCAGCCGCTCAACGGCCAGGCAGTACGCTGCCTCGTTGAAGATCGGCGACAGGTAGTCCATGCGGGTGCAGAAGGTCACGCCCTGGGTCCAGGTGCGGACCTCCATGTTCTTCTCGATGCCGGTGTGCAGGTAGCCGATGACCGGACGCACCTCGGTCACGGTCTCCCCGTCCAGCGTCAGGATGAGCCGCAGCACACCGTGGGTCGAGGGGTGCTGGGGGCCCATGTTGATGACGAGGCGGTCCTCACCCGGTCTGTCCCCCGTCCCGTCGGCCGCGGCCACGACCTCGTCCCAGTCCTGGCCGGTGACCGTGTAGACACGCCCCTCGGTTTCGGCGGTCATGAGTAAGCCCTCCGCTCATCTGGCGGCGACTGTGCTGGCCCGTGGGGGCGACCCCCCACGGCACTGGCCCGGGGGAGCGACCCCCCGTACCCCCCGCACAGTCCCCGGATCCCGCCTCGCACCATCATGAGTAGGCCCTCCGCTCATCTGGCGGCGGGATCGTGGCGCCGCGGTATTCCACGGGGATGCCTCCGAGTGGGTAGTCCTTGCGCTGGGGGTGGCCCTTCCAGTCGTCGGGCATCTCGATCCGGGTCAGCGCCGGGTGGCCATCGAACACGAGCCCAAAGAAGTCCCAGGTCTCCCGCTCGTGCCAGTCACAGGTCGGGTAGACGCTGGTCAGTGACGGCATGTGTGGGTCGGCGTCGGGGACGCTGCATTCCAGGCGCACCCGCCGGTTGTGGGTGATGGACAGCAGCGGGTAGACCGCGTGCAGTTCCCGGCCGGTGTCCCACAGGTAGTGCACCCCACTGACCCCCAGGCACATCTCGAACGCGAGACTGGGCTCGTTGCGCAGTACCGAGGCGACCGTTTCCAGGTGCCCGGGGCGGACGTGCAGGGTGAGTTCGCCGTGCTCGACCACCACGCGCTCCACCGCCTCGTCAAAGGCGGCGCCTTCGCGTTCCAGGCCTTCGGTGAGCCGGTCGGCGACCTCGTCGAAGTACGACCCATACGGCCGCTGGGTGGCTGGCGTGGGTGCGCGGCGGGCCTTCAGCCCGCCGTATCCCGAAGTGTCGCCCGTGCCTTCGACGCCGAACATCCCGGTGCGCACCACCGGCCATTCCAGCGGCTGCGGCACAGCGGGCTGGGCCGGGCTGGCGTCCGGGCGATTGGCAGGTGCCTTGCCGTTGGTCTCGCTCACGTCCCCTCCCCAGCGCCGGATTCGTCGCGGACCAGTGCGGCCGCCAGCGGAAGCCGGCGCAGCCGCGCCTGCTCGAGCTCCTCGATCTCTTGTGCGCGGTGGGCACCGAGCTTGGTGTTTTGGATCTTGTCGTGCAGTTTCAGGATCGCGTCGAGCAGCATCTCTGGGCGCGGTGGGCAGCCCGGCAGGTAGATGTCGACCGGCACGATGTGGTCGACTCCCTGCACGATGGCGTAGTTGTTGAACATGCCGCCGCTGGAGGCGCAGACCCCCATGGAAATGACCCACTTGGGCTCGGCCATCTGGTCGTAGATCTGGCGCAGCACCGGGGCCATCTTCTGGCTCACGCGCCCGGCCACCACCATCAGGTCCGCCTGCCGTGGCGTGGCCGAGGCCCGTTCCATGCCGAACCTGGCCAGGTCGTGGCGTGGCCCGCCGGTGGCCATCAGTTCCATGGCACAGCAGGCGAGGCCGAACGTGGCCGGCCAGACCGAGTATTTGCGGGCGTACCCGGCGACCTTCTCCACCGTGGTGAGCAGCAGGCCGGCTGGCAGCTTTTCTTCGATTCCCATGGCTAGTCCCACTCCAGGCCGCCGCGACGCCAGACGTAGGCGTAAGCGACCAGCACTGTGGCAATAAAGAGCACCATCTCGACCAGGCCAAACACGCCGAGACTGGTGAAACTGACGGCCCAGGGGTAGAGGAAGATGATCTCGATGTCGAACAGGATGAACAACATCGCCGTCAGGTAGTACTTGACCGGGAACCTCCCGCGGCCCATAGGCTGCGGCGTTGGCTCGATGCCGCACTCATACGCTTCGAGCTTCGCCCGGTTCCAGCGTTTGGGGCCTGCCAGGGAACCCGCCACGAGCGAGAAGACCGCGAACACGGCGGCCAGCGCCGCCAGGATGAGGATCGGCGTGTACAGGCTCAGCACCGCATGCCCTCCCTTCTCGTCTTCGTATGGTCGGCCTGGACTCAGGCCGGGGGTGCGACCTTGGACAGCGCGTTGATCAGCCGGTCAGCGACAGCGCCGCCGTCCGTATCGGTCAGGTTTGCCAGCAGTTTCAGCACAAAGCGCATCAGCACCGGCCGCGGCAGCCCGTACCGCGTCGAGACCCTCATGACCCACGGGTGCCCGATCGCTCCTACGAACTTCCGCCCGAGAGTGTAGTAACCCCCATATGCGTCCTTCAGCATCTGGGGGTACCTGTTCAGCACGCGCTCGGTCGCTGGCCAGTCCGCAGACCGCAGGGCCTGCGCGATCACCTGCGCCGCGGTCTGCCCGGACTCCATCGCGTAGGCGATGCCCTCCCCGTTGAACGGGTTGACCATACCCCCCGCGTCGCCCACGAGCACGAGTCCTCGCATGTAGTGCGGAGTGCGGTTGAAGCCCATCGGCAGGGCGGCGCCCCGCACCGGCCCGGTGCGGTTGTCCTCGGTGAAGCCCCACTCGGCAGGCATGGTGGCCAGCCACTTGCGCAGCAGCATGCGGTAGTCGGTGTGCTGGAAGGCCGCGCTGGTGTTCAGCAGCCCCAGGCCGATGTTGCTGGTGCCGTCGCCCATGCCGAAGACCCACCCGTACCCGGGCAGCAGCCGGTCGCCGTCCCACAGCTCCAGCCAGGACTCCAGGTAGTCATCGTCATGGCGCGGGCTGGTGTAGTAGGCACGCACGGCCACGCCCAGTGGCCGGTCCTCGCGCCTAGGCAGCCCCATGGCCAGCGACAGCCGGGAGGAGTTCCCGTCGGCCGCCACGACCAGGCGCCCGCGGTAGGTGCGTTCCTCCTCGTCCCCGCCTGACGACGTGGTGACGCCAACGATCCGGCCGGTCTCCTTGTCGAGGACGGGGCCAGTGACCGTGACGCCCTCCAGGAGCTTCGCACCTGCCCGCTGGGCCGCGCGGGCCAGGGTCTCGTCGAACCCGCGCCGGTTGCGCACCAGTCCGTAGCCGGGGTAGCTCGAAAGCTCGGGCCAGTCCAGTTCGAGGCGCACCCCGCCGCCGATGATCCGCAGCCCCTTGTTCGGCAGCCAGCCCTCGGCCGGGTCGAACTGGATGCCCATGGCCACCAGCGCCTTGACGGCCCGTGGTGTCAGGCCGTCGCCGCACACCTTCTCGCGCGGGAAGGTGCTCTTCTCCAGCAGCAGTACGCTCAGCCCGGCATTGGCCAGGTAGTAGGCGGTGGTTGCCCCGGCTGGGCCAGCGCCGACCACGACGACATCGGCCTCGCCAGCTACTGGCGGCTCGGGAACGGACACGGACCTCGTCCTGACGTGTGGGTCTTGTGAAGCAGTTCACAAGTGGTCTCTGGGTGGAGTCTAGACCGTCACTGCCGTGGCCGTTGACCCGCCCTGATGGAAGCTGACCCAGTGATGTCAGGTGACGGCCCGGCAGAGCCGGTTCGCTGACGGCACCCGCCGCTAGCCGAGTCCGCCTCAGAGCATGACGTGCCATGGACGCACCGTGACTTGGAAGAACCCGCTCGCGACGCTGGCCTCATCCTCGGTGGCGAGCCGGGTTGCCTGGTCCAGCCCGTCCGCGGCCGGCAGCGGACGGCCCTGCATGGATGGGGCCCCTTCCCGAGGGTCATTGACAGGACCAATAGTAAGTCATAGCTTACGGTAAGTGGAGACTTACAGCTTGGCCTTGACAGCGCTGGCGGACCCTACGCGGCGGGCGGTGTTCGAGCGGGTCGCGCGCGGCCCGCTGGCAGTGGCCGAGCTGGCCGAGGGCCTCCCAGTGAGCCGGCCTGCGGTCTCCCAGCACCTCAAGGTGCTGAAAGAGGCGGGCCTGGTGACCGGCCGCCCGGCTGGTGCCCGGCGGCTCTACCAACTCGACATGCAGGGGCTAGGCGCACTGCGGGCCTACCTCGACCAGTTCTGGGATGAGGCGCTGGCCGCGTTCGCGGCAGCCGTCGAGCAAGGAGAGGACGAAGCGGATGAGCATCACCGAGGTAGCCCTGCGCAAGACGCTGACGGTCAACGCCCCGATCGATAAGGCCTTCCGGGTCTTTACCGAAGGTTTCGACACCTGGTGGCCCCGGAGCCACAAGATCGGCAATGCCGACCTCAAGCAAGCCGTGATCGAAGGCCGGGAGGGTGGCCGGTGGTACGAGGTCGGCGCAGACGGCAGCGAGTGCGACTGGGGCCGGGTGCTCGTCTGGGACCCGCCAGCGCGGCTGGTGCTCGCCTGGCAGATCGACGGTGACTGGCACTACGACCCCGGCTTCCTCACCGAGGTTGAGGTGCTCTTCGTCGCCGAGGGCCCAGACCGGACGCGCGTCGAGTTCGAGCACCGCGACCTCGACCGGTTCGGCGAGGCGAAAAAGGAAATCGCCGAGGCCTTCGACTCGGAGGGCGGCTGGACAGGCCTTCTCGCGGCCTACGCCCAGGCGGCCACGGCATAGCCCGGGTGCGGCCAGGGCTCCCGACGTCCAGTCGGGGCCCCGGCATTGCCCGTCACCTAGGCTGTCCCGGTGCCGACCAAACCACGACAGGTCTTTGCCTACTCGGGGATCATCCACCTGCGGCCAGGTGAGGAACCTTCCCCGGCACTCCTTCACCATGCCATCGACCTCGCCGCTGGCGACGGCCGCAAGAAGGTCTGCCTCGTCCCGACGGCAACCGGCGATGCCCGGGACTTCATCGAAACAGTGACCGGAGTGTGCACCGCACACCCGGACGTCGACTTCAGTGTCCTGACACTGTTCACCCAGCCGAGCGTCCCTGATGTCCGCGCCCACCTGGTGGGACAGGATGTGCTGCTCGTCGCGGGCGGCAGCGTGGTGAACCTCATGGCGGTCTGGCGCGCGCACGGCCTGGCCCCGGTCATGCGGGAGTGCTGGGACGCGGGCGTGGTACTGGCGGGGTGGAGCGCTGGCAGTCTGTGCTGGCACCTCGGTGGGCCGACCGACTCCTTCGGTGACTCCCTCGACCCCTTTACCGACGGCCTGGGCTTCCTGCCCTACAGCAACGGGGTGCATGACGACCTCGACGGCCAGCCCCGGCGGCGCGTCTACCGCGAACTGGTGGGCAATGGCACGCTGCCGGGCGGGTACGCCACCGAGGACGGCGTGGGTCTGCACTATGTCGGCACCGACCTGCACGAGGCCGTAGCCATCCGGGAGGACGCGCGCGCGTGGTGGGTGGAGCCGGCCGACAGCGGCGGCTACCGGGAGGAACCGATCCCGCCCCGCATGCTCTGACCTGCCAGGGCCAGCGCGATGCTAGCTGGGGAGCACTTCGAGCAGCGCGGGGTCATGCACACCCAGCAACCGGCCAATCCGGGAGTCAAAGGTCACAAGCCTGCCCCCATAGCGTTCTGCCAGTGCCAGTAGATGGGCATCGGTGACGTCGCGGTGGGAGGCCATCAGGTTCGCATCACTGCGGTCGTCGTGGACGAGGCGCACGTCATCAGCCCAGAACTCATGACCGGCCAGTGCCGTCATCCTGGTGAGCAGTTCGCGGGCGAGGGCCGGGGTGGTCGCCGTGGCGATGGCGGCCCGGTTGCTGGACACCCGCACGAAACCCGACTCGCTGACGGGCGTGGTCGCCCAGCCTTCGCGATGGTGCCGCTTGAACCAGTCCATGGCAGGAGCGTGCTGGGTGTGGTTCGGCCACGCGCAAGCGATGAGCACGTTGACATCCAGCAGCGCCAGGCGCCCCCCTGCTGTTGCAGTCACGCGTCCTCCAGGGCGCGGGCCACGTCTGCGGGAGTGATTGGCGGGGCATCGACTGCCACGTCGAACATAGGGAATGCGACATCGGGCTTGATCGGTGTGGGCCTTAGTGCCCGGCGGGCAAGTTCGGAGATGACTGTGCCGATGCTGCGGCCGTCCGCAGTCGCGATCTGCCGGGCGGCCTCAAGCACGTCATCGTCAATCTGAAGCGTGGTGCGCACGACATCAGCGTATCATCGCATCATGGACGACCACCCAACCGGGGGTAATGGGGAGGGGCGGCCTGCGTGCCGGGCACCCATCTCCCTAGGATCTGCGCGTGGCCGAACCTGAGCTCCCTGCCGATGGTTTCGATGTGTCGCGGCCCCACATCGCGCGCGTGTATGACTACCTGCTTGGCGGGAAGGACCACTTCGCGGCCGACCGGGCCGCCGGTGACCGCATCATCGCGTCACTGCCTGAGGTGCAGGCCGGCGTACGCGCCCAGCGGGCCGTGCTCGACCGGGTCGTGCGCTACCTGGTCAGCGAGGCCGGGGTCCGGCAGCTCGTTGACATCGGCTCTGGGCTGCCCACCGCGGACAACGTCCATGAGATCGCCCAGCGGATCGACCCCGCGGCCCGCGTGGTCTACGTCGACAACGACCCCGTCGTGCTGGCCCACGCCAGGGCGCTCCTCGCCAGGAACGCGGCGACCGTCGCGGTGCGGGGAGACCTGCGCGACCCTGCTGGCATCCTCGGCAACCCTGACCTGAGGTCGCACCTGGACTGGGAGCAGCCGATCGGCCTCCTGCTGTGCGGGATCCTCCACCACATCCTGGACTCAGAACACCCCGCCGGACTCGTGGCCACCCTGAGCCAGGCTCTTCCGGCTGGCAGTTATGTGTTCATCCACCACCTGCTCGACCGCGGCGACCCGGAAACCGCCGGCCTGCAGAACGCTATGAAACAGGGGCTGGGACGTGGCCAGTTCCGCACCTGGGAACAGGTACGGGACATGTTCAGCGGCCTGGAACTCGTTGAGCCTGGGCTCGTCCTGGTGCCCGAGTGGCGCCCGGACCCCGGCACCCCGTCCGCGCGCGACTGGCCCGTCCTGCAGTTGGCCTGTGCTGGTGTAGCGCGTAAGCCATGACCCTGAGCCTCCCATCGGGGAGACTGGGGTGGTTTGCGGCTTTTCAGCGAGGTGGTCGGTATGCCCAGCCCGGACGATCGGGCACTGCGGGTCCAGGTGCTTGGCCCGGTGCGGGCGCGGTGTGACGGGCAGGAGCTTGACCTGGGACCGCCGCAACGGCGGGCGATCCTGGTGGCACTGGCCATGGCCGCGGGCAGGACCGTGTCGCGCCAGGACCTGATCGACCGTGTCTGGGACAACCCCACGGACAAAGCAGACAGCTCTCTGCACACTCACATCTCGCGGCTCCGCAAGGTGCTCGACCCTGGCCGCGACCACGAGATCCTGGCCGGTGGCAGGACCGGGTATGTGCTGCGGGTCGGGCCTGGCCAGGTAGACGCCCTGGCTTTCACCGCGGGCGTGACCGCGGCACGCCGCGAGCGTGAGGCGGGTGACCTGGCATCAGCAGCACAGTCACTGGCAGCGGCATTGGAGCTGTGGCAGGGGACGGCACTGGCGGGGGTGGAAGGGCAGTGGGCGGGCACGGAGCGGGTGCGGCTGGAAGAGGCGCGGCTGGCAGCTGAGGAAGAGCACGCAGCGGTCCAGCTGGCGCTGGGCCGCCACTGTGAGGTCACCCCGGAACTGGCGGGGCTGGTGCGCAGGCACCCGCTGCGGGAGGAGCTGCGGTGCCTGCTCATGCTGGCGCTGTACCGGTCGGGCCGCCAAGCGGACGCGCTCGCGGTCTTCCACGACACCCGGCGCGTACTGGACGAGGAACTGGGCATCGAGCCTGGCCCCGCTCTGCGGCGACTGCATGGACAGGTGCTCGCCGCCGACCCCGCCCTGCTCCTCACCGCTCAGCCTGGTCCAGCCGAGCCCGGTCCAGCCGAGCCCGGTCCAGCCCAGTCCGGCTCAGCCCAGTCCGGCTCAGCCCAGCCTGGCCCTGCGCAGTCCGGCTCAGCGCAGTCCGGCTCAGCGCAGTCAGGCTCAGCGCAGTCCGGCTCAGCCCAGTCCGGCTCAGCCCAGTCCGGCTCAGCGCAGTCCGGCTCAGCCCAGCCTGGCCCGGCGCAACCGGTGGCTGGAGGTGGCCCTGCGCGACCGGCGGATATGGCAGGGGTG
>DASYYE010000422.1:0-10425 GCA_035946955.1 Streptosporangiaceae bacterium | reverse complement strand
AGCATCGCTGCGGTCAGTGCCCCACGGCCAGCCGGAGTGGTCAGGAACCTGTCCATCACCCCGGTATGCATGTCCTCGATATAGGCCATACCGCTCCAGCTCGCGGAGAACATGGCGGTCATGATCACTACTCCGGGTGTCAGGTAGGTGGCGTAGTTGCCCCCGCCGAAGCCCGGGATCTCGGTGACCTTCTTGAACAGGGCGCCGAACAGCAGCAGCCAGATGACCGGCTGGATGAGCGCCAGGAAGACGACCACCGGCTCCCGGTAGAGCTGGCGCAGATAACGAGAGGTGAGGATTACCCAGGTCTGCCTGATCGGGTTCATGACAGGTCAATCCCTTCTGCCTGGCGGAATGAGTGGCCAGCGTGGTGCAGGTAGACGTCGTCCAGTGACGGCCGGGCGACAGTGACGGACAGGACCGGCACCCCGCTCGGTTCGAGGGCGGCGAGGACGGCGGGCAGTGCACGTGCCGCGTCAGCCATCACGCGTGCCCGCACCTCAGCGCCGTCCAGGGTGATGTCGCCCACCTCGGTCACTGCTGCGAGTGTCTTGGCGGCCTGCTTCGCACGCTCAGGGTTGCCCAGGCCGAGCAGGACGGAGTCGCCATGCAGTCCGGCCTTCAGTTCCTCCGGGGAGCCCTCGGCTACGACGCGCCCCCGGTCGACGATCGCGACCCTGGCCGCGAACTGGTCGGCTTCTTCCAGGTAGTGGGTGGTCACGATGACGGTCGTCCCGGCCTGTCCGGCCAGGCCTGTCACCACGTCCCAGAGGGCGGCGCGGCCCTCGGGGTCCAGCCCGGTGGTGGGCTCGTCGAGGAAGAGGACGGCGGGGCGGTGCACCAGGGCGGTGGCGATGTCCAGCCGCCGCTTCATGCCGCCCGAGTACGTCCGCGCCTGTCGCCCGGCCGCCTCGGCCAGGCCGAACTCATCCAGCAGGCTGGCGACCCGTCGCCGCAGGTCTTTGCCGCCCATGCCGTACAGCCTGCCCTGCATGACCAGGTTCTCCTGGCCGGTGAGCTGGGCGACCGCGCCGCTGTGCTGGGCGGTGGTGCCGATGAGGGTCCGTGCCCGGGCGGGCTGGCGGCCCACGTCCACGCCCGCGACCATGGCGCGGCCCCGGTCTGCCCGCGACAGAGTTGTCAAGATCCGCACCGTCGTGGTCTTGCCCGCCCCGTTCGGGCCGAGCAGGGCGAACACGCTGCCCGGTGCGACCGAGAAGCTCAGGCCGTCCACTGCGCGTACCCCTCCCTTGTAGGTCTTGGCGAGGTCTTCTGCCAGTACGGCTCCGTTTGGCCCGCTCATTGCCGCCTCCTTAACTATGTTCATTTGCTAAACACTGTTCGGTGTCGAACAACGTTCTACAGGAGAACAGTGTTCGCGTCAAGTACACTGTTTGACGTGGCAGACAGTGCGAGAGAAGCTGCGGAGCCGGGCCCCGTGGGGGAGCCGGCCTCATCGGACGGGCCGGACGGTGCCCCGGCGCCTCCGTGGCGCTCGGCACCCCGCCGCCGCGCCGCGGTTCCGAGGCCGCAGCTCAGCCGGGAGGTGGTCGTGGCGGCCGCGCTGCGCGTTGTCGAGACAGAGGGCGGGGACGCGCTCACCATGCGCCGGGTGGCGAAGGAGATCGGCGTTTCAGCGTCCTCGCTGTACGGCTACGTCGCCAACAAAGAGGAACTGGTCCAGCTGGTCATGGAACAGATCATCGGCGAGGTCAGCTTTCCGACGGCCGGCGGCGACTGGCAGGAGCTGGTGAAGGATTTCGCGCGGCAGATGTTCAAGGTCTTCCAGCGCCACCCAGGCGTGGCCGGCCTCAGCCTGGGCAGGATCCCCACGGGCCCCAACATGCTCGCGGGCTCGGAGCGCATGCTTGCCCTGCTCCGCGGCGCGGGCATGCCCGACCAGGTGGCGGCCTTCGTGGGGGACATCGGCAGCCTGTACGTGGGTGCGTATGCCTACGAGCTAGAGGTCACCCCGATGACAAGCACCGAGGACTTTGCCGCCCTGGGCAGCGCTTGGCTGGGCTCCCTGCCCCCTGACCAGTTCCCCAACACGATCGCGGTTGCTGACAAGCTCTTCGCTGGCACCGTCGAGGACCGGTTCGAGTGGGGTCTGGACGTCCTGGTCCGGGGGCTGGCCTCGTACCTGACCTCCCCGCCGTCGCCGGAGGCCCGCTGGCCACAGCCGAGTTAGCGCGGGGCCATACCCCCGGCTCCCAGTGTCGGTGCCTGGCCGTAGCGTGACGGTGTGACCAATGACGAGAGGCAGGGACGATGAGCGAACCGGGAGCGCTGGTCGGCGAGCGGGCCGACCTGCTCGACTCACTGGGCAGGAGCCGCTTCTTCCTGCGTAACACCGTGCGTGACCTCACCGATGAGCAAGCCGCGCAGCGCACGACCGCAAGCGAACTCTGCCTGGGCGGGCTGATCAAGCACGTGAGCGCGGTCGAAGAAAGGTGGGCCAACTTCATCGTGGAAGGCCCCTCGGCCATGGCCCGCTCGGGTGACCCGGATGAGTGGACGAACCTCTTCCGGATGCTCGAAGGGGACACGCTGGCGGGGCTGCTGGACGCCTACGAGAAGGTGGCGAGCCGGACCGACGAGATCGTGGCGACCCTGCCCGACCTGGACGCCTCCCACGAGCTCCCGCCCGCGCCCTGGTTCCCTCAGGGGAGGCGCTGGTCAGCGCGCCGGGTGCTGCTCCACGTCATCGCCGAGACCGCCCAGCACGCCGGTCACGCCGACATCATCCGCGAGTCCCTGGACGGCGCCAAGTCCATGGGCTGAGCGGCCCCTCATGACGGCCGCTGCCGTAGTTTCTTGCTGCTGTAGCGCAGGCGCTGCCTCGCCAGTTCGGTGCGGCCGCTGGCCTCGTTCGCCGCCGCCACCCTGATGGCCCGCTCCAGGTCGGCGGCGGTGATGAGGGCGTTGTCGAGCAGGAACTCGCCCAGTTCACGCTGGTGGCCGGTCTCGTCCCAGATGCGTTTCTGCAGTTCGCGCTTGTACTCCGAGACCGCTTCCTGGCCGGTCAGGTCGAGCGCGACCGCCACCTCGGCCATGGGAACCTCTTGCGGCGCTAGCCCGCCACGGATGAAGTCCTGGTAGTAGTAGGCGATCGCCATGCATGCCGTGGGGTTGCGCTGGAAGTAACGGGCCACGCGGGACACGGCGTCCGCGGCCGGGGGCCTGCCCGGCTGCGCGGCGTGGCCCCGGGCTTCGTTGCTGGTCGTGGGCAGGCCATCGCCAGGCGGCACGGTGGGCTGGTCATGGCCTGCGTGCGCGGTGTTGATGCAGACCGGCAGCACCCACTCGCCGACGCTGATGAGCCATGCGCCAGGGCCGAGCCGCACCGGCCGTGCTTCGACGGCCGCCTGTGCCACCGGCAGGACGTGCTGGGCGGCTGCTTGGACGGCCTGGTGCTCCGGGCGCGTCCCCGCGAAAGGTGCCACATAGGTGGTGTGGGTGGTGTCGCGGCTGAACAGCTCCCAGCGGTGGTGCACGAAGCGGAGCCCTGGACAGCGTGGCGCGCGGTGCAGGGTCAGGTCTTCTCCGCCGCTCAGCAGCGTGCGGTCCAGCCACGTGATCTCGTCGGCTGGGCGGGGTTGCCACGTCCGGCTCGCTGCGGACCAGACCACAAGCTCTGTCATGCTCCCCCCGGACGTCCGGTCCCGGCACATCCGTCATCCCGTGAGGTTCCTGCGAAATAGTACCGGGGTGCCTTATGCCGCCCGCGGCCGAAACGCGAGGCAGTGCTAGTCCCGCTCGCCTCCGGGCCGCTGGTGACCGCCGCCTTCCCTCCTCGCTCCTGCGCTCGCTGCGCTCGCCCTGCCGGCCCGCTCGTCAGTCCAGGCGGCGGAGCGGCCCTTCGGCTCGCGGGGGCCTACGCTGCCCGCCCAGGTGGCACGCGCAGCCGCAGCTGGGTATGGAGCCCGAAGCGCAGCCGGTCCTCGTCACGCACCGGCACCTGCTCCCCGGCCTGCACCACGCGCCCGTTCACCCGCGTGCCGTGACCGGTGACCTCGGGAAGCAGCCACCAGCCGCCGTCGCGGTAGTCGAGCGTGGCGTGCTGGCGGCTCACCGTGGCGTCGGCCAGCACAATGTCGCTGGCAGGGTCGCGGCCAATCCGGACCGAGCGCCTGGCCAGGAGGTACTCGCCGACGACCCCCTGCTCTCCCCACAGCCAGGCACGCAGCGACCCTGTCGGTTCCGGGTGACTCATGGGTGGGCTGCCCCCGGGTCCGTCGTGGCGGCGTCCAACGTGTCCCCTGACCTGGTGAACCCACGCCACTGACCGTCGGTGCGGGGGCGCCACTGTTCGCTCAGGTGGGCGAGCTGTGGCTCGTGGACCACCCGTGGGCCGGCCAGGAAGCCGGCCTCCGGGCCGGTGCTGACGCGTTCGGCCACTGCGGTCAGCTGCAGCCAGGCGCGTTCGGCCATGGTCCTGGGCGTGCCGGGGCAGCGCATGCGCGGGTCGGTCCGCAGCCACTGGCGCACGAGCATGTCCAGGTCCTCCGGCACGTAGGTGATGAGTTCGGCGACCGGGACCGGCTCCACCGTGGCGAGGAGGCGCTTGATGTCGGTGTAGGACTCGTAGTGGCCGGCGGCGTCGACCAGCCCGAGTGCGCGTGCCTCCCGGAACAGGGGAGGGTAGCCGGTGAGCATGCGGTAGATGACGGCTCCCAGCGCGCGGATGTCCGCGTCACGGCTGATCCAGGTGGAGTCGAGCCGTTCCATCTGCTCGGGCGGGGCGTAGAACGGGGTGAAGCGCGCCATCGTGGTCGTGTCATTGCCGCCGTTGGCCCGCTCGTACTGCTGGGCCAGGCCGAAGTCGATCAGCTTGACGGTGCCCTCGGCAGTCAGCGCCACATTGGCCGGCTTGAGGTCGAGGTGGACGAAGCCACGGCCCCAGGCGGCCCGCAGCCCGGCCAGGATCTGCACCGCGACCTCCAGCACACCGCCGACCGTGAGGGAGTCCTGCTCGGTCGCGGCCAGCAGGTGTTGTTCCAGCGTGGCCGGGTACAGCCTCGTCACGATGTAGAAACCGTGGTCCGGGTCGAGGTCGCAGTCCAGTACCTCGGCGATGTTGTCGTGCACGTGCCCAAGCGGCAGTGACATCTCCATCTGGGCGTGCCGGCGCTCCTTGAGCGCCTGGCCCCCGGCAGCCCGCGGCGGCGGCGCGATGACCTTGACCACCACCTCGAACGGGTACTCGCCGTGCAGGTCGTTGGCGACGAACGGAACCCGGCCCGAGTGCGGCATGTCGGTGAGCGGCCGCCGGACCAGCCAGCGGCCGCCAACCACCCACCCGGCCTGGGCGCCCCCGCGGCCCAGGCCGGCGCTCTGCAGGTTGGCGCTGCCCAGGCCAGTGCCGCCCAGGCCGGCGGCACTCAGGCCGGCGGCGCCCACCCCGGCGTCACCCGCAGCGGCGCTGCTGAGTCCCGCGCTGTGCTGGCCGTTCGTCCCGGTGTGGCCATTGGGTGCGTGGCCAGTGGGTGTGTGGCCATTCGGTAGGGGGCCAAGAGATGCGGAGCCACTGGGCGAGGTGACTCCGGGGCCGGTGGGCGGCGTGGCGATGACACCGGCCGCCACCAGGCGGCGGCTGTACTGGGCTTGTGTCGCCAGATCGTGGTAGTGCAGGTCGTGGGTCCGGGTCACCGACAGCTTCTGGCTTTGGTGGTCGCTGTCGGCGGCAGCGTCGGACATCGCGTTGCGCGCCACTTTGACCGCGGCCGCGCGCTGCAGGTGGTCGGCCAGAGTCGGCGGGGAGAAGGTCTTGAGCAGGACCGGCACCAGGTCGATGAACATCAGGGCCAGCCACAGCAGCACCCGGCGCAGCAGGAACCCGGGGTTCTGGCTGCTGAGGGTGTCCAGGGCGCGCTCGCGGGCCAGCAGCCCGTTGTTGGCGTTGATCTTCGCCGTGGCGGCGGCGATCTCCTGACGTGCGTGTGCGTGCAAGGCGGCCGCCTGCTGCTTCTGTGCGGCGGTGGCGCTGTCGAGGGCACGCTGTGCCTTCTGCTGCTCCGCCACGGTGCGCTGCCATGTCTGGAAGTCCTGGGTGGTCTGCGGCCCCAGCCCGGGCACGCCGGTGACCTCACCCTGGGGGAGGTGGCAGTTGCCCGTGAGCTCGCAGATGTAGATCTTGTGGGCAGTATTCGCGTTGTGGGTAGCGGTCGCCAGTGCCCTGGCCGCCGCGGTCACCGGCTGGGCCAGCGCTGCCACCTGGCGGCTGGTCTCCGCGTTGATCTGCGCGGTCTGCTGGGCGACGTCGGAGACGTGCTGGGTGGTCAGTTGCTGGTTGATCTCAGGCCCGAACACGGCCAGCACGATGGGCTCGCTGATCACCAGGCCCACCAGGGCCGCCATGGTGAATCGGACGCAGAAGTGCACTGCCTTGGTGCCGGTCCGCGCCTGGCGGCCGGGGGCGGTCTCCTCGGCCGTGAGCGGGCCGTAGTCGATGCTGCTGACGATCCAGCGGTCGAAGTTGAGCACGATCGCGCCCCACAACAGGCCCGCTGGCAGGAACCGCAGCCAGCCGTGCCCGGGGAAGACGAGCGACAGGGCCATCGTGAGCGAGGCCGTGGCCGCGGTCGCGGTCAGCAGCACGATGGCGCCCATGGACGTGTAGCGGACCCCGTCGGGCGCCGTCCGGATGAACGCCGGGTCCACGCCCGCGCAGCGCAGCAGGAAACCGGTGCGCACCATCCAGGTGATCAGCAGGCCTAGTGCGATGGCGCTGCCGACTAGGACGAACCAGGGCATGGCCGACCCCCTTGCGCTGACAAATAACGATTCACTCGATCTCCACACGGGACTCGAGCGCATCCGGGTGCTGTCCCCAGCGGATGCGGTCACCGTCGCGGACCACGTGTTCACCAGCCAGTGGCGTGCCGTTGAGGACCACCCCGTTGCGGCCCAGGCCCGTGACGCGCCACTGCCCGTCTGTGCAGGAGAACCTGGCATGGGCCCGCGACACCGTGGGCTCGGCGGGGAGCATGAGCTCCGCAGCCTGGCTCCGCCCGGCGCGTGCCCCTGACACGCGTGTCTCGGCGACGTCGCCAGCGGTCACCAGCCTCAGCAGTGGGTTGGTGACCGGCGCGGACACAGTCGCCTCACCGGACACCGTGGTCACGGCCATCGCCGGGTCGGTGCGGGTCGAGCCATCGTGGAACGGGTAAGCCGGACCGGCCACGGCGCCGTACCGCGGGCCCGCTGGCCCGCCCACGAACACCGGGCTGGCGGGCGTCTGCATGGCCATCTGGTCGCCGGCCACCACGACCGGTACCGGCTGCCGCCTGAGCTGCTTCAGCCGGTACCGCCCGGCGGGGACATCAGGGTCCGCCACCACCCTCACGTCCGGCGGGATGCCCGGCGTGCTCCGCGCCGAGCAGGCTGCGACCTCCGCCTCGTACGCCTCGGCCGCGTGCGCGTTCACCACGCTCAGGTCGATCAGGTCCGCGAGTGACTCGACATCGGCTGGGTTCATGCACACCTCGATAGCGCTGGGTGCGAGCAGCGAGCCGTTGGGCATGACGATGAACACCTGCGACAGGTGGCGCAGGGCCGCGTGGAGCACATCACGCCCGTCGCGCCACGGCCGGGTCGCCAGCGGCCTCACCAGGGGGTGGTCCCTGCCAACCCCCAGGCTCCGCATGACCACCACGAAGCAACCGGCCAGCACGGCGACCAGCACCAGCAGCACCGAACCGCCGGCGACAGAGCCCGAGAGGTACAGGAACACCAGCCACGTCCCGGCTACCGCCCCGGCGACCACCCACCCCTTGCGGCCGCGAGTCCACGGCGGCCCTCCCGCCGGTCGGCGCACAATGCTGCCGCGCCCAGCCATCACGCCTCCACTCCGCCTGCGTGCAGCCATCTCGTCCGCCCTGCCCGCCGAGACGCGGCAGGCGTGGGGGGCGGCCCTGCGTGTCGAGAATGCTGAGCTGACGCGTGGGGGTCAATGAGACGGCAGGAGTTCCCAGAGATCTGGGATTGCCGATGGCAGGGTGAGTCCGGTCGCCGCGGCAGCTGTCATAGCCGCAGGCCACCCGCTGAGTGGACCGTCACCAACTCTGCAGACGTACGGCCCGGGCCATCGGTTGTGATCCGGGGCGCTAGGGCTGGGTCACTTGCCGGGCGGTGTGGTCGCCTGTTCGGCAAATGCGCGGCCTGGGCTGTCGGTCGCGAGTGGGCCCGCGCTGGCCTTGGCGGCTCGCGCGGGCCCTGTGCGTGGACCGGTTCAGGCAGTGCCGCCGCCGATCGCCGCGGCGTACAAGAACCAGGTGGAGTGGGGCAGCCACTGCTCCATGCGCCGCCAGTCATTCGGCCAGTCGCTCTGGAAGTCGTCGGTGCGCCAGCCTGGCTCGTACAGGATCCCGCGGCCCTCGGTGGTCATGCCGCATATGCCGTTGTTGATGCCGCCGGCGTGGGGCAGGAACTGCCAGGTGCCGAGCGCGTCGTAGTAGCCCGGGCTGTTCAGCCCGGAGCCGTTGAGCATGCACGACGCGTACGGGTTGAGGCCGCAGATCCAGTTCAGCTGGTCAGCCGCGTAGCTGCGCAACTGGGCTGCGAACGTGCCGTCGCCGGTGTAACTGGCAGCCAGCCGTGCGGCTGCGGCGAGGGAGGCGATCCGCGCGTTCTCGCCCTGCCACCAGCCACCTTGCTGTGAGGAGGGCGAGACGTCGTGGGGGAAGAAGAAGGTCGTGAACCGGCTGCCGTTCGCGATCTGCACGAACTGGCGGGCGTAGCCGAACGGGTTGGTCACTTCCATCGTGGTGAACAGCTCGAACTCCAGGGACTTCTGCACGGCCGCCAGTACCGCCGCGTGTTCGGTGGCGCTGGCGATCTGCAGGTAGTTCAGGAGGGCGACCACGGGCAGGCCGGCGTTGCTGGGGTGGAAGAACGGCCGGGTCCCGGCGTCCGCCCGCCAGTAGTTCTGGTAGTGCTGCCAGCTCGTGAGGCGGCCGGTCAGGCTCAGGGCACGCTGGGATGCCGCTACCCGGTAGGTGTCGTTCTTGGTGGCCTTGGTCAGCTCAGTGGCGGCGAGCAGCACCTCGCAGTCGTCGAGGATGTTGTCCGGGATGCCGTTGTTGAGCCCGAGGTTGTGCGTCTCGAGGTAGGTGTACGCGTCAACGGCGGCCGTCAGGTAGTCGGCACCGCTGAAGTCGCCGGAGAGGCTGTAGGCAGTGGCTGCCCTGGCGGCTGCGGCCAGTGCCGCCACCGCGGTGCCGCCGCCTTCGCGGAAGCTCACCTGCGTCGGGACGAACCCGCTCGGGGTCGATGTGGCGTCGAGGAAACGTGCCTCGGCCGGTTCCGGCTGGGACAGGTTGTTGTTCTCGGGCTGGTCGATCGAGCTGTAGAAGGAGCCGTCCGGGGCTTTCATGCGGACCAGGAAGTCCGCCCCGAAGAATGCTTCGTCGAGTGTCCAGTTACAGAGCTGGGTCAGCTCGGTGTCGTTGCGGCTGTGGAGTTGGTCGAAGGAGGCGAAGAGCACCCAGGCTGTCAGCGGCACGGACAGCGTGATGAGGAAGGGTGCGGCTGGGCCCCGGAAGACCTGGCTGAAGTGGATCCCGAAGTCAGCGGTGGCGTCGTACCACCCACCGTGGACGTCGACGTGGCTGGTGCCGCCCTGCCCGATCGGCAGGTGGGAGTCGACCTTGTTGAACTGCCCGGAGCAGCGGGAGCCCTTGAAATAGTGGATCACGTGCGACAGGGTGCGGCGCTCGAACAGGTCGGCCTGCACCAGGAATGGGTAGGACGTGCCGGAGATGCCGGGGGTTCCGCCTGCCCCGGGAACCACGATGACGTACTGGCCAGGGCGGGTGAGCGCGGAGAAGTCGCCTGCCCAGTAGTTGTGCGGGACGGCCGGGTGGGCTTGCGCGGCCCATTCTTCGACTGGGCCGGCGAACGTCGCCATGCCACTGAACGCAACCGCCCCGCTCGTGGTGTCGACCACGTTGAACGGCAGTAGTGACGCGGACGGGGAGTCGGCTCCGATGACGAACCGCTTCGGGCCGGCTGCCTCGTATCCGACGTTGTTGGTGAAGACCTGGAGGGGACCGAGCGACGCTGGCGTGCTACTGGCCATCGGCTTCTCCGTGCTCGCAGCGGCGGGGCGGGGCAGCGCCACCGCACCGGCGACCCCGGCCGCTGCGGAGGTGGTCACGAAGCCGCGGCGGGTGAGACTGGCTTTGGATACGTTTCTTTTTAACATCATCCACCCATCTGTAGACAATTAGTAAGGAATCCTTACTATTGTGAACCAATGGGGTCAGGTGTCAAGAGGTGCGCTGGCGGTTGTAGCGGCGGAACCCTGGGAGCAGCCGTGCCAGCAGCACTGCCCCGGCGATGCAGGCCAGACCGCCTGACACGATGGAGAACCCGGTGGACACGAGGCTCGCCACGGCGCCGGACTCCAGGTCACCGAGGCGT
>DASYYE010000421.1:0-6574 GCA_035946955.1 Streptosporangiaceae bacterium | reverse complement strand
CGTCTACAACCCCGGCGGCAAGGACATCGAGGTCTACGCCGCCGGCACCAGCGCCACCCTGGTCGAGCAGTACTGGAACGCCAAAGGCTGGCACATCGGCACACCACTCAAGCAGGTGGTCACCGGCGACCCCGCCGCGGTCTACAACCCGGTCGGCGCCGACCTGGAGGTCTACACCGCTGGCGTGCCCGCCAAGGCAGGTGCCGGCGCGCCGCTGCAGGAGGTCTACTGGAACGGCAATGGCTGGCACTACGGCGCTGTCCCGAAGACCCTCATCACCGGAAGCCCCACAGCGGGCTTTGACAATGAGGGGGCAAGCCTGGAGGTGTACGCAGCCGGAGTGCCCACGTCGGCGGGGGCCGGTGCGCCACTGCTCGAGGATTACTGGAACGGCACCGACTGGCACACCAGCACCAACCTCCCGAACTGGGTCGTGGCCGACCGTCCGGCACTGGTCTATGACAACGAGGGCGACACGTTCGAGGTCTACGACATCCCGCCGCCAGCCTCCGGCGCCACCGGCTCCCCGCTGCAGGAAGTCTGGTGGGACCCCAACGGCTGGCACGGCCCCCAGACAGTCCTGACCGCCAACCTCATCGCCCCCTGATCCCTGCCACCCACGCCTGGCGCGCGCCACCACCACCCCGCGCGCCAGGCCGGTGGAACTGGGTCCCTGCTCGTCCTGGTCACCATGTACGTGGCAGGGCGACTAGGCTTCCTCACCAGCCCGCGTAGCCTGAATGTCTGGTTACGCGAACGCGAGAGTGAGGGGTCGCGACGCGCCGTGACAGTTGACCAGGGCAAGGCAGCCACCAACCAGCCGGGCACGCCGACCACCACGCCCGGCAACAGGCTGTCACGGTGGCTGGCGCAACCCTGGGTAGCGCTGATCCCAGGGCTGACCACCCTGGCAGTGACATTGAACGGGCTCGCCGGCCCGTCGTTCACCCGCGACGAGAGTGCGACGATGCTGGCCGTCCACCGCAGCTTCCCGCAGCTGGTCCGCATGCTGGGCAACGTTGACGTGGTGCACGGCGCGTACTACTCGATGATCTGGGTGGTCACCCAGGTCGCCGGGAGCAGTGCCCTGGTCGTCCGGTTCCCCTCGGCGGTCGCGGCTGCCGTCACCGCCGCGATGGTGGCCCTGCTGGGCCAGCGCTTGGTCTCTGGCGAGGCCGGGCTGGCCGCCGGGCTCGTGTACGCGGCGTTGCCTCCGGTCAGCGGGTACGCGGAAATCGCCAGGGAGTACGCGGTCGTCGCCGCGCTCGCCAGCCTCGCCAGCTACCTCCTGGTGCTGGTATTGGACTCGGCCAGTTCGCGGCGGTGGCTGCTGGTGGGTTACGGGGTGACGGTGGCAGCGCTCGGGCTGACCAACATCTTCGGCCTCCTGCTCCTCCCCGCCCACGCGGTGGCCGTCGCCGCCCGGGTGCGCCAGCCTGGTGTGGACCGCCAGCGGCTGGTCCGGGGCTGGCTGGTGGCTGGCGGAGCGGGGTTCCTGGCGGCCAGCCCGGTGGCCCTGGTCGGTCTCGGGCAGATCAGCCAGGTCGCGTGGATCAAGCCACCTGGACTGAACGCGTTTTACGGCATGGCCAGCCTGGTCGGCAACGCCCCGCTGGTCTGGGTCGCGCTGGTGGTCATCATCGCCTCGGTGGCGCTGCGTGCGGTGGGCGGACTCTCCCAGATCCAGGCGTACTGGCCGGGGAGGCTGGTGGCGCTGGCCGTGCCATGGCTGGTCCTGCCACCGGCGCTGCTGTTCACCGCGTCCTACCTCCTCCACCCGGTCTACGTCTTCCGGTACGTCGCGTTCTGCATCCCCGCCTCCGCGCTGCTCATCGGCACCGGCCTCGTCGCACTCGGCCGGGTCACGGCAGTGGCCGGGCTCCTGGTCATCGTGGCGCTGGGCTTGCCCGCCCAGGCTGCCGAGCGTCTCCCGGCGGGCCACGGTTATGCGATCCGGCAGATCGACCGGGTCGTCCAACAGCAGGCGCGCCCCGGTGATGTCCTGCTGAACACGCGCTTCCGGCCGCTGAGCCGGAGCGCGGGCATGGAGCGGCAACTGGAGGCCGCCTACCCGTTCGGGCTCAGCCAGCTCCGCGACGTCAGCCAGGGTGTGTCCCCGGCGGCCTCCGCGACGCTCGGCGGCACGTTCGCGCCGCCCAATGTCATCCGTGACCGGCTGGCCGGTGCCAGCCGGGTCTGGGTGGCCGGGTGGTCACCGGAGGTTCCCAGCGTCCTGAGGGCCGAGGGGTTCACGCCCCGCCAGCACTGGTTCCTCAAACAGGTCTGGCTCTGGCTCTACGAGCGGGGCACCCCGGCCCCTTCCCAGCCGTAGCTGGTGTCCGTACCCGGCCGTGTGCAGACCGGGCACGGAGCTGGCAATAACCGCCTATCCTTGGGCTTTGCCCAATGTCATCTGGGCTGTCACGGAGTGCCGGCGAGCTAGCAACGGGCCCAGCCAGCGCCACGGTCACGGGAGAGACTGAAGGGGTCTGACGTGCGCGAGTCGCAGGGGCACGAGGTGACAGCGGCCGACCTCAGGCAGGGCGGGCCACCAGCGGAGCCCACGCGAGGATCCCGGCTGGCCAGCGGGCAGGTAGCCGCACCAGGCTCATGGGGACCGCGGCGCCCCTGGATCACCGAAGCACTGGTCGTGGCGGGTTTCCTGGCCGCCGGGGTGGCGGTGACCTGGCCGCGGGCCGCCTACCTGACCGGCACGCTCCCGGCAAGCAATGACCAGGCACAATACGTCTGGAACATGTGGTGGATCGCTCATCAGCTCATCCACCTGGGTAACCCCTGGTCCACCACCTACCTCGCCTCCCCGGTCGGGATCCCGCTCGGGTTCGACACCACGACGCCACTACTGGGCGTGGTGATGGCGCCGGTGACGCTTGCCTTCGGGCCGTCGGCGTCCTACAGCCTGCTGTGCATCGTGACACCGGGGCTCGCTGGCTATGCGATGTACCGGCTGGCGCGGCTGTGGCTGCCGGGCTGGGCCGGTCCGCTGGCGGCAGGTGCGTTCTTCGGGCTGGCGGGAATGGAGGCGTACCAGGCCTGGATCCATCTGCACACCGCAGTGGGCGTGGCGTTCCTCCCGCTGACCATGGAAGCCGCAGTGCGGCTCCGCCGCGGCGCCACCGTGCGGCGTGGGGTGGTCCTGGGTGTGGTGGTGGGCGCGTGCATGCTGGTCGACCAGGAGTTCGCGGTCGTTGCGGTAGTCTTCGCGGCGCTGGTACTCGTCCCCTGGCTGATAGGTAACCACGCGGCTGCCCAGTTGCGCGCGGTCGCGGCCAGTGCAGTGACCGCGGCGGTCATTGCCAGCCCTCAGCTCATCGCAATGCTCCAGGAGGCCGCCGACGGGTCCACGTCGACCACCGCTGGCAGCTATGTTGCTTATGCGGCGCGGCTTCCTGGCCTGTTCGCGCCGTCGCCACGCCTGGCGACCTACGGGATGTCCGGCCTGGCATCGGTGTACCAGACTCCCGTGAACTTCGATGGTCTCCCCACGTTCGGTATCGTCCTCACCCTGCTCGCGGTGTTCGGACTGGTGGTGGGCTGGCGCCGACGCGGTGCGCGGCTGCTCGGAGTGCTCTGGCTGGGCTGCGCCCTCCTCTCGCTGGGGCCGACCCTGCAGGTCGGGAGCCACAATTTCGTTCCGCTCGCCATCGGCCACCGGGCGCACCGGGGTTCCCTGCTGTTGCCCTACACCTGGCTCATCCACGTGCCAGGGCTTTCCCTGTTCCGTGAGGCCGAGCGGTTCACCCTCGTTGGCCTCGTCGGCGGCGCGCTGCTTGCCGGGTTGGCCGTGACCTGGCTGCGGCGCCACGCCTGGCAGACGGTCATCGTGGTCGCTGTGCTCGGCGCGCTCGAGGCGGGTTGGTCAGGTTTGCCTGGTCAGCCCACGATGCCAACCGCCCTGCCCACGGTGGACCGCCCGATCGCCGCGGACCACAGTGGCTCGACGGTGGTGGATGTCCCCTTCGGCATCCTTGGCGTCCCTCGCCGCTTCGGCGCGGTGGGTTCACCTCTCGCGCTGGTGCTGGCTACAGCGGACGGCCATCCGCGTGCGTATTCCTACGGGCCGCTGGCCGTCCCCACGACAGTGGCCCGTATGGGCCGCCACGCCTTCTATGCCGGTCTCGTCAACGTCTGGGCTGGCCAGACGGTCACCGCGGGGCAGATCGCCGCGGCCCGCGAGGACGTACGTGCCATGCAGCCTGGGTGGGTGCTGGTCTGGCTGCCCCGCTGGCAGGCACTCGGCAGGACCAAGGCCCAGGTGTACCAGTATCCGGAGGTCTTCCACTACCTCACCGAAACCGGGTTCCACCGGGACTTCCAGGCTGACGGGGTCGTGGTCTACCGGCTGTGAGAGGCGCTGCCCGCTGCCTCGGCGGCCAGCTTGGCCTGGAGTTCCGCCCGCCCCGTCAACGAACCAATCTCGTAGAAGCGCTGGCCGGCCTCCAGCGCCGCGAGCAGTCCGTCTCTGGCCAGCGCGGTGCACAGGGGCGCGAGGTCGTGGGGGCCGCCAGGTGGGACGCGGTCGCGGATGACCTCGCTCCTGAACGCGAGCAGCCCATAGTCGATCCAGCGCATCTCGGGCGGCAGGTCGGCCAGGCCTTTCTCGTAGCGGGCAACCCTGGCGCCTTCGAGCACCACGTTGCTGGCGTCCCACCGGCCCTCGTTGCGGAAGACAGTCATGAGGGCGGGCTCGGGACGCCCACGCGCTACCCGCAGGACTTCGGCCGGGTCGATCTGCAGCCATGAATCGCCGTTGAGGACGAGGAAGTCATCCGCCAGCACCCCCTCGTCGAACGCCAGCCGCAGCGCACCCGCCGTCCCCCGCAGTTGGTCGCCCTCGTCGACGTAGTGGACGGCCAGGCCCCACGCGGACCCGTCACCGACATAGTCGCGGACCTGCTGGCCCAGGTGACCCACGCTGTAGACGACCTCGTCGATCCCGGACCGTGCCAGCCACGACAGTTGCCAAGCCGCGAACGGCTTCCCCCCGACAGGCAGGAGCGTCTTGGGGATGGTCCTGGTCTCCGGGAACATCCGGGTGCCGAGCCCACCAGCCAGGATCACACACTGCACCGACAGCACCTAGTCGCGCGCGATGACGGCGCTGCCGTCATAGTCGAAGGTGAAGCGCACCTCAGTGAGCCCTTCGGCGGCCATCGCCTGGCGCAGGGTGCGCGGGTCACGGGTGTAGAAGAGCAGGAAGCCCCCGGCGCCGGCGCCGACCAGTTTGCCCCCCCGTGCTCCGGCCTCGCGTCCGACCTGGTACCAGCGGTCGATGTTGCCGTTGGACATCTGGGCCGACCGCTTCTTCTTGTGCTCCCAGTGCTCATGCATGGTCGCGGCGAAGCCCTCGGTGTCCCCGGACTCCAGCGCCGCCTTGCAGCGCACGCCGAGTTCTTTCACGTAATGCAGATTGTCGATCATCTGCGGGTCACCGCCCTCCGAGCGTGTCTTCTGCTCGGCCAGCACCTGGTCTGCCCCGCGCGAATACCCCGTGAAGAACATCAGCAGGTTTTCTTCGAGGTCGTACATGGTGTCCGCGGAGATGGCGAGCGGCGAAACCGCAACCTGGCCGTCGGGTGAGAAGTCAAAGCACTTGATCCCACCGAACGCCGCCACGTACTGGTCCTGCTTGCCCACTGGCCGCGCCAGCCGGTCGATCTCGATGGCACAGGCCTCTTTGGCTAGGTCGGCCGCGGTGACGTGGTCGCGGCGGAATGCGTAGACGGCGTGCAGCAGGCCCACGGTAAATGTCCCGGACGAGCCGAGCCCGGTGCCCGAAGGGATATCAGCCATACTCACGATCTCGACCGATGGGCCAATGTCATGGACTGTCAATATCTCGCGGACGATCGGGTGCTCGATCTCGCCCGGGCTCTCCACGCGCTCGAGCGCGGAGTACTTCAGGAAGTAGTCGGGCGTGAAGGTCCGGTTGATGGCGATGAAGATGTACTTCGAGATGGCTGCCGACAGTACGAACCCACCGAACCGCTCGTAGTAGGACGGCAGGTCGGTGCCACCGCCGCCGAGAGTGATCCGCAGCGGTGCTCGGGTGATGATCACAGCATGTACCCCGCGGCTGCGGCGTCGCGGTGGAACATGCGGACCGTGTCCAGCGAGAAGTCCGCCAGATCCCGGCCGAACAGGTCCAGCTTCTTCAGCAGGTCGGGGGTGACCGTGATGATGTGCACGCCGATGTCGTCGGCCTGCCTCACGTTCAGCACCTCGCGAGGGCTGGCCCAGAGCAGTTCGAGCTGGGGGTACGGGGCCATGGCCGCCAGGGCCTCTCGCATGATCGGGATGGGGTCGCGGCCAGTGTCGGCGATCCGCCCGGCAAAGACCGAGATGATCGCCGGGGGGCCGTCAGCCAGTGCAGCGCTGGTGGCCTCGACCTGTGCGACGGTCATGAGCGCGGTCACGTTCTGGTGCACGCCGGAGGCGGCCAGTTCCCGGACGACACCGGTGGTGCTCACACCCTGGGTGTCGGTGACCGGGATCTTGACATAGACATTGCTGCCCCACGAAGCGATCAGCCTGGCCTGGCGGACCATCTCAG
>DASYYE010000420.1:0-11119 GCA_035946955.1 Streptosporangiaceae bacterium | reverse complement strand
TCAGCGATTCAGATGGATGGCTACCGATCCCTTGAAGAAGGCCAGCGGGTCGAATTCGAGATTACTCAGAGCGACCGCGGTCCTCAGGCAGAGGCAGTCCGAGCGGTTTAAGTTCGTCCGCCGCAGCGAGAGCAGCGCCGCGAGCCCGGTGCCCGGCAATCAGGCACCGGGCCTTCGCGTTCCGCCGCCGGGGGCTCGCGTGTTCTGCCGCCGGGCCGTCGCGTTCCGCAGCCAGCCGCCGTTCGCGACAGGCGGAACGGCCTCAGGGCCTGGCCGCGCTTGGTCAGCTTGCACTCTCGGCCTGAGAGTGCTAAACAGGTCGTTGGCACTCTCCAGGTGAGAGTGACAATCCCAGGTAGCGTGATCGGGGCGGCGAGGCATCGCGCGCGGCAGGAAGTGACTGCTCGCGGGCGCTGCCGTCCGTCGCGGGCGTCGGCTCGGTCTGCACAACAAGCAAGTCGTTCGCAGGAGGACTGCAGCCTATGGCAGCGAAGATGATCGCGTATAACGAGGACGCCCGGCGCGGCCTCGAGCGCGGCATGAACCAGCTAGCCGACGTCGTGAAGGTCACCCTCGGCCCGAAGGGCCGGAACGTGGTGCTCGAGAAGAAGTGGGGCGCACCCACGATCACCAACGATGGCGTGTCCATCGCCAAGGAGATCGAGCTCGAGGACCCATGGGAGAAGATCGGCGCCGAGCTGGTCAAGGAAGTCGCCAAGAAGACCGACGACGTGGCCGGTGACGGCACCACCACGGCGACGGTCCTCGCCCAGGCGCTGGTCCGTGAGGGCCTGCGCAACGTCGCGGCGGGCGCGAACCCCATGTCCCTCAAGCGGGGCATCGAGGCCGCGGTCGAGCGGGTCAGCGAGGAACTGTCCAACCTCGCCAAGGATGTGGAGACCAAGGAGCAGATCGCTTCCACCGCCTCCATCTCCGCTGGTGACACCGCGATCGGCGAGATGATCGCCGAAGCGATGGACAAGGTTGGCAAGGAAGGCGTCATCACCGTCGAGGAGAGCAACACCTTCGGCCTCGAGCTCGAGCTGACCGAGGGCATGCGCTTCGACAAGGGCTACATCTCGCCTTACTTCGTCACCGACCCCGAGCGCATGGAAGCGACCCTGGAGGATCCCTACATCCTGGTCGTCAACTCCAAGGTCTCGGCCAACAAGGACCTGCTGCCGCTGCTCGACAAGGTGGTCCAGTCCGGCAAGCCGCTGGCCATCATTGCCGAGGACGTCGAGGGTGAAGCCCTGGCGACCCTGGTCGTGAACAAGATCCGTGGCCTGTTCAAGTCGGTCGCGGTCAAGGCACCCGGGTTCGGTGACCGGCGCAAGGCCATGCTGGGTGACATCGCCATCCTCACCGGTGGTCAGGTCATCAGCGAGGAAGTCGGCCTCAAGCTGGAGAACGCCGACCTCGACCTGCTTGGGCGCGCCCGCAAGGTCGTCGTCACCAAGGACGAGACCACCATCGTGGATGGTGCGGGTGACGCTGAGCAGATCTCCGGCCGGGTCAACCAGATCCGCACCGAGATCGAGAACACCGACTCCGACTACGACCGCGAGAAGCTGCAGGAGCGCCTGGCCAAGCTGGCCGGCGGTGTTGCGGTGATCAAGGCCGGTGCCGCGACCGAGGTGGAGCTCAAGGAGCGCAAGCACCGCATCGAAGACGCGGTGCGCAACGCCAAGGCTGCCGTGGAGGAAGGCATCGTCCCCGGCGGTGGCGTGGCACTGCTCCAGGCAGGCGCCGAGGCTTTCAAGAAGCTCGACCTGCCCGGCGACGAGGCCACCGGTGCCGCCATCGTGCGGCGCGCGCTGGACGAGCCGCTCAGGCAGATCGCGGTCAACGCCGGCCTCGAGGGCGGCGTGGTGGTCGAGAAGGTGAAGACCCTCCCGGTCGCCCATGGCCTGAACGCGGCCACCGGCGAGTACGTCGACATGTTCAAGCACGGGATCATCGACCCAGCCAAGGTCACCCGGTCCGCTCTGCAGAACGCCGCGTCGATCGCCGGCCTCTTCCTCACGACCGAGGCCGTCATCGTCGAGAAGCCGGAGAAGGAGAAGGCACCAGCCGCCCCAGGCGGCGGTGACATGGACTTCTAGTCCGGCTCCACCGGCCTCACCAGCCAAAGGCGGCCCCCCGCAGCGGGGGGCCGCCTTTCGCTCTCCACAATTGCGGAATCTGCGGGGATGATCGGTATATGAAGGCCTCCACGAACTTGTCCGGTGACCGGCTGATCCAGGACTACCTCGCCCGGCTGACGCAGGCGTCCCTGCGGCTTCCCAAGGGGGCGCGGATGGCTTTTGTGGGGCGTATCAGGGCCCGGATCGAGCGGGAGCGTGCCATCGCCGACTTCTCCGACCCGGTGCAGGTGACTGCCGCGCTCGCCAGGGTCGGCGAGCCCGGGGACTTGGTCCGTGCCGAGCGTGAGCGCATCGACGAGGCGTGGCACAAGCGCCGGGCCAGGCACCACGACCGTATGGAGGCTCACGAGGCGGCCAAGGCCACCGCGACCCCGCCGCGTGGGAGCAGGCTGCCTGATTCGTTGCGGGGGAGTGCGCCTTCGTTGCGGGGGAGTGCTCCGGATACCGAGTCCCTGCCCTACACCGCCCCCCTCCCGGAACTCCCGTCTGCCGAGTCGCCAGGCCCTGACTCGCTGGAAACTGGCGCACCGTCACCAGACAAGGTCACGGTGCTGGCGCAGGCCTCTGCCAAGAAGGCGATCGGGCACCCGCTGGAGAGCTTCGTCATCGCAGTGATGGTGCTCGGCGGGTTCATCTTCCCCATCCTCCCCCCGGTGTGGCTGCTCGGGTCCGTCCTCGCGCTGCCGTCGCGGGTGTGGGATGTACGTGACAAATGGGTCGCCCTGCTCGGGCCGGTATTGGTTACGCTGGCCGGCAGTGTCCTGATCGCGGTGCTCGTGCGTGGCCCAGGCAACGTGGCCGTGGAATACGTCCGCTCGGTCGCCGCGTCCGCCGGGTACCTGATCCGGCTCGGCTGTCTCTTGTCAGCCACATACCTAGCGTGGCGGGTCCACCGTGGCCCCCGCGTCAAAGTCCCGCCGTGGCGGCGTAAGTAACGCCGAGTGACTTTCTGCGCCCAGAAGTAACATCTGGTGATTACCGGTGATAGAGGCGGGGTATGAAGGCGTTGCGGCCTCCGCCGCAGACACACGGCGGATGCCCACATTGGTTCCCGGCCACCCACGTGATCCCGTCCCAGCACCATCCACAACGTGGGGGTCGTGGGCGGCGTGGCCCTGGCCAGTCGAGCCGGGGTCACGCCGCTGTCACGAGCCGCATCGTTACTGACGCGTAAGCGGTAGACCGACTACCCTAAGATCGCACGCTGCGTGTGAGACCAACCACTCCTAATTCTCGCGAGGTTCTTCCTGTGCCCACCGGCAAGGTCAAGTGGTATGACGCCGACAAAGGGTTTGGCTTTCTGTCCCGCGACGGCGGCGGCGAGGTGTTCGTTCACTCCACCGCCCTGCCGTCCGGCGTCGTGTTGCGCCCGGGCCAGCGGGTCGAGTTCGGTGTGGCGGAGGGCCGCCGCGGCGCTCAGGCACTCCAGGTGAAGGTGCTGGAGCCACCGACGAGCGTGGCCAAGTCGCCCCGGAAGAGCCCGGACGAGATGGTGGTCTTGGTCGAGGACCTGATCAAGCTGCTCGACAGTCTGTCCGGCTCCTACCGGCGGGGGCGGCACCCCGACCCCCGCGACGCGGGGAAGATCGCGGCACTCCTGCGCGCAGTCGCCGACGACGTCGAACCCTGAGTGGGCCTGACCTCAAAGGCCGAGTCCCTGGAGCGCTACCTCAGGTAGCGGCGGCCATCCGGGCGCGACGGGCGTCGAGGATACGCCGGCGCCTGCGGAGCACCAGGAACGTGAGTGAGACCGCGAGCCCGGAGGCGGCGACCGCGAGCCCGGCGACACCGCTGGAAGTCAGCGACAAGGCCAGCCCGACCAGGCCACCAGCGACCCACGACAGCTGGTGCAGGGTCTCCGAGACCGCGAACGTGGAAGACCTGATCTCTTCACCGATGTCGTCCTGCACGGTCGAGTCCAATGCCAGCTTGCCAAGCACCTGGCCGAACGCCGCCACCAGCGAGACGACAAGCGCGGCCCCCAGGCCGAAGAACGCGGCGCATCCCGCGGTGACCAAGGTGGCCGCGGCCAGCATGCCGAAGGTGATGAGAGCCGGCCGCCTGGCGCGCAGTGCCGCGCCCACTGCGGTGCCCAGGAAACCACCGACAGCCGCTGACGCGATCATCGCGGCCAGTGCCACCTTGTCGTTCACCCCGGGGAAGTGCACGATCCGGAGCAGGAACGCCAGGAAAAAGATCATGAACCCGGAGAACGCGCGCAGCGTCGCATTGGCTCCCATCGCCTCGCCCACGGCTGGGCCGACCCGGGCCAGGGTCCGCCAGCGCACCATGGCCGGCCCGCCATTGCCAGCGGTGCGGCGTGTGGCCGCCGATGGGCCGGCAGCCCCGGCAGCCGGCGTACTGGCCTGTGGTGTGGCCTGTCCGGGCAAGGGTGCCAGTTGTTCGTCGCCAGCATCCACCCGGTCCGGCACGGCAAAGCTCAATGCCGTGGCCCCCAGGTAGACCACCGTCCCCAGCCGCAGCACCCAGGCAGCGCCCCCCACCCCGCCGCCGAACGCGACGTCGACTCCGGCGGCGACCAGCGCGGCCACGGTCGAAGCAACCAGCGAAGCCAGCCCGATCCGTGCATTGGCCGCCACAAGAGTGATCTTGTCCGGCAGCACCCGGGGCGTGACCGCACTCCTGGTCACCCCGTACGCCTTCTGCAGGACGAGGACGCCAAACGCCGCTGGCAGCAGCGTGACGGTGTCGTTGTGGAACACCGCGCCCGACATTCCCCAGCACAGCAGGCCACGTGCCAGCAGTGTCCCGGCCAGCAGGTAGCGCCGCCCCTGCTGCACGCGGTCCAGCATGGGCCCGATCAGCGGGGCGAGGACCGCGAAGGGCGCCATCGTTACGAGCAGCGCCAAGGCCACCCTGCCCCTGGCCTGGTCAGGTGAGGCGCTGAAGAACAGCGTCCCCGCCAGCGACACCGCCACGAACGCGTCTCCGGCGCTGCCCGCGGCCGTCAGCTCGATCAGGCTGGCGAGGCCGGTGTGGCCCGCCCCGGACGCACCGGTCAGCCGGTGCATCACGCGGGTCGTCCGCTGGTACGCGGCACTGGTCCACCGGGCGGTCGCCACGGCCGCCCGCGACCCTGACGCAGCGGCCTCGCTTGCCGTCCGTGCGGTCCGCCACAGTGCGGTACGGGCCTGCAGCCATCGCATACCCACCAGTATTCTGCGCTCCGGCTCCTGCCACGACTGGGCGTTCTCGCCGGGAGTGCCCCCAACTCTGCGCACCATGGTGCAAGCATGCCCCCCGATGAGGTTCAATTACTGAACGTGAGCCCTGTTCGGATGCGCACTCGAGAGCCTGACGAGGTCTGCGCGCAGGCCGTGGACTTGGCGTTGGCTGCGGCCACCGAGGTCGCGGGCGAGGGTCGCGTTGGCGACCATGTCGGCGTCGAGGCCGAAGGTGAGAGAGTTGTCACCCACCTGTTCGGCTGCCTTGACCCCGCCTACCGGGGGTGGCGGTGGGCCGTCACGCTCACCCGGGCGTCGAGGTCGAAGACCGTCACCGTGAGCGAGAGCCTGCTGTTGCCCGGCCCGGACTCCATACTGGCCCCGGAATGGGTTCCCTGGCGTGAACGGCTGCGCCCCGGAGACCTTGGGGTGGGCGACATCATGCCCGCGTCCGAGGACGACGAGCGGCTCGTGCCCATGGCTGTGCTGGAAGGTGAGGACGGCCTGGCGGACTGGACCGACGCTGGCCTGATGGTTGGCTGGGTGACCCCGCCTGCCGAAGGTTCCGGCACCGACCAGACGTTGCCGGTGCCGCCGCAGGCCCGCGTCCTGTCCGCAGCAGGACGCGATGACGCGGCACTGCGGTGGTACACGAGCGAGCATGGGCCGAGGAGCCCGCTCGCCCATGCCGCCCCCGGCACCTGTGTCGGGTGCGGGTTCTTCGCCCGCCTGAGTGGCCCACTGGGCCAGGTGTTCGGTGTGTGCGCGAACGCCTACGCGCCCGATGACGGCCGCGTCGTGTCGGTGGACCACGGCTGTGGGGCACACTCGGAGGCTCTGCTGCCCCCAGGCACGGACCACCCGGTCGCACCGGTCATCGACGAACTGGGCTATGACCTCATGGACCTGCCGGGCGTCACCGTGGAAGAGACGGTCTTCGAGTCCCTCGACCACGGCTGAGGAGTCCAGCGCCCGCTGCGCCGCCAGGGCGTGTCCGTCAGCCCTCGCCCGCGCGCTCCGGCGCTGGCTACCGCCGGGCCGCGCTGCGGGCGCGGGCACGCTTCAGCCGTGGCACGAACCACAGGCCGAACAGTCCCATGACGGTCCCGGCCAGGCAGGTCCAGACCCACCATCGTGCCGGTGCGGGGATGCGGTCGCCCAGGACGAGCGCCACGACCAGGGCGATGGCCCACCCCGCGGTGATGACGGCGGTCACGAGCTGGTCGTCCGCCTCCAGGGGAGGCGGCGCGGGGCGGCGTGCACGGGTCACGGTCCCAGCCTAAGGCGTGGCCCTGATGGACCTGTGGAATACCCAGGTCACTTGATACTGTTAGCAAAAGTAATGAGTCAGGCTAATGAAAATGACGCACAAGCCCATCTCCGACGCGGGCCTGGCCACGGCACTGCGGATCTCGGTGAGCCGTCTCGCCCGGCGGCTGAGGGCCGAGCGGAACGTACCGGGTCCGGCCGGGGATCACTTGTCCGACACTCAGCTGGCGGCCCTGATCGCCCTGGAACGGCACGGCCCAATGACCCCCGGAGAACTGGCCGACCACGAAAAGGTCCAGCCGCCCTCCATGACCCGCGTTATCAGCGCCCTGGTGGAAGCCGGGCTGGTGACCCGCAGCGCCCATCCCACCGACCGGCGGCAGGTGCTGCTCTCGGTGACCGAGGAAGGGCGGGAGCTGGTACGCCAGGCACGCCGGCGCCGCGACGAGTGGCTGGCCCGCCGCCTGGCGGAACTGACCCCGGCCGAACGAGCCAGCCTGCGCGTGGCGGCCGAGATCCTGGAGCGGGTCAGCCAGGCGTAGGAGGCCCCCAATCGCGGCACCGCACGTTCTCCTCACTTGCCACGCGCAACTACCGGCTGTTCGCGGCCGGGCAGGTCGTCTCCAACACCGGCACCTGGATGCAGCGGGTCGCCCAGGACTGGCTGGTACTCGAGCTCACCCACGGCAGCGGCACTGCGCTGGGCACCGCGATCGGGCTGCAGTTCCTGCCCCAGTTGCTGTTCAGCCTGTGGGGCGGTGCCGTCGCCGACCGCTATCCCAAACGGGCCATTCTTTTCATAACCCAGGCGCTCATGGGAGCACTCGCATTGGTGCTCGGCCTGCTGGCACTGACCGGAGCGGTCGAGGTGTGGCACGTGTACCTGCTCGCGTTCGCCCTCGGCCTGGTAGCGGTGGTCGACAACCCGACCCGGCAGACGTTCGTGGCCCAGTTGGTGGGCCGCGACCGCATGGCGAACGCCATCGCGCTCAACAGCGCCACCTTCAACCTGGCACGGGTCGTAGGGCCGGCCGTGGCCGGCCTGGTCATCGGGACCGTGGGCGTACCAGCCGCCTTCCTGGTCAATGCCGTCTCATACGGCGCGGTGCTGACCGGGCTGAAGCTGATGCGCCCCGCTGAGCTGCACCCGCTGGAACCCGTGCCGAGGGCGCGTGGCCAGTTGCGGGAAGCGCTGTCGTATGTGGCAGCCCGCCCACAGGTGTGGCTGACGCTCGGGCTCGTCTTCTTCGTGGCCACATTCGGCATGAACTTCACCGTGACAACCGCCCTGATGTCGCGTGAGGTGTTCCACACCGGGGCTACCGAGTTCGGGCTGGCCTCCGCCGTGTTCGCGGCTGGCGCCCTGGCAGGTGCCCTGCTGGCGGCGCGTCGCGCCCGGCCTGGGATGGGCCTGTTGCTGACCGCGGCCGGCGCCTTCGGTGCCCTGGAGGTGGTGACCGGGTTCATGCCCACCTACTGGGCGTTCCTCGCGATGCTCGTCCCGACCGGCCTGGCCCTGCTGGTGTTCTCCGCCACCGCGAACTCCACGACCCAGCTCTCCGTAGCACCGGAGGTCCGGGGCCGTGTGATGGGCCTGTACATGCTGGTCTTCCTGGGCGGGGCCCCGCTGGGCTCACCGATGTGCGGCTGGGTGGCCGAGCAGTTCGGCGCACGGATGAGCCTGGTCGGTGGCGGGCTGGTCGCCGCGGTGGCCGCGGCGGCAGCCGCCGTGGTGCTGGCGCGGGCACGTGGCGTGGCTGAAACAGCCACCCGAGCAGGGCGCCGCAGCTATGCAACGGCTGCTTACCATGACTCATGAGGTTGTTCGTCGCGCTGGCACTCCCTGGCTGGGCCGCTGACGAACTGGACCAGGAGCTGGCGCCACTGCGCCCGGCCTGGCCCGGGCTCCGCTGGACCGGCACGGACGCGTGGCATCTCACGCTCGCGTTCCTCGGCGAGGTAGAAGAACCAGCACTGGCCGGCCTGACCACCCGCCTGGCGCGGGCCGCGGGCCGGCACCCTCGCCTGAACCTTTCGCTCGGCGGCGCCGGGGCGTTCCCAAGCCAGGCCAAGGCCAGGGTGCTGTGGGCTGGTGTGCAGGGTGACCGCCAGGGCCTCACCGCGCTGGCCGCTTCAGTGGCAGCGGGGGCCCGCCGTGCCGGGGCGCCGCCAGTCTCAGATGGCCGGCGCTACCAGCCACACCTGACCCTGGCCAGGTGCCGGTCGCCAGTGGACGTCCGGCCTCTGGTGGCGGCACTGGACAGCCACACGGGCGGGCCGTGGGCAGCGGCAGAGGTCTACCTGATCCGCAGCCGACTGCAGCAGCAGCCACGGTACGAGACCCTAGGCGCCTGGCCACTGCGAGTGCCTACGCCACCTGGCCGAGCCGCCGGGGAGGCATCCTGGGCTCCCGCAAGCCAGGCCCCAGCCCCCGCGAACCCAGCCGCAGCGCCGGGATTAGGCTACGGCCCGTGAACTACCACGCGACGCGCTGGCTGCTGCCCGCCGTCCTCGTGCTGCTCGTGGCGCTCGCGCTCGCCGGGGCGGTGCTGCGCTAAGGGCTTCCTGGATGCCCGTCAGAGCTGGTCGATCACGTAGTCGATACAGGCGGTGAGCGCCTCTACGTCGGCTGGGTCCACAGCCGGGAACATGGCGATGCGGAGCTGGTTGCGGCCGAGCTTGCGGTAGGGCTCGGTGTCCACGATCCCGTTGGCCCGCAGCGTGGCGGCCACGGCGGCCGCGTCCACCGTGTCAGCGAAGTCGATGGTCCCCACCACCTGCGAGCGCATGGTGGGGTCCGCCACGAACGGCGTGGCGTACTCCGACTTCTCCGCCCAGGCGTACAGGCGCCCCGAGGAGTCGGCGGTGCGGGCAACCGTCCAGGCGAGGCCGCCCTGGGCGAGCATCCACTCCACCTGCTCGGCCATGAGCAGCAGCGTCGCCACTGAGGGTGTGTTGTATGTCTGCTGCTTGGCAGAGTTGTCGATCGCCACCGGCAGGGAGAAGAATTCCGGGATGTAGCGGCCGCTGCCGGCAACCTCAGCGGCCCGGTCCAAGGCGGCGGGCGACATGAGCGCGATCCACAGGCCACCGTCGGACCCGAAGCACTTCTGTGGCGCGAAGTAGTAGACATCCGCCTGGCTCACGTCGACGGGGAGTCCGGCAGCACCGCTGGTGGCGTCCACGAGCACCAGCGCGCCGTCGTCGGCGTCCGTCACCCGGCGGATGGGCATGGCAACGCCGGTAGAGGTCTCGTTGTGAGTCAGTGCGTAGGCGTCGACACCGGCCGCGGCCTGTGGCTGCGGGTGGCTGCCGGGCGGAGCCTCGATGACCACGGGTGCGGCCAGCCAGGGTGCGGCCGCGGTGACCTTCGAGAACTTCGAGGAGAACTCGCCAAAGGACAGGTGCGAGGACCTCTCACGGACCAGGCCGAAGGCCGCGACCTCCCAGAACGCTGTGGTGCCGCCGTTGCCCAGCACCACCTGGTAACCCTCCGGCAGGCTGAACAGCTCGGCGAGGCCTTCACGGACCCGCCGCACCAGTGACCGGACCGGGGCCTGGCGGTGGGATGTCCCGAGATAGGTGGCCCCAGACTCTGCCAGCGCGGCCACCTGCTCGGGCCGGACCTTGGACGGTCCACTGCCGAACCTGCCGTCAGCTGGGCGGATGTCATCAGGGATCACGATGTCCGTCACGGTTTCTCCTATGTCAGGTGGCTCGGCCAGCCTAACTGCTGCCGGTCAGCGCCCTCCCGGGAGGCTGCCGCCGCGGCCTTCCCAGCGCTAGGTGTCAAGGTGGTTAAGGGTCTTGATTAAGCGAGGGTGAAGCTCATAATCTCGAGTGGTCCTGCCCGCAATTGCGGAGCAGCCTGGTCCGCGCCTGGACTCTGTGGGGGGTTTTGGCCACCTGGGCTGGCTGTCCGGCCGACAACTCCAGTATGGGAACTTGTCATGACGTTATCCCTGCCCAGCAACATGGTCACTCGGAGTTCTTCAGCGGTTGCCATGAGCTTTATCCCTGATGCCGTGCTCGGACCACTCGCGGCTGAGTGGGACGCTGGCCAGGCGGTCACGGAGATATACGCCACCCATTACTGGTCGCTGGTACGGCTGGCAGGGCTCCTGGTCCGCGACCCGGCCACCGCCGAAGAGGTCGTGCAGGACTCCTTCGTCGCCATGCACGGCGCCTGGGCGCGTATCCGGGACACCGAGAAGGCTGTGTCGTACCTGCGTGCCTCGGTGGTGAACCGGTCGAGGTCGGTGCTGCGCCACCGGGTCGTGGTGGACCGCAACGCACCCGTGCCCGGCCCGGACGAGCCATCAGCCGAGCAGGGCGCGATCACCCTGCTCGAACGCGCCGCCGTCGTGGACGCCCTGCGCGGGCTGCCCGCCCGCCAGCGCGAGGCACTGGTGCTGAAGTTCTACGCCGACCTGTCAGAAGCGCAGATCGCCGCGGCCATGGGCATCAGCAAAGGCGCGGTCAAGAGCCACACCTCACGCGCCATGGCCGCACTGCGGA
>DASYYE010000419.1:0-8964 GCA_035946955.1 Streptosporangiaceae bacterium | reverse complement strand
GGGACCCGGTCCCGGGACGCCCACGTGCCTGGCACGCCATGCCACCTGGACCAGCGCATCCTCGCCGGCGGCCCCGGCCGCCAGGCGAGTGCTGCCCGGCGGGTCAAGGTGGCGTCCCATAAGGGACGCATTTACAGCGGTTTGCGCGGACGGTGTCAAATGTTTGCTTCGGTGTCATGCGGTCACAGCTGCCGCGCACGCAATGGCTGGGGGAGCCTGGGTAGGTGACCTGCCGGAATGAGCAGGCGTGCGTGTCGTCCCCTGTCAGGCACCCCCGGGTGGCCCGTCTGCCGGGCCGTTACGGCCTGCGGCTTCCGTGTCGCTTGCTGCGCAGGCGCAAATCCTGGACTGGGAGTTTTCCCGGCGAGATCGGCGCCGGCTGGGAGGATGGTCCAATCCGGCGGCGAATGAGTCCTCCGCCAGCGTTCCTGCGCGGTTGCGGGCAGCCATGACCACGGCCAGGTTCGCGTGTCACTTGGTCCCTGGGGAGAGGTCCTTCCAGAAGTAGAGGACGGTCTCGCCGGGTGGGCAGTTTTCCAGCGTTCCGTAGAGTTTGTAGCCGAGCTTGGGGTAGAAGCAGGGGCCCTGGAAGTTGCTGGTGATGGCGCGCGCGTAGCGGCAGCCACGCTGCCGCGCCTCACCCTCCGCTTCGGTGATGAGCCGCCTGCCGAGTCCTTGTCCCCGGATGGCGGCATCGACCCAAATGACTGTGATCTCCAGCCACTGCGGTATAGCGTGGGTCCGCCCAATCAGGCCGCCGCAGATATTCCCATCCGAGTCCAGGATTGTCACCTGGACCGGAAGCGGGGGAGTCTCCCGCACGGCCAGCGCCGTGCTGTTAGCTTTATTGAACTCAACGAGTCTTTGAGTAACATAGTCTTCGCGTCCGGAACTCACAGTATGGTCGATTACATAGCCGCCGCCACATTCTTCCTGTGTCAAAGAAACCCCTTCCCAGCTCGGACGCCGGGGGCTGTCCCAGCCAGCATCGAAGCCATCCTTCTAAGCAGCCGGTGACGCGCTTATGGGTGCAGCGGGAAAGTGCAGCAGCCAGGTCATGCCGCGAGCAGCCTTACAAACCGCCAGCAACCATCCCGCCCGGGAGAAGGCAAGATAGCAGACCTCGCGCCCGCCGGTTCCCTGGTAGGGCGCGAGGCCGGAATGTGCCCATATGCCGGTGAGTTGTCCTGGGCTGCCCGCCGTTGGGGGGAGACGGCGGGCGCAGCGGGCGTGGGCACTGGGTACCGTGCCCACGCCCGCTGACACTCAAGGCTGGGTGCGGGGTTGTCCCTTCGGTCCGTAGCACGTCCCGGCTGGACGGATGCCGCTTACCCCCAGTACCAGGAGCAGCTGACCCCGGCGTAGCATTCGCGCCGCTGCCATGCCGTGTAGGTTCCGACATTGATCGGCCCGTCGTACAAGTTAAGCGCCAATCCAGAAGTCCTGCGCGTAACCCAGGGCGAGGGTGTGCTGGGGTGAGCGGGCGTTGACATCAGCCTCGCCGGGGGTTGGATCGAGGTTGCCACTTCGTTCCACCACCCGGCGAGGTCGTGGTCAGTATGCGCCCGGTCTGCGTGTTCGCCAACAGTGCCGGCGAGGAGGTTGAGCGGCTGCGGGCCGGTCTGCGGGGCCAGTGGCGGCAGGCATTGCGGGCAGTGATGGTGCTGCTGTCGCTGGAGGGCTTATCAGCGGCCCAGATCGCTGGGCTGCTGGAGTGCCACCCAGCCACGGTGCGCCGCTGGGTCGGCAGGTTCAACAGCGAAGGATTAGCGGGGCTGGCTGACCGGCCCCGCTGCGGCCGTCCACCACTGGGAGGCAAGCGGCTGGCCAGCAGGATCGCCGCGTTGCTGGAGCGGCCGGGCCCGTGGACGCTGCCGCGAGTCTGGCACTGTCTGGGCCGCCCGCAGGTCAGCATGCGCACCCTGTACCGGCGGGTGCGGCTGGTGGCCATCTGGCGCCGGCCCAAGCTCACTGCCCGCGGCGACCCCTGCCACGACCATGTGGTGGCCGGGGTCGTGGCCCGGCTGCTGGAACTGCCACGCCGGGCCGTGGTGCTGGCCGAAGACGAGACCCACCTGAACCTGCTGCCGCACGTGCGGGCCAGCTGGACACCACGCGGCACCCGCCCCACCATCCCGACCCCGGGCAAGAACCGGCAGGTCACCGTGTTCGGCGCCATCGAGGTGACCACCGGGCGCTGGGTCTACCGGCTGGGCCGCCGCTGCGCAGCCGACTTCGTCGTGCTGCTGGGCATGCTCACCGAAGCGTTCCCCCGCGCCCCCGCCATCGTGGTGATCTGCGACAACGACAGCATCCACCACGCCCGGGCCGTCACCGCCTACCTGGAGACCCACCCCCGCCTGGAACTGCTCTACAGCGCCCGTTACAGCCCACACGACAACCCGGTGGAGCGCGTCTGGGCCGGCCTGAAGAACTACGTCGCCAACACCGCCGTCACCTGGCCCGGACGGCTCAGGCAGATCCACTCCTTCTTCCGCAACCGCTCACCGGACCAGATGCTGGCCATGGCCGCGCCCTGGACCAGCCCCTGGCTCCCCCCGGGTTACGAACGGAACTTCTGGAATGCCGCTTAACCACCCACTGCTGGTATGCCGCCTCGGATGGAAGGTTGGTGTGGTAACCCCAGCATTGGATGTTTGAAATGCTAAATCCGATGACGGACCAGTTAAGGTTACAGTTGGTAATATGAACACTTGTCGGGACACTGCAGCTATAGGTGAACGTTGAGTTGAGCTGGAGCGAGTACGTGCCAGGGAACTCGATGTACTGGTCATAGAACGACGCCGTACCCGACCAGCATGAGGATGCTGCCTGGCTTGCCGAGCCGGTCAGAATAGGTGTTAGCGTCCGCTTCTCGATGTGGGTGGCCCGGCACAGCCTTGGGTTGCCAGCTTGCCTTGGGTACTCCGCCTTGAGCTGGGCGCATCTAGTTGCAGGAAGCACGACCGTCGTGACAGTGGTGGTGGTCGTGGTGTGGTCGGAAGAGGTGCTCGAGACGGCACTCGCCGAGGCGGCGGCGGAAGCCGGCGTGGCGCCGAGCAGGCCGGCGGCCGCCGCGAGGGCTGCGGTGATGGTGATCAGGGTGACGGCGGCTCTGGCACGGGGCATGGCGCTCTCCTTCGAGACGGTTTCGCGGGCAGCTGGTTTGGTCAAGCCAGGGTCTGGACTCGGCGCCCGCGGGCCGGTTCCTGCTCCGGCTGGCGAGCCCAATTGAAGGGGCCGGATTGTCCAGCGGGTAGGGTCCTGGACAATCCGGGGACGCCGGATTGTCCAGCGGGGCGGCCTGGGGGGTTGCTGTGGGGCGCAGGATGCGGCCGTTGGACCCGGCCGGCGGGGTGGTGGAGCGGTTCGCCTGCGAGCTGCGGGCGTTACGCGCTCCCGCGGGAGAGCCACCGTTTTGGAAGATGGCGCGCCGCTGCGAGGTATCCAAGAGCGCGCTGGCGGCCGCCGTGGCCGGATACGAGCTGCCGTCAGAGCGTGTGGTGCGCGCCTTCGTGCTCGTCTGCCGCGGCGACGGGCAATGGTGGAGCCAGCGGCTGGCCCAGGCACGCGCCCAGCTGCAGGCCGGCCCCGTCACCGCGGCGGGCGGCCTGCCGCAGCGCACGGCCGGCGCAGAGCTGGCGCTGGTCCGCCACACGCCGCTGGTCCGCCACGCGCCGCCCATCGCGGCGATGGCACGTGCCCCCCTCCCAGCACCCACCGCGTTCCTGCCCGCGCGGCCCGCCACCGGCCCGAAGCCACACACAAGGGCCCCCCGGCGGCTGGTGGCCCCTGCGCTGGCGGCAGTGGCCGCCCTGCTCGCCGCCGCACTGGCCGTGGCCCTGCTGCGCGGCCACCCGGCCACGTCCGCGCCGCCGCCCCTGCTGGGCGCTTATGACCAGACGGTAGGGCCGGGCTGTCCCGACACCGCCCTGGCCAGGGTCACCCAGGACGACTTCACCGAAACCCACAAATGGACACAGGCCACCGCCGCGCACTGGAACGTCCCAGGCTGCTCAGACCTGCTCGTGTACTCCCAGCCGACCGCGTCCTCGGACCCGGCCCGCTGGCAGGACGACTACGAGTGGTACTTCGACAACGTCCCCAAAACCGCGCAGTGCACCTTCCACATCTACGTCCCCGACAGCCCCGACGCCGCCTACACCGCCGCCTACGACTGGACCACCGGCGACACCAGCTACCTGGAGTCCACCGCGTTCGTCATCGACCAAACCGCCTACCGCGGACAGTGGTACAGCCACGGCCCCTACACCTTCCCCACCGGCCAGGCCATGATGATGGTCACCGACGCCCGCGGCACCACACCCAACACCCCCCTGGCCGCCGCCGCCGTCCGCCTGACCTGCAAATAAACAGACCCTGGCACCTGCCCGAGCCTCCACTAAACGCGGCGGCAGCCGCCGGCACAGGAGACCAACGTGCCGGGGGAGCGTTCAGCCCTGACCTGACCTCGCTGACCGCGCCGGTGCCTGCCGCGGCCCCGTGCGCTGCCCGCGGTTGTGGCAGAGTCCTGCCCCGTGCCGGCTCGGAGCGCCCCCTCATCGCCCAGGCGGGCCAGGCCCCAGCAGACAATTCAGGCGGCCCGTCGGCTACTGACACCGGGTGACGTCTGTCCACTGACACCATGTGACGTTTATTCAAGTCAGCGAAACGACGCGTCACAGTCCACTCGATGGTCAGTTGCCGCGCCTGGTCAGGGGGGTCCAGGTTTTCGGACTTGTTCCATCTCCCTATGCGCCATTGGTGCCGGGTCTTCGTGTCCAGCGGCCCTGGCACCTCTGGTCAGTGGTTCGCTGAGCCGCTGAGGGCGATTTGGCCACGCCGCCCGGCGTCGTCTGGCTGTTCGGCTGTGATCTGCATGGTGGGGAAACTGTGCGGGTCGGCTGCGCTCCACATGTGGACTGTGGCGCTGCCGTTGGGTCCGACGGTGAAGGTGCCGGCGGTTATCAGGCCGGGATGGCCTGGCCGGCTGCCTGGGCGGGTGTACCAGCATTCGTAGAAGCGTCCCGGGCCGAGGTCTTTGAGGCTGTGGACGGTCAGCTGAACGGACCAGCCGTTGCTGGCGTGTTCGGCGTGTGCCACGCCTGATGCTGCCCCGCCGTAGGGTGCGCGCAGGGGGATGGTGTACGTGAGGGTGGCCGGGGCGGGCCGCGATACCCAGACCGCTGCACCGGTCCCGATCGCCGCGACTGAGGCAGCGGCCAGGGACAGAGCCTGGATGTGCCTGCGCCGCGACGTGGCTGCCCCCGTAACCTGCCCGGATCGCGATCCAGCTGGCCCGGCAGTGCTGTGGCCCGGCGCGGTGTGTGCGACTTCAGGCCCGGGTTGCGTTGCGCTGGGCCTGGCCTGGATTCCCGGCCCGGTTTGCGCGGCCTCGGCCAGCCGGGCGGCCCATTCCACCCGTGCGAGCGTCCGCGCCTCAAGCCCAGGCGGCGGTTGCTCTTCGGCGCTGCCTGCCCCGGTGAGGGGGTTGCGGAGCATCCGGGCAACCGGCTCAAGCTCCGCCGCCGCGGTCTGGCATTGCCCGCAGGTTTGCAGGTGCTCGGTGAAGCGGGCGGTGTCGCCGGGGTCCAGGGCGCCCAGAACCCAGCCTGCGACGTCTCGGTGCACGGGGCCGGTGTTGCCGTCAGGTGCTGGCATCGAACCCCCGCTTGACCAGCGCGGCCCGCAGGGCACGCAGGCCGTGGAACAGGCGTGTCTTGACTGTCCCGAGCGGCACACCGAGGCGTTCAGCGATCTGTGACTGGGTCAGGCCTTCCTCGTGCACGAGCGTGAGGACCTCGCGGTGGGCAGGGCTGAGCGCATCCATGCCCTCACGGATGACCACGCTGTCGAGGATGCTGTCCACATTGTCAGCCAGCGGTGGCAGGTGGGCGTCTTCAACACAGGCGAGGGGGCGTGACGACGGGCGCCTGCGCACATCTAAGGCGGTGCTGCGGGCGATGGCGAACAGGTAGGCGGCTACGCTGCCCCGGTCGGGGTCAAACCGCGCAGCGGTGCGCCACAGCCGGACGAAGCATTCCTGCACCATCTCCTCGGCCAGGCCGGTGTTGCCGAGAGTTTGCATGCCGAACCAGTACAGCCGTCCGCAGTAGCGGCGGTATAGCTCTGCCACGGGGGCACCGATATCCCCGGCGGCTATCTGGGCCACCAGTTCGGCCTCCTCGCGTGCACGCCGGCTGTCACCTCCGGCGGTCGGCACTGAACAATCCCCCTGTCAGGACATATACGAGCCAGATTGGCCGGATGGTTCAACCCGGCACAGAGGGTCAGCGAGTGAGATGAGCAGAACCCCGCCCCGCCCCGTCGGCGCCCCCGGGCACCACATTCTGGCCGTACGGTTCACATGGGTCTGTGCCTCAGTATGTCCCGAAGACCGCGAAATTGTCACCATCATTTCGGGGAGGGCAGGTGAGGAGCGTGGGCCACCCGGGCCTGCCCCGGCCGGGCGCAGCGGCGCCCGGACCGGGGCTGGTGGGACTGCAACCGGCGTACTGCGCGCTGGCCCGCGGGGTGCTGGCTGGTGGCCGTCATGTGGCCGGTGCGGCGTGTCCGGGCCGGTCTTGTGCCTGGCCTGGTGGCCCGGCTGCGCCGTGCAGCGGAGCCCGCTGGGCGGCGGTTCCTGCCAGTTCGGCGTTGAGAGTGCGTGCCAGGGCATTGAGGGCTTCGTTGGAGCCCCGGACCCCGCTGCTGCGCAGTGACCGCCGCGACAGGGGAATCCCGGCGTCGGCAAGCCTGCGGGCGGCAAGCCGGGCCTGGTCCACCCCTGGCCGAGCGGCTGCTGGCACGGGTCCCGTGGTCCCGCCGGCCGTGCTGTGAGCGCGGGACGCAGACGTTGTGGTCCTGGCCCCAGCAGCGGTCCTCGCCGGTGTCCCGCGGGCTGCGGACTGGTCCCCGCCCGCCCCTGTGTGGTCCTGGGCGGACCAGTCCGAGGAGGACCAGTTGCTGTGTTGTCCGCTGGTCCTGCTGTCTGCGGTGGCTGCGTCGTCGTGCAGCATGTGGGCCAGGGCGGTCCCCATAGCCAGGACCAGGACCGGCAGGCAGGACACGACGGTGGTGATGGCCCATGGCGCCCGCGTGGCCCCGGCCTGGGCCAGCAGGTGGCAGGTGACCTGCCCGGCCATCCCGAGCGCGAAAGAGAAGACGGCTGAGTACTTCGCGAACCGGCGGGTGCGGCGGCTCACCGCATCCTCGCTGGCCAGCCAGGCCCGCAGCGCATACGCCGCGTACGCCTCGACCCCGACCGGCAGGGTGATGGTGGTGTCCAGGTGCAGGGACGGCCAGATGCCCGGCAGCGGGGAGACCAGCCCGAAGCCGGTCTTCTGCGCGATGCCGACCCAGCCGGACCACACCTCAGCTGCGGCTGGGGCGGCCAGGACCAGCAGCGGCCAGGACCGTACAGCCCGGCCCCGCCGGGGCACCGGGGCGGACCGGTCCGTGCCCGCCATGTCTGTGGTCCGCGCGGCGGGCCGGCCGCCACGGACCGGGACCCCCGGGTCTTCTCCGCTGGTGCGGTCCGCGCCGGGAAGGGTGAGAACAGCCATCGTGGTCATCCTTCCGGGGTGGCGAGGGGGTGGGGTTCACCGGTCAGCGCGGCCAGTGCGGTGGCGACTTCGCTGAGGCTGGCCCGCACGTAGGTGGATGTGGCGCCGTTGTCGCTGCCGCTGTCGGAGTGCCCGGCGTAGGCGCGGGCGATGGCGTAGCCGAAGTTGCGTTCGACCCAGGTGAGCGTGGTGTGGCGGATCCAGTGGGTGCTGATCTGCTGGGTGGCGACCCAGGGCAGGTGCTTGCCGATGCGGTCCCACAGGTGGTCATAGCGGCGGCTGGTGATCGGCTGCCCGCTGGCGTAGCGCAGCAGCTGGCCGCCGGGCGGGGCGTGCCGGTCGCGGCCGTGTGCCACCAGATGGGCCATCAAGGTGGGGGACACCGGCTGCCAGCGGACGGTCTCGCCTTTCTCCCGCAGCAGGACCAGGCACTGGGCGGTGTCCAGGTCCCCGGTGCGAAGTGCGAGCGCGCCGCCGCGGCGGCAGGCTGTCTCGGTGTGCAGCCGCAGCAGCAGCGTGTCCAGCGCGGGGTCGTTGCCGGTGGCAGCGGCGGTCTCGTTGATCTCAGCGAGGCGGGTGTCAGCCAGGGCCCGGCGGGTTGAGGGCAGCCGCCGTGGCTTGGCCACCTTGCGGGCCGGGTTGGCTGCCTCGCTGACCAGCCCGTCGTCCTCGGCGCGGGCGTACAGGCAGCGCAGCGCGGCGACCAGGTGCTCGGCGGCACTGCGCCCGCCGCGGGTGTTGCGCCTGGCCACCACATGGGCCTTCGTGTAGGCCATCAGCTGCCTGATGTCTGATGGCGTCGGCTCGTCCAGGCGGCGGGTGCCCCACTGCTCGGTGATGCGGTTCCAGTACGAGCCATACGCCCGGCGGGTTCCGGCGCTGACCGTCGCGGAAACCTTCGGGACGTACTCGGCGAAGGTCGGTGCCGGCCGCTGGTTTCGCGGGAGGCCGGACAGGTCGGCGGGGGTCAGGCCCAGCCGTTCCAGCAGCAGCAGCGCGGCGTCGACGTCGGCCTGGCGGGAGATGCCCGCAGGCGCGCCCGGCTGGGTAACGGTCATGGCTGTCCCCCTCCGGTGGGCGGGAGGGCGCCGTGCGCGCGGATGGCCTGGTCCACGACCGCGAAGGGGTAGGCGGCCAGCGTGTCCTGGGGAGGCAGCGCGGCGAGCAGCACCCGGTCGCCCGTGCGCAGCCCGCAGCGCCGCCGCAGCCCGGCGGGGATGACGATGTAGGGCTTCGCCGGCAGGGTGACCATGCCGCCCGGGTCGCGGCGGGCGATGACAACGCCCGCATCAGCGGTGAGGGTCAGCCGCTCCCCGCTGCGCCAGCCCAGCGCGCAGGTGATGGTGCGGTCGGCGACCCGGCCCGAGGAGTCGATGCGGCCTATCCCGTAGACCACGCC
>DASYYE010000418.1:0-2973 GCA_035946955.1 Streptosporangiaceae bacterium | reverse complement strand
CAGCCTGCTGGAAAAGGCCGGTCACGCACGTGACGTGCGCGTGATGGCCGGCAGTGCCGAGCCCGCCGCCGAGGACCTGACGACGCTGGAAGCCTCCGACCTGGAGCGGGCCTTCTCCGAGCTGACCTCCAGGTTCCGGGGTTATGCGGAAGCACCGACGCTGGAGAGCGCCCTCGCGGAACTGGACGAGCTGATCGGGCTGGAGCCGGTCAAGCGGCAGGTGCACGAGATCGCCGCCCAGTTGCGCGTCGCCCGGTTGCGGGACCGCCAGGGCCTGACCAGCCAGCCGCCCGTCCGCCACTTTGTCTTCACCGGCCCCCCCGGGACCGGGAAGACCACGGTCGCGAGGATCCTGGGCCGCATCTTCGCGGCCCTGGGCCTGCTGGTCCGGCCCGAGGTCGTCGAGGTGCACCGGGCTGACCTGGTCGGTGAGCACCTCGGCTCAACCGCTATCAAGACCGGCAAAGTGGTTGACTCGGCACTCGGTGGCGTCTTGTTCATCGACGAGGCGTACTCGCTGTACAACCCGGGCTACTCCGGAGGGGACGCCTACGGCGCGGAGGCGGTCGCCACGCTGCTCAAGCGGGCCGAGGACGACCGTGAGCGGCTGGTCATGGTGCTCGCGGGCTACCCCAGCGACATGGACCGTTTCCTGCACAGCAACCCGGGCCTGTCGTCCCGCTTCTCGGTCCGGGTCTCGTTTCCCAGCTACACCGCTGAGGAACTCAGCCAGATCGCGTGCGTGATCGCGGAACAGGCCGGTGACTCCTTCGAGCCGGACGCGCTGCCGGTGCTGGCGAACATCTTCCACCGTGCCTGCGCCGAGGGGCGGATTGACGAACTCGGCAACGGCCGGTTCGCGCGGTCGCTGTTCGAGCGGGCCTGTGCCACCCGCGACCTGCGCGTAGCGGACCTGGGGGAGGCCGCGAGCGCCGCCGACCTCACCACCGTGGCAGCCGCTGACCTGGCCAGTGCAGCGGGTGAGCTCAATGCATGACGCGGGTGTGGCCAGCACAAGCAGGTGAGCCTGCCCATGCTGGACGACGGGGTCAGGACAGCTTGGCCAGTTCCTCGGCCAGCTTGGCGGGGTCGTCGCCGGCATCCCTGATCACGTACATCAGCGTGTGCTGGACGGCGTGCCGGTCCTGGCCACGGTCCAGCATGCGCTGCGCGGCCTCCCACAGCTCCGGCGGGTCGCCGCGCCAGAGGCGGTCGCTGAGTACCACGTGGCGCTGCAGGTGCTGCTCGCTCGTGGGCCGGCCGTTCGCATCATTGTGGTCGGCGGCCAGCAGGGTCCGCTGTGCCTGTGGCTGTGTTGGGTCCAGTGTGGCCAGGTCGACGCCGTCGAAGGTGCCACGCAGGACAGGGAATGCGAACGCGCGGCGCGGCAGGGCCTCCAGGTCGGCGTCTGGCAGCAGCCTGGCGACCAGCCGGGAGTCGAGCCCGAACGACGCTGGGTCGCGGTAGACCTTCGTGAACGTCTCCATGGCGCCGATCACGGCGTCGAGCGTCTCCTCGGCCAGCGGTTCCGGGAGCCCGGTGCGCACACCGGCCCAGCGCGTCCAGGCCGCGAGGACATGCGGCATCGCGTGCTGCTCGGCTTTGGTCAGCATGATCTTCTGAGGGAGCCAGGTGAGCAGGAACCTCTCGGCCTTGGCCGGGCTCATCCGCAGCGGCCGGCCGAAGTCCTGCTCGCACCCGTAGTTGATGATGTGGTCGGTGCAGCGGCTCGCGGCCTGGCGGTCGGACAGGCCTTCCGCGTCGTCGGAGGCGAGGAACTCCACCACGAGCATGGCGCGGCGGTCACCCGTCCAGGCCCGCTGGCGTGCCTGCACCCCCAGCCATCCGGAGGCGGGTTCAGGCCCCACGGGCGGCCGGGCTGACCTGCGGCTGCGTACGTCCGGCACGCGTGCGGGCCGGCCTGGCGGCAGCGCACGGATACGTGCCCTGATGAAGGCGTGGTACGCCGCGAACGAAGGAGTGACCGGCGGCTCAGCCGCGCTGTCGGTGATGCCGAGGGCGCTGCTGAGCAACTGCCGGACCTCCGGCGGGGAAGCAGCCCCGAACGCCGTGTCCCGCGGCTGGCGGCACCGCTCCAGCAGGGTGTCCACCTGTGACGTCACCCAGCCGTCCCGCAGTGCGCCCTGGGTGTTGTAGTCCACGGTCATGACCAGCGCGTGCGGCTCGGCCCCTGCGTAGCTGAACAGGCACACGACCTCGTCGCCGTCGCCGTAGGGGTCTGAGTTGATGTAACACTCCGCTGCCTCGACCGCGCCCACCTGGTCCGCCCAGGGCGGGCGCGGGATGTCCTTTTCCAGCAGCGCGAGCGCGGCCTTCTCCGCCAGCGCGGCCTGGCGCTGGGTGCCAAGGCAGGCGACCCCGCACAGCAGCGCGAGCGCGGGTGCGCTCTGGTGGCCTGCCGCATAGGCGACCAGGCCCTCCCCGACCAGTTCCTCCAGGTCGTTGCCTTTGCCCACGGGCCGTCCGGCACGTTCTCCCCACCAGGTGCCGAGGAGTTCGCTCACCATGAGCTCGGCGTCCAGTGGGCTGCGGACCGCAAGGAGTTCACGGGCAGCGTGAAGCATCTCCGCGAACAACGCGTTCGGCGGCGGAGCCGGTGGTACGACTGGTCGTGTCACGCGGCGGTGACTGGGGTGGCCGGCCCCCCTGGGGGGTTCCCCTTCGCCCGGCAAACTCACCCACACAGTTTTCCAGATCCACGCCGTTGTGCGCACGATCCGTGTGATCCACGGCTAGTTTGTCGCGCTCGTGGGGGCACCAATGGACGGCTTCGCCCTGCACAACCCGCTCACCTGCGCATACGATCTGGCCTAAGATAAGAGGTTCTATCAGGCGCCTATGAGTCTTCTCCACTGCCCGGATGCCGATAGCCTGCTCATGTCCGCAGTGAGCGGGAAGGAGCCGTTGGATGGCAGGCTCACTCACGGGCCAGTGCGATGAGCACTGACACTT
>DASYYE010000417.1:0-21768 GCA_035946955.1 Streptosporangiaceae bacterium | reverse complement strand
CCGCATGTAAGGGAACAGACCCTGACGAACTGTTCGTCCAGGGAGCAGCGCAGAACCGCGCCAAGCTTATCTGCCGGGGATGCCCGGTTCGCACGGAGTGCCTTGCGGATGCGCTCGACAACGGCAGCGAGTTCGGTGTCTGGGGCGGGATGACCGAGCGCGAGCGCCGTGCGCTGCTGCGCCGCCGTCCTGACGTCACCTCATGGCGTGAGCTCCTTGAGAACGCACGCAACCAGTACGAGCGCAGCACCGAGGACGAGCCCGCCACTTCCGGCGCCGAGCTCGTCGCCAGCTGACACCTCGTCCTATCGCGCATTCCGGGTCTTACCCCGGAAGGCAGTGCCCCCGATGGCTGGTTGCTCGGCTCGTCCCCTGCTAGGCCACGGCGAAGCTCTCGCCAATGGCCTGCAAGCCGTCTAGGTCGTGCACGTCCGCTGGCTGCGCCGGAACCTCGGCCACCGGCACCCCTGGGTGGGCCTGGGTGAAGTGCTGGCGGTAGCGGGTCTCGGCGGCGATCAGTTGCATCCGCTCCGCGTGCAGCCGCAAGGCGGCGTCCGCCAGCGAGTGGGCCTCCTCGGGGGCGGGCTGGATGGTCTCGGCGGCAGCCATGCTCCGCGCGGCCGAGAGGGCAGCAGCAGGCGAGCGGTGGACCCGGTTGAGGACCAGCCCCGCCAGTGGCATCCGGTCCTGTGACAGCCGTTCCACGAAGTAGGAGGCCTCCCGCAGGGCGTCTGGCTCCGGCGTGGCTACCACGAGGAACGCGGTCCCGGGGGTCTGCAGCAGCCGGTAGGTCTCTTCCGCCCGCTCACGGAACCCGCCGAACATAGTGTCGAGCGCGGCGACGAACGTCTGCACGTCACGCAGCATCTGCGTCCCGAGGACCTTGGTGACGATGCTGGTGATCATGCCGAGCCCCACGTTGACGATGCGCGCGTAGGCCCTCCCACCAGCCCGGGTGGGGGCCGTGAGCATCCGGAGGAGTCGGCCGTCCAGGAACCGGCTGAGCCGCTGGGGGGCATCGAGGAAGTCCAGGGCGGAACGGCTGGGCGGGGTGTCCACCACGATCAGGTCCCATTCGTCGGACCGCCGGAGCTGCCCCAGCTTCTCCATGGCCATGTACTCCTGGGTGCCTGCGAAGCTCGACGACACCGACTGGTAGAAGGGGTTCGCCAGGATCTGGGCAGCCCGGTCCGGGTCGGAGTGCGCCTCCACGATCTCGTCGAAGGTGCGCTTCATGTCCAGCATCATCGCCTGCAGGCTGCCGCTGCCCGCAGGGCTGAACGGCACCGGGCGCGGGGTGTTGTCCAGCGCCGACAGTCCCATGGACTGGGCCAGCCGACGGGCCGGGTCAACGGTGAGCACCACCACATGCCGCCCACGCTGGGCAGCCCGCAGGCCGAGGGCGGCCGCGACAGTGGTCTTGCCGACCCCACCGGACCCGCAGCAGACGATGATCCGGGTCCGCGGGTCATCGAGCAGCCGGTCCACCTCCAGCCGCGGCGGCGTCAGGGTGTTCACGCTGTGCTAGTCCGCTCGCCTGCGGGGGCGCTTTGAGGCGCCGCCTTCCCTCGTCGCTCCCGCGCTCGCTGCGCTCGCTCCCCGCTCCTCAGTCCAGGCGGCACCGCGCCCCCTCCGGCTCACTCTGCTGGTTTCGCTCGCCTGCGGCCCTCTGCTCGCTCATGCGGCCCGCTGCTCGCGTAGGGCGCTGGCCAGCCGGTACAGGCCGGCCAGGTCCATGCGTTCGGTGATCATCGGTAGCTCGTAGCAGGGTTGCCCGGCGGCGGCGAGCGCCTGCCTGTGCTCACGCTGGGCCAGTACCTCGCGGGCATGGTCACTGAGCTCGGCTGCGAGCGGGACGGCGAGTGTCTCCCAGTCGGGCCCACGGTTGCCATTCAGGCCCGCCGCCTTGAGACCGACACCCAGCCGGTGGGTGTCGAGGCTGCCCTGCGCCGCGGCGGTGAGCTGGGCATCGGTCAGGCAGGTGGGCCGCACCATGTTGATGAAGATCCCGCCGAGCTGGATGCCGCCCAGGCCGTGCAGCTCGGCGACTCCGTCCAGGGTCTCCTGGACCGGCATCTCCTCCAGCAGCGTGACAAAGTGCACCGCCGTCTCGGGAGAGCGGATGATGCCCTGGACCGTGTCCGCGTGGCTCCTGATCGGGCCCATCCGGGCCAGCCCGGAGACCTCGGTCGCGACGTTCAGGAAACGCCCGATCCGGCCGGTCGGCGGGGCATCCATGACCACGGCGTCATAGGCGAAGCTGCCGTCCGCCCGGCGACGGGTCAGCTCGGCTGCCTTGCCAGTCAGCAGGACGTCACGCAGGCCCGGCGCGATTGTGGTGGCGAAGTCCACAATCCCCAGCCGGGTGAGCGTACGCCCTGCATGGCGGAGGTTGTAGAACATCTCCAAGTACTCGATCAGCGCGGACTCGGGGTCGGCGGCGAGCGCGTAGACGTCACCGCCTGGCTGCCGCGGGGTACCAGGGGCCACCGCGACCTTGTGCTCCCCGTAGGGCAGTGGCGGGCAATCGAACAGTTGTGCTATCCCCTGCCTGCCCTCCACCTCCATTAGCAGGACTTTGCGGCCTGCAGAGGCCAGGGCAAGGGCGAGCGCGCCCGCTACCGTGGTCTTGCCTGTCCCGCCTTTGCCGGTGACCACGTGCAGCCGGACGCCCTCCCAGTCGGTGTCGCGCGTCGTCACGACTAGCGAGGCTATCTCCGACACGCCACCTGCCTGGCCTGGCCCTCCTGCCTAGGCCAGCGCCCTTACCTGCCCGGCCCTCCCCGGCCCTCCCCGGCTCTCCCCGGCCCTCGCCGGCCCTCCCCGGCCGGCCACGGCCTGGGTCGCTGAGTCTGGTGCCGCCCCGCGGTGCTTAGGCACCCAGGGCGTTTGCTACTAGGCTTAGTGGAAACGCCGGGCGCCGAGAGCCAGCCTCGCTCGGCCGGCCGCGACGCCACGACGATGCGCCGGCGAAAGGGGCGTCACGCCATGCTTGTCGCACTCCTGGTGATCCTCATCATCATCGTGGCGGGCGGGCTCGCGGCATCGGGTCGCTCGATCCGCGTGATCCAGCAATACGAGCGCGGGCTGGTGTTCCGCTTCGGCAAGGTGCTCCCGGAGACCCGCGGCCCAGGGCTCACCATGATCCGCCCGGTCGGTGACCGGCTGCAGAAGGTCAACATGCAGATCATCGCCATGGCGGTGCCTGCACAGGAAGGCATCACCCGTGACAACGTCAGCGTCCGGGTTGACGCCGTCGTGTACTTCCGGGTCGTGGACCCCATCAAGGCCGTGGTGAACGTCCAGAACTACATGTTCGCGGTCTCTCAGCAGGCCCAGACCTCACTGCGATCGATCATCGGCCAGTCCGAGATGGACCAGCTCCTGGCCGAGCGCGAGACCGTCAACCGCGAGTTGCGCCGGATCATCGACGAGCCGACCGAAGGGCCATGGGGTATCCGGGTCGAGCGGGTGGAAGTCAAGGACGTGAACCTGCCCGAGGGCATGAAGCGGTCCATGTCCCGCCAGGCCGAAGCCGAACGTGAGCGCCGAGCCCGCATCATCACCGCGGATGGTGAGTACCAGGCGTCCAAGCGGCTGGCCGCCGCCGCCAATGTCATGGCCCGCGACCCAGCCGCCCTGCAGTTGCGGCTGCTGCAGACCATGGTCGAGGTGTCCTCGGAGCGCAACAGCACGCTGATCATGCCGGTCCCGGTGGAGCTGCTGCGCTTCTTCGAGAGGGTCGCCCCTCCCGGGGCATGGGCGCCCCCACCCCCGCCGGATGACACTGGCGACGCCGAGGTGGCGCAGGCCGAAGCGGCCATCGCACACACAGGCGTGCCCGAGCTGGGCGCGGGACAGGAGGATCTGCCCGGGATACCTGAGACCGAGGTCCCCGAAATCGCTGATGTGCCCGAAGCGGACGTCCCACCGGTGCCCGACGTTGAGTCCGCAGCCAGCGAAGTGCCCCCCAGCCCGACCGAAGCCGCTTGAGCCAAACCGCCCAGTCCAGACTCCGCAGCCCCGCACTCAAGCCGCCTAACCCTGCCGACCGCGCTCAAGATCGTGTGGTTAGCAGTTAAGTTTTTCGCCCCTGGGAGGGCCAAAAACTTAACTGCTGATGGCTGTCCACAGGGAAGGCCGGGTGTGGGGGCTGGGGAGTGAAGGATTGCCGGGAGGCTCTAGGGTGGCGGCATGGTGAAGTGGGAGTACGCGACCGTGCCGCTGCTGGTGCACGCGACCAAGCAGATCCTGGACAACTGGGGCGACGACGGCTGGGAACTCGTGGCTGTCGTGCCAGGGCCGAGCCAGGAGCAGCTCGTCGCCTACATGAAGCGAGCGAAGGAATGACTCACTCGGCAGCGGAAAGGCTAGCAGCGCTGGGGATCACCCTGCCGCCGGTGGCCTCCCCGGTGGCCGCGTACGTGCCTGCCGTCCGCACGGGCTCATGGGTCTACACGGCTGGCCAGCTCCCGCTGGTGGACGGCAAGCTCCTGATGACCGGCAAGGTCGGCGCGCAGGTGACCGTAGCGGAGGCCGCCGCGCTGGCGCGGACCTGTGCGCTGAACGCCCTCGCGGCCGTTGCCTCGGTCACCGGGAACCTCGACCGGGTCACCCGGATCGTCAAGATCACGGGTTTCGTGGCCAGTGACCACGGCTTCACCGAGCAGCCTCTAGTCGTCAACGGTGCCAGTGAGCTGATGCTCGAGGTTTTCGGTGAGGCGGGCAGGCATGCCCGCAGTGCCGTGGGCATGTCCGTGCTGCCGTTCGACGCGCCGGTCGAGGTCGAGCTGATCGCCGAGGTCAGTGACTGAGCGAAGACGCATCGAGGGCCGCGTCGCCGTCCAGGTGCGAGGCCTGGTCGGGACGCACGGGCGTGCCGTTCTCGACGGGGCCCGCCCGCCGGTGGCCGCGCGCGATGCCGCCACGGTCATGCTCCTGCGCCCCAACGACGCTGATAACAGCAAGATAACTGGGGTGGCTCTGGCGGCTCCGGCTGGACTGCGGGTCTTCATGCTCCGCCGCCCACGGACCATGGCGTTCGCGCCAGGTGCCTACGTGTTCCCCGGCGGGTCCGTGGACCGCAGCGACAGCGACGAGGACACCCCGTGGGCCGGCCCCGGCCCGCAGGCCTGGGGTCAGGCCCTGGGCGTTTCAGCCGCGGCCGCCAGGGCCGTGGTCGGTGCCGCCGTCCGGGAGACCTTCGAGGAGTGCGGTGTCCTGCTGGCCGCCCCGGATGCCCAGACGCCCCCCGTGAGCACCGCCGGCGGAAGCTGGGCGGCCGACCGCGAAGCCATGCTGGCCGGGACGCTCACACTGGCCCGGCTGCTCCAGGACCGGCGGCTGGTCCTCCGCAGTGACCTGCTGCGCCTCTGGTCCCGCTGGATCACCCCCATCACCGAGGAACGCCGCTACGACACCTGGTTCTTTGCCGCCGCCCTGCCCGACGGGCAGACCGCCCAGGCCATGGGCACCGAAGCGGACTCGATTGCCTGGCTGGACCCGGCGCAGACACTGGCTGCCGCTGGCCGGGGCGAGGTCGCCCTCCTGCCACCCACCGCCGTCTGCCTGGCCGACCTGCAGGCCTGCGGGGACGTTGCCACCGCCCTGAACACCCCCCGCACGGTCAGCCCGTTGCAACCCGACGTAGTCGTGGAGGGCGGCGAAGCCTGGCTGACCCTCCCGGCAGAGGTCGACTACCCCCTGTGAGCCACCCGGCACCGAGCCCCGTCGACGGCACCGGCACCCCCCGCGCCCGCTGCGTCCTGGCGCCCAACCCGTCCCCCATGACCCTGGACGGCACAAACACATGGCTGCTAGCTGACCCCGGCTCCACACAGGCCGTGGTGGTCGACCCCGGCCCCAACACCCCCCACCACCTAGCCCGCATCCAGTCCGAGGCCGAAGCCGCAGGCCAGCACATCACGCACATCCTGCTGACCCACACCCACCCCGACCACGCCGAAGCCGCTGCGACTTTTTCCGCCCAAACCAAGGCCCCCGTCCTAGCCGTAGACCCCGCATACCACACAGCCCCCAGACCTCTGGTGCCTGAGAGTGTCCTGGATGTCGCCGGCCTGGAAATCAGGGTCATCCCCACCCCCGGCCACACCCAAGACTCAATCTGCCTCCACCTCCTGGCAGACCAAGCCCTCCTAACTGGCGACACCGTCCTAGGCCGAGGCACCACAGTCATAGCCCAAGACGGCAACCTAGCCGCCTACATGGCCTCCCTAGCCGTCCTCCGCTCCCTATGCGACGAGGCCGAGCTGTCCGTCCTCCTACCCGGCCACGGCCCCGTTCTGACCAACCCGGCAGCCACCTTGGACTTCTACATGGCCCACCGCCGAGAGCGCCTAGCCGAAGTAGAAGCCGCCCTAGCCGCCGGCGACCGCACCCCCCAGGAAATAGTCGCCCGCGTCTACGCCGACGTAGACCCGTCCCTCTGGCGCTTCGCCGAATGGTCAGTCCGAGCCCAACTCGAGTACCTGAACAACGAGGCCAGGCTCCCCACCGGCGTCAAGTGGTAAAGAGAGCACCCCGCACGTCGCTCAAGCCGACGGGAGGTTGCCTAGGTGCGTGGCGTTCGGAGCTGCCACGCGCCTAGGTGACCTTCCGCCGGCCCACCTACTACCGCGCCCGCCGAGCCAGCCTCTCCCGATCCAGGATCAGCACCGACTTAGCCTGCAACTGCAGCCACCCCCGAGCTGAGAAGTCAGCCAGCGCCTTGTTGACCGTCTCCCGAGAAGCCCCAACAAGCTGCGCCAGCTCCTCCTGCGTCAGGTCGTGGTGCACCTGCAGCCCACCCTCGTGCGGCTCCCCGAACTTGTCCGCCAGGTCCAGCAGCGCCTTGGCCACGCGACCCGGCACGTCCGTGAAAACCAGGTCCGCCATGACGTCGTTGGTCCGCCGCAGCCGCTGGGCCAGTGCATGCAGCAGGTGCATGGCCACGTCGGGCCGCCCCGTCAGCCACTGGCGCAGGTAGGCGTGACCAAGTGCGGCCAGGTGCGCGTCGGTCACCGCTACCGCGCTCGCGGTCCTCGGCCGGGGGTCGAACAGTGACAGTTCGCCGAACATCTCCCCGGGCCCGAGCACGCTGAGCAGGGTCTCCCGTCCGTCGGGAGCGATCCGGGTCAGTTTGATCTTGCCGTCGAGGATCACGTACAGCTTGTCGCCGTCGTCGCCCTCGTCGAACAGGCGGTCACCACGGGCGAGGTGAACGTCGGTGACCCCAGCCCGCAGCGCTTTCGCGCCCTCGTCGTCCAGTGCGCGGAAAAGTGGCGCGCGGCTGAGCACATCCTCCGGCTGAGCCATGGGCGCCTCCTCCACCTGTTACCCAGGAGCTAGTCTGACGCAACCCATGCCCGGACGCGAGTGGTCTGACCCCGGTCAGTCACGACCAGGCCACTCAGCCGTGCCTGGCCTGGCTGGCCTCCCCGGCCGCGCGTTCCCGGCATTCCAGGATCTGGGCTTCGGCGTCCTCGCGGCCAACCCAGGTGAAGCCCGCCACGCCCTTGCCCGGCTCCAGTTCCTTGTACACCTCGAAGAAGTGCTGGATCTCCAGCCGGTCGTAGGAGGACACGTCGTCGATGTCGCGCAGGTGGGCCCATCGCGGGTCGGTGGCTGGGACACAGAGCACCTTGTCGTCGAGGCCCTTCTCGTCCCGCATGCGGAACATGCCGAGCGCCCGGCAGTGGATCACGCACCCCGGGAAGGTCGGGTCCTCCAGCAGCACGAGCGCGTCCAGTGGGTCGTCGTCGTCGGCGAGAGTGTTCTCAATGAACCCGTAGTCCGACGGGTAGCGGGTGGACGTGAAAAGCATCCTGTCCAGCCTGATCCGGCCCGTATCGTGGTCCATCTCGTACTTGTTGCGCTGGCCCTTGGGGATCTCAACGACCACGTCGAACTCCACCGGCTCGCCTCCCTCCGTACGGGGATGATTCAATGCGTCGCCTGTCAAGCATCTCGTGAGGGGGTGGGTGGTGCCGAGCCGGCTCCGGGTCACCGCGCTGGCCTGTCTGGCCATGCTGAACGTCTTCACGGTGGGGGCGAGCGTGTCCGTTGGGAGCCTGCTGGCCGCCCGGCTGAAGCTGTGGCAGATCCCGTACGTGGCCACAACCCCTGTCCAGGGGTCCGCGCCGGTGCTCGGAGCCCAGCCGCAGGCGGGTGCGCCCCCGCCGCGTGCTGGCCTGGCCCGCGTGCTTGGCCCCATCCTGGGCTCGCGCTTCCTCGGCCCGCACGTCGGCGCGGTCGTGACCGACCTGTCTTCCGGCGCGGTCCTGTTCGCACGGCAGCCATCAGCCACTTTCGCCCCGGCCTCCAGTGAGAAACTGGTCACCGCCGCTGCGGCCCTGAGTGTGCTCGGCCCGCAGGCCCGGTTCACCACACGTGTCGTGGATGGCGGCACCGCAGGGTCGATCGTGCTGGTGGGGGGCGGGGATCCGTCACTGGCCGCGGGCAGGCCACCTCGGACGGACTACCCCCAGCCTGCGACGCTGGTGTCGCTGGCCGCGGCCACCGCGGACCAGTTGCGTGCCCGCCATGAGCCGTCAGTCCACCTCGGCTACGCGGACTCCCTGTTCACCGGGCCAGCGACCGCTCCCGGCTGGACTACCAGCTACATCACGACCGGCAATGTCACGCCGATCTCCGCGCTCGAGGTCGACCAGGGAAGGCTGACGCCTGCGGGCGCGCCCCAGGACGCGGATGTCGCCAGCAACTTCCATCCCCGCTCGTTCACCCCCTCCGCCGACGCGGCGGGCGCGTTCGCCGCCTTCCTGCGGGCCGACGGGATCCAGGTGACCGGCAAGCCGGCGCCGCAAACCGTCCCGCCCGGCGCACCCACGTTCGCGGCGGTCCGCTCGCCGGTGGTGTCCGCCCTGGTCGCATGGATGCTCCGGGAGAGCAACAACGTGATCGCGGAGAACCTCGCTAGGCAGGTCGCACTGAGCACCCACCATCCCGCCTCGTTCGCTGGCGGTGCCACCGCCGAGACCGCCTCGCTGTCGCAGTTGGGCGTTGCCGGGGGTGTCCACCTGGTGGACGGCAGCGGCCTGTCTCCGCGGGACCGCATCAGCCCGGCCACACTCGTAGCGGTGGTCCGCGCTGCCGCCCTCGGTGGGCAGACGCTGCGGCCCCTGCTGGCCGGGCTCCCCGTGGCGGGTTTCTCCGGCACCCTCGCCCCGGGAGGCAGCGTGTTCGGCAACTTCGGGCCCGCTGCGCTCGGGATGGTCAGGGCCAAGACCGGGAACCTGACGAGGGTCGTGAGCCTGGCCGGGATCGCCCAGGACACCAGCGGCCGGTTGCTGGCGTTCGCGTTCATGGCGGACCGGCTGCCCGCGAACAGGCTCACCCAGGCAGCGGGGGTGCTAGACGCCGCGGCGACGGCGCTGGCTGAGTGTGGCTGTCACGGCTGAACCACGTACCGTGGGAGTGTGAACAGCAGCCAGATGATCGATTGGGATGTCGCCACAGCCACCGGGGTCAGGTGGGTGAGGCCGGGGCCCCAGGTAAGCCTCACCGAGGCCCGTCAGGTGGTCGCGGAACTGCGTGAGCTGGCTGCGGTGGTCTCCGAGCCGGTGCGCGAGGTCACCGGCATGTTCGGTGCCGACGGTGGCCTGGTGGCGGTGGTCGACCGGCCCGGCTGGATCCGCGCCAATGTGGACGGCTTCCGCGTCGTGCTCGAGCCACTTGCCCAGCACCTGCGTGAGACCAGCCGGGCGCCGGCACCCGGGTCGGTTATCGGGTCCGTGGGCGCCCGGGTCACCGGCATGCAGGCCGGGCTCATCCTCGCCTACCTGGCCGGGCGCGTCCTGGGCCAGTACGAGCTGTTCCTGCCCCCCGACCCGGACGCCAGCGACGGCGAGGCACCTGCGGGCAGGCTCACACTGGTCGCGCCGAACATCCTCATGGTCGAGCGCGAACTGGGCGTGGACCCCCACGACTTCCGGCGCTGGGTGTGCCTGCACGAGGAGACGCACCGCACCCAGTTCACGGCAGTGCCCTGGCTGCGCGGCTATGTCCAGGAGCAGATGACCGAACTGCTCCTCGCCTCCGACCTCGACCCCGGCGCGATCCTGTCCCGCATGCGCGCCGCCGCCGACGCAGTGGCCGGGGCGGTGCGGGGCAACGACGAGGCCGAGAGCTTCATCGAAGCGATCCAGTCACCGCGCCAGCGTGCGGTGCTGGACCGGCTGACCTGCGTGATGACCCTGGTGGAGGGGCACGGCGACTACGTGATGGACGCGGTCGGGCCGCGGGTGGTCCCCTCAGTCGGGGAGATCAGGGCACGGTTCAACGCGCGCCGTTCCAGTGCCGGGCGAATGGAACAGGCACTGCGCCGGATCCTCGGCATCGAGCTGAAGATGAAGCAGTACGCCCAGGGGTCGCGTTTCGTGCGGACAGTGGTCACCGAAGCCGGGATGGACACCTTCAACCGGGTCTGGACCTCCCCGGAGACCCTGCCCACCACCGCGGAGCTCGCCGAACCCAGCCGCTGGCTGGCGCGGGTGGCAGGCGGAGACACGCTCGCTGCTGAGGACAGCCAGCCGGGCCATGACACCCGGCCGGCCGAAGACAGCCCGTCAGCCGAGGACGCCCGGCCCGCCGAGGACGCCAGGCCGGCCGAGGACAGCCGGCCCGCCGAGGACAGCCGGCCTGCCGAGGACTGAGACGCCGTGGGGCCACGTCCGGCCGTGGCGGAGGTACGGCTCGCGGTGCGCCACTGCCTGGCCGGGTTCCCTGCAGGCTCCCTGGTACTGGCCGCCTGTTCCGGTGGGCCTGACTCACTGGCGCTGGCCGCGGCACTGGCTCACGAAGGCCCACGCCACTCGCTGCGGTCAGGTGCGGTCACCGTCGACCATGGCCTCCAGGAAGGATCAGCACGACGAGCCCAGTCCGTGGCGGCAACACTGGCAGGCCTGGGACTGGAACCTGTGCTGGTCAAGACCGTGGAGGTCGCCGCCAGCGGGGCGGGTGGCCCCGAGGCCGCGGCGAGGACCGCCCGCTACCGTGCCCTTGACGACGCGGTCCGCGAGACCGGCGCGGTGGCGGTACTGCTGGGCCACAGCCTCGACGACCAGGCCGAGACGGTGCTCCTGGGGCTGGCGAGGGGCGCGGGGGCGCGGTCCCTGGCGGGCATGCCCGCCAGCCGGGGCCACTACCGGCGCCCGCTGCTGGGCGTCGAACGGGCCACCCTGCGGGCAGCCTGTGACGCGCAGGGCCTGGTGCCATGGGAAGACCCCCACAACAGCGACCCCTCCTTCGCCCGCGCCCGGGTACGCCACAAGCTGATGCCGGTACTAGAGGCCGAATTGGGCCCAGGAATCTCCCAGGCACTCGCCCGCACCGCTGCCCAGCTCCGAGCCGACGCGGACGCACTCGACGAACTGGCCACGGAACAGGCCCAGCAGGCCGCTGCGGAGGATGGCCAGTGGCACGTAGACCGGCTCGCGGCGCTGCCGCCAGCCCTCCGGGCACGTGTCCTCCACCAGGCCGCGGTCGCGGCAGGCTGCCCGCCCGGCGCGCTCTCCGCCCGCCATGTAGCCGCCATGGACTCACTCGTAACCCAGTGGCACGGCCAGCGCTGGACCAACCTCCCAGGGGGTGTCCGTGCCATGGTCCGCTATGGCAAGCTGCTCTTCGCAAGCGGGGAGGACTAGCCCAGCCAGCGCGGGTCCCCCCCGAGCCAAGGGCGCGGTGCCGTCTGGACTGAGGAGCGAGAAGCGAGCGCAGCGAGCGCAGGAGCGACGAGGGAAGACGGCGCCCTAAGGCGCCCGGAGGCGAGGGGGAAAACATGGACGCCGTGGATGTCGGTAGTGACCTCAAAGAGGTACTGATCCCGACCGAACGTCTCCAGGCTCGGGTGGCCGAGCTGGCGGCGCAGATCGACGCCGACTACGCGGATAAGGACCTCCTGCTGGTGGGCGTGCTCAAGGGTGCGGTCATGATCATGGCTGACCTGGCGAGGGCCATGCGCCTGCCGGTCCAGATGGACTGGATGGCTGTGTCCTCCTATGGGTCGAGCACGCGCTCCTCCGGGGTGGTCCGCATCCTCAAAGACCTGGACACGGACATTTCAGGCAGGCACGTGCTGCTGGTGGAGGACATCGTCGACTCCGGGCTCACAATGTCGTGGCTGGTGGGGAACTTGCGGTCGCGTCGTCCGGCCTCCCTGGAGGTGTGCGTCCTGCTCCGCAAGCCAGGCGCGACCCGCGAAGGCCCCGAGGTCGCCTACACGGGATTCGACATCGAGGACGAGTTCGTGATCGGTTACGGCCTCGACTATGCGGAGCGCTATCGCAACCTCCCCTTTATCGGCACGCTGGCGCCGCATGCCTACGGTGGCCAGCCCAGCCAGACTGGCCCGTCAGGCCAGGCAACGGGGCGCTGACCGGGCACTCGCGGCCGGTCCTCGCCCGGCGGGTCGTGCCGGCCTCCAGGCAGGCTGGCCGGTGGTGGGGAACATGAGGAGCGAGAAGGAGCGTTCTCTCCAAGAGGAGGGCGGAGGGGCCGGCGGCACTGCTGCGCCGAGCGCTGTCCGTCACGGTGTAACGTCAATTCAGCTACCCCTCGCCGGGGAGCGGCAAGGAAGCCGGCATGACACTTGGGGCGCTGGGCATTCCGCCGGGAGTCGGCGGGAACACGAGGCTGGTCTGGAGGAACCCGCCCGCGGCAGGCGGGGTCGTTGATCAATGGATCTAAAGCGCTATTTCCGTGGACCCTTTGTCGTGGTCCTCGCAATGCTGCTGGTGCTGTTCTTCGTGCTCACCTATGTGAACCGCGGCGCGTCATACACGCCCAAGAACACCTCAGCAGTGATCTCGATGATCAACCGGGGCGAGGTCAAGTCGGCCACGCTCATCGACAAGAACCAGCAGATCGAGGTCGTCACCTCCACAGGCCGCTACCAGGCGGAATGGGTGGGCAACCAGGGCCAGCAACTGGCCACCGACCTGCAGGCCAAGGGCGTGACCTACAACGTCCAGGTACCGTCCGGCAGCACGCTGCTCGGCGTGATCATCGGGTTCCTGCCGTACGTGCTGATCATCTTGTTCTTCATCTTCCTGCTCAACCAGATGCAGGGCGGCGGCTCGCGGGTGATGAACTTCGGCAAGTCCAAGGCGAAGCTGATCACCAAGGACACGCCCAAGACCACCTTTGCCGACGTGGCAGGCGCTGACGAGGCCATCGAGGAGCTGCAGGAGATCAAGGAGTTCCTGCAGAGTCCCGGCAAGTTCCAGGCGATCGGGGCGAAGATCCCCAAGGGCGTGCTGCTGTACGGGCCGCCCGGCACCGGCAAGACCCTGCTGGCGCGGGCGGTCGCCGGGGAGGCCGGGGTGCCGTTCTACTCGATCTCCGGCTCAGACTTCGTTGAGATGTTCGTCGGCGTCGGCGCTTCCCGGGTCCGTGACCTGTTCGAGCAGGCCAAGGCCAATGCCCCCGCCATCGTGTTCGTTGACGAGATCGACGCGGTCGGCCGGCACCGTGGTGCCGGGTTCGGCGGTGGCCACGACGAGCGCGAGCAGACCCTGAACCAGTTGCTGGTCGAGCTCGACGGTTTCGACGTCAAGGGCGGGGTCATCGTGATCGCCGCCACCAACCGGCCAGACATCCTCGACCCGGCGCTGCTGCGGCCGGGCCGGTTCGACCGGCAGATCGTGGTCGCCCAGCCCGACCTGGCTGGCAGGCGCGGGATCCTGCGGGTGCACGCGCGGGGCAAGCCGTTCGCTGAAGACGTGGACCTCGACGTCATCGCCCGGCGCACCGCCGGGTTCACTGGCGCCGACCTGGCCAACGTGATCAACGAGGCGGCACTGCTGACCGCCCGTGGGAACCAGACCAGGATCCCCATGGCGAACATGGAAGAGTCCATCGACCGCGTCATGGCCGGGCCAGAGCGCAAGAGCGTGCTGCTCTCGGAGAAGGAGCGCAAGCTCATCGCCTACCACGAGGGCGGCCACGCGCTCGTCGGCCATGCGCTGCCCAATGCCGACCCGGTGCACAAGATCACAATCATCCCCCGTGGCCGGGCGCTCGGGTACACCGCGTCCGCACCGCAGGAGGACAAGTTCCTGGTCACCCGCTCGGAGATGATGGACAGGCTGGCCATGCTGCTCGGCGGCCGGACGGCCGAGGAACTGGTCTTCCACGAGCCCACCACGGGTGCGGCGGACGACATCGAGAAGGCCAGTTCGATCGCGCGGGGGATGGTCACCGAGTACGGCATGAGCGAGCGCCTGGGGGCGCGCAAGTTCGGCACCGGGGATGGCGAGCCCTTCCTCGGCCGCGAGATGTCACACACACGCGACTACTCCGAAGAGATCGCCTCCACCATCGACGAGGAGGTCCGCCGCCTCATCGAGTCAGCCCACGACGAGGCGTGGGAGATCCTGGTGCAGTACCGGGAAGTCCTCGACGACCTGGTCCTCAACCTCGTGGACAAGGAGACCCTCAGCCGCGAAGAGGTGCTCCGGATCTTCGCACCGATCCAGAAGCGCCCCTCCCGCGGCTCCTACACCGGGTACGGCAAGCGGGTACCGTCGGACCGGCCTCCGGTGCTGACACCCAAGGAGCTTGCCCTCACGGCCGCCGAGGTCAACGACATGCCGCTGGGCAACGGCTCATCGGGCGGGTCAGCGGCCGTTGGGGGCTCCGCCATAGAAGACAGCGCACCCCGCGACACCCGTTGAGCGGCGCGGTGGGCCCGGTGGACCTCCCGCGGATCGAGCGGGCGGTGCGGGAGATTCTGCTCGCCGTCGGGGAGGATCCGGACCGCGACGGGCTGGCCAGGACCCCTGCCCGCGTGGCACGCGCGTACGCCGAACAGTTCGCCGGGCTGACGCAGCACCCCGAAGACGTGCTCGGCGTGGTGTTCGACGTGGACCACGACGAGCTGATCCTGGTGCGCGACATCGAGGTGTACAGCACGTGCGAGCACCACCTCGTGCCATTCTTCGGCACCGCCCACGTGGGCTATATTCCTAATGAGAAGGGGCAGATCACGGGGTTGTCGAAGCTGGCGAGACTGGTCGATCTGTATGCTCGCCGACCACAGGTCCAAGAGCGTATGACCAGCCAGATCGCGGACGCACTGATGAGTGTCCTAGAGCCGCGTGGGGCGCTCGTGGTGATTGAGGCGGAGCATCTGTGCATGTCCATGCGGGGAGTACGCAAGCCCGGGGCAAAGACAGTGACTTCTGCGGTCCGGGGAATCTTCCGGGACAGCGACCGCACCCGGGCGGAGGCAATGAGCCTCCTCCTGCACCGCGGCTGACCTGGGCAGGCCCACAAAAGCATTGGGTACAGATCCAGGGGAATGTAAGGTTTAGAGCAACCGCCTGGCCCTGGCTTACGTCTTCAATTCAGGAGAATGACCATCCGACGTTCCGCCGGGACTACGCCGATCCGTGACGCAGGGCCTAATGCCGATGTCCGAGACGAATGACACCAGTGCCACGCGGTCTGCTGTGGCTGCTGGTGAGCGGGACACACCCCAGTCCTCAGCCACTGGCGGCCGTGTCCCTGACCGCAGGCAGCAGCGCCGGTGGGTGCCGTTCCTCAGCGGCTGGGTCTGCCTGCTCATAGGGCTCGCCGACATCATCGGCGCGCTCGGGCCCGGCGTGCACCACGTGATGGAGCGCCGGCTGCACCGGATCACCCCATACGTCCCGGGTGTCCTCACCAACGTCAGCCACAGCGCGTTTGTGGTCATCGGCCTGTTGTTGATCATGATGTCGCGCGGGCTGCGCAAGCGGAAACGCCGCGCCTGGCAGGCCGCCACCCTGCTGCTCGCGTTCAGCGTGGTCATCCACGTGGTGCACGCCCCTTACAAGGCCTCTGGCCTGGCAGCCGCGGTGGTACTGGCGGCGCTGCTGGTGTTCCGTAACGAGTTCTACGCGGTAGGCGACCCGGCGACGCTGCGGCGTGCGGCCGGGATCTTCGTGGCCATGGTGGGCGCGGACGTGGCCATTGGGCTGTCTTACCTGTTCGTGGCCAAGGGCCTGGCCACGAACTACTCGCTGTGGCAGCGGATGGTGGACGTCGTTTACGGCTTGGTGGGCGTCTCCGGCCCAGGGATCCAGTTCGTGCCCGAGGGCCGCCAAGACGGGTTCAACATCCTGACCACCGCCCTGGGCCTGCTGACAGTGGCGGTGAGCGGGTACCTGTTCTTCCGTTCGGCCCGGCCCAAGAGCCGGCTGACCGAGCAGAACGCCCACCAGATCCGGGAGTTGCTGAGCAGGCAGGGCGACCGGGACTCCCTCGGGTACTTCGCGCTGCGCGACGACAAGAGCGTGGTGTGGTCGCCCACGGGCAAGTCCTGTGTGTGCTACCGCGTGGTCGCTGGCGTGATGCTGGCCAGCGCCGACCCTCTTGGCGACCCCGAGGCCTGGCCCGGCGCGATCCAGGCGTTCCTGGATGAGGCGGCCCGCCACGCCTGGATCCCCGCGGTGATGGGCTGCAGTGAGCTCGGAGCGGAGATCTGGTGCCGCGAGAGCGGGATGACCGCGCTGGAGCTTGGCGACGAGGCCGTCGTGGAGGTGGGGGACTTCAGCCTCCAAGGCAGGCAGATGCGCAACGTCCGCCAGATGGTGTCCCGGGTGTGCCGCGCCGGTTACTCCGTGCAGATCCGCCGGGTCTCAGAGATCCCGGCCGGCGAACTCGACCAGCTCATGGACCGGGCTGACTCCTGGCGCGGCAGCCCGACCGAGCGGGGCTTCTCGATGGCGCTTGGCCGGGTCGGCGGGCCGGACGATGGCGACTGCGTCGTCGCCACCGCCACCGAGAACGGGGTGCTGCGCGCCCTGCTGCACTTCGTGCCGTGGGGCTCCGACGGCCTGTCGCTGGACCTGATGAGGCGCGAGCGCACCGCGCAGCCAGGCGTCAATGACTTCATGATCGTGGAGACCATCAAGCAGGCACAGGAACTGGGCATCAAGCGGCTGTCCCTGAACTTCGCCGTGTTCCGGGCGGTGCTGGCCCGGGGCGAGCGGATCGGGGCGGGACCGGTGCTGCGCGCCTGGCGACGGGTTCTGCTGTTCGTGTCGCGGTGGTTCCAGATCGAGTCCCTGTACAAGTTCAACGCGAAGTTCTGCCCGCTGTGGGTGCCGCGGTTCTTCGTGTTCCCCGGGCCCGCGGATGCGATGCGGGTGGGCTTGGCGGCGCTGGAGGCAGAAGCACTCCTCGTCTGGCCGAGCCTGGAGATCCGCCGGATCGCCCGTAAGCTCCGCCTCAGGAGGCTCAGCAAGCGCCTGCCACGAGCCGTGCGGAGGTTGGCCGCCCGCCCGGTGAATTCCGGGCCGCCGAGCACCCAAGGGGATGTCCGGCGGATCATCGGCGGCTGAGCCGCTCCAGGCCAGCCAGGCCAGCCAGGCTGTCTCGGCATAGGGTTGTCTACGTGCCGACCCACACGACCCCTGGTCAACCACCTGGTCACGGCCGGCTGCCTGCTGCCGCCCGGTCCCCGGGCCCGCCGGGACTCCCCGGCCCTGGCCGGTGCCTGGTGATGGGCGTCGTCAACGTCACGCCCGACTCGTTCTCCGACGGGGGCGCCTGGTTCGGTGCTGACGCGGCGGTCGCGCGCGGCCTGGAACTCATGGCCCAGGGCGCGGACATCGTTGACGTCGGGGGCGAGTCCACCCGCCCGGGCGCGCAGCGGGTACCCGCCGAGGAGGAACTGCGCCGGGTCCGGCCGGTGGTGGCCGGGCTGGCCCGCGAGGACGTACCGGTCAGCGTGGACACCATGCGCGCGGAGGTGGCGCAGGCCGCGCTGGACGAGGGCGCCCGGATGGTCAATGACGTCAGCGGCGGGCTGGCCGACCCCGACATGCCCCGCCTCGTCGCCCGGGCCGGCGTCCCCTACATCGTGATGCACTGGCGCGGGCACAGCCACCAGATGCAGGAGCGGGCCGTCTACCACGACGTGGTCAGCGAGGTGTGCGAGGAACTGCGCCGACGGGTCGACAAGGTCGTCGGCGAGGGGGTGGACCCGTCCATGGTCGTCCTCGACCCGGGCCTCGGGTTCGCCAAGCTCCCGGAACACAACTGGGCGCTGCTCAGTCACCTGGACCGCGTGTCCACCCTGGGTGGTGGCACCCAGGCCTTCCCGGTGGTCATCGGCGCCTCCCGCAAACGTTTCCTCGGCAGGCTGCTGGCCTCCAGCGACGGCACACCGCGCCCCTTCACGGGGTCCGACGACGCCACGGTGGCCGTGACAGCGCTGGCTGCCACGGCCGGGGCCTGGTGTGTCCGGGTGCACGAGGTCCGCGCCAATGTGGACGCCGTGCGGGTCGCGGAAACCTGGCGGCAGGCCGCGGCCGTGGCCGCCGGGCCCGAGCCGGTCGGCCCCGGGCATGCCGGGCGCCCCCGGTGAGCACGGACCGGATCTCCCTGTCCGGGCTGCGGGTGTTCGCCCGGCACGGCGTGTATGACGAGGAGCGCCGTGACGGCCAGGAATTCGTGATCGACGCGGTGCTGTGGACTGACACCAGCGCCGCCGCGGCCGATGACGACCTGTCGGCCACCGTGGACTACGGGGCCCTGGCCGGCCGGCTGGCCGAGGTCGCCAGCGGCCCCCCTGTGCGGCTGATCGAGACCCTGGCCGACCGCCTGGCCAGGGCGTGCCTGTCCGACCCGCGTGTCCAAGAGGCCGAGGTCACCGTGCACAAGCCCCAGGCACCCATCCCGCACCCCTTCCAGGACGTGGCGGTCACCATCCGGCGCGGGCGCTCGTGACCGGGGTGGCCAGGCCCACCACCCACCCATGGCTGCGGCCGTGACCCGGGGCCGCAGCCGGGGCGGGGCGCATCGGGTGGTCATCGCGCTCGGCAGCAACCTCGGGGACCGGCTCGACAACCTCCAGGGTGCGGTTGACGCCCTCTTCGACTCCCCCGGCCTCAGGTTCGTGGCTGTGTCACCGGTATTCGAGACCAGCCCGGTCGGCGGGCCCGACCAGCCCGACTACCTCAACGCTGTGCTGGCCGCCGACACGACCCTGCCCGCCAGGGCGGTACTGGAACGCTGCCAGGGGGTCGAGGCGTCGTTCGGCCGGACCCGCACACAGCGCTGGGGACCCCGCACACTCGACCTCGACATCATCGTTTACGGTGACGACGTGAGCCGCGACCCGGAGCTGACGATCCCCCACCCCCGCGCGCACGAGCGGGCCTTTGTCCTCGCGCCGTGGCACGAGGTGGACCCCGCCGCGTCCATCCCCGGCCATGGGCCGGTGACCAGCCTGCTGGCCGCGGTCAGCCTAGAGGGAGTCCACCGCTGGGACGGCGGCGCGCTCCATGCCCCTGCGTGAGGCCCGATGACCCCCACCAGGACCAGGACGCTGGCTGTGCCAGCGCTGGTGTGCGCAATCGTGATGTGGCTGCTGCTGCGCCTGATCTACGTGAGCCTGCCGCCGTTGCCCTGGACCGGGGTGCCAGCCCTGCTCCTGCTGGCTATCGGCGAGGCATGGAGCGGCCGGCTGGTGCGAGCGCGGCTGAGCGGAAACCCGCGCGCCGGGCGACGGCAGGGCACGCCCCTGCAGCCCATCTCGGTGGCCAGGATGGCGGCGCTGGCCAAGGCCAGCTCCCTGGCCGCGGCGCTCATCAGCGGGCTCGCGGCCGGCTTCCTGATCTACGTGTCGGGTTCGCTCGGCAAGCCCGACTTCCGCGCCGACGCCGTCGTCTCCGCGGCGGTCCTGGTCTCCGCCCTGGTCCTGGTGGCGTCAGCGCTGTACCTGGAGTACGGGTGCCGGGTGCCACCCACCAGCGACACGCACGACGCGCCCACTCACTCCGGGTCGGCCCCATAGGACGGGGCCCCCGCGAGCCGAAGGGCCGCTCCGCCGCCTGGACTGACGAGCGACAAGCGAGGGCAGCGAGTGCGGAGCGAGGAGGGAAGGCGGTGGTCACCAGCGGCCCGGAGGCGAGCGGGGCTAGCAGCGTGGCCGCTGTCGCTCAACGGACCCCTCGCTGACAGCCCACTAATATGCTGATCACTGCCGTCCGGTACCCGGTGGCCGTGGGAGCAGGTCCTCTCCGGCCACCAGCGAGGACTGGAACGAGAGGGAACCGACACGATGACCGAGCCCGAAGGCCCGCCGGACCAGCCTCATCCAGCCAGGCTGCGGGTGGGGGTCATCGGGGCGGGCCGTGTGGGCACGGCGCTGGGGGCCGCGCTGGTCCGGGCTGGTCACCGTGTGGTGGCCGTTTCGGCTGTGTCGGAGGACTCGCGCCGCCGTGCCGCGCAGATGCTCCCCGGTGCCGCGGTCATGCAGCCGCATCATGTCCTCAGCGACGCTGACCTCGTCCTGCTGACGGTCCCCGACGACGCTCTGGCAGGGCTGGTGTCGGGGCTGGCCGCCACGCAGGCACCGCTGGCAGGACGGCTGCTGGCGCACGTCAGCGGCCGGTACGGCATCGCCGTACTCGATCCGGCCACCCGTTGCGGGGCGCTCCCGCTGGCGCTGCACCCAGTGATGACCTTCACCGGGCGACCCGACGACGTGGAGCGGCTAGCAGGGGTGTGTTTCGGCGTGACAGCGCCTGAGCAGCTCAGGGCAGCCGCGGAAGCCCTCGTGATCGAGATGGGCGGCGAGCCGGTGTTCATCGCCGAGGCGGACCGCGCCCTCTACCACGCGGCGCTGGCGGGCGCCGCGAACCATCTCATCACGCTGGTGGTGCAGGGTTGCGACCTGCTCGGCCAGGTGGGCGTCCCCGACCCGCCCCGCATGCTGGCGCCGTTGCTTTCCGCCGCGCTCGACAACGCACTGCGGTTCGGCGACGCGGGCCTGACCGGGCCGGTCGCCCGGGCCGATGCCGAGACCGTCCGGGCCCACGTCGACGCCCTGCACGAGACCTCACCTGAGGCGCTGCGGGCCTATGTCGCGCTGGCCAGGCTGACCGCCGACCGCGCGCTCGCGGCCCGCATCCTGGCCCCGCCAGACGCCCAGCGCCTGCTTGCCGTCCTTGCCGAGGTGCCGCAATGATCCCGGTCCTGGCCAGGACGCGGCTGGGGATGACGGCCGCGCGCCGGCCATTGACGGCGCCGGTGGTGCTGGTCCCCACCATGGGTGCGCTGCATGAGGGACACCGCACACTGATACGCCATGCGGCCGGGCTCGCCCAGCCACACGGTGCCGTGGTGGTCTCGGTCTTCGTCAACCCACTGCAGTTCGGGGCCGGCGAGGACCTGGACCGCTACCCGCGCACCCTGGACGCTGACATCGCGATGTGCGGCGAGGAGGGCGTGGCCGTGGTGTTCGCGCCCAGCGCGTCGCAGGTGTACCCGCGTGAACAGCTCGTCACAGTCGATCCGGGGCCGGGCTGTGCAGTCCTGGAGGGCGCGTTCCGGCCCGGGCACTTCGCCGGGGTGCTCACGGTGGTCCTCAAGCTCTTTCAGCTCACGTGCCCGGATGTGGCGGTGTTTGGGGAAAAGGACGCGCAGCAACTGTCGCTGATCCGGCGGATGACGCAGGACCTGGACCTCCCAGTGGCGGTCGTGGGCGTGCCCATCGTCCGCGACAGCGACGGGCTGGCCTTGTCATCACGCAACCGGTACCTGTCCGGCACCGAGCGCGCCACGGCGTTGTCCCTGTCCCGGGCGCTGCGGGCGGGGGCAGCGGCGGCCGGGTCCGGCGCCGGGTCCGGCGCCGTGCTCGCAGCGGCGCAGCAGGTGCTCGATGAGGCCGCGGCCCTGGACCCGCCACTCGTACTCGACTACCTGGCCCTGGTTGACCCCGACACGTTCGCTGAGCCCAAACCGGGCGAGGCCGGGGAG
>DASYYE010000416.1:0-2575 GCA_035946955.1 Streptosporangiaceae bacterium | reverse complement strand
CACACTAAGCGACTGTAGGCCACATTGCGCGACGACAAGATCCTCGTTCGCATCGAGGGGGTCAGGGGTTCAAATCCCCTCAGCTCCACGCAGATCAGGGCCTGGTTCCGATCTTGGAACCGGGCTCTTTTGATCTTGCCGCAGCAGCAAACGGCAGCAACCATCCGGGCAGCCGCTCGCCGTGCGGCGGTGTGGGTGATTCCACCCCGGCCATGGCCGCTCCGCAAAGCGGCAGACCGACCCCTGCCGCGGACTGGCGGGGTGGGCGAACCTATGGCTTAGGGCCGGGAAACCGGCACCGAAGGCCACAGGAGGCGATCCCGATGAACGCACCCGACGACAACACCGCTCCGAAAGGTCCACGCGGGTGGTGGGCATCTCCCCCGCGATCGGGCATGCGATGCATAATCTCGCCATGGGAGTACCGCCACCTCCGTGCGGTCGCGCGCGTGCGCATGGCCGCCGGTATCGCCTTGGCCGGCCTTGGCGCCGTTACCCTCGTGGGGGGTTCCTTCACGACGAAGGCTGTCGGGTGGGCGATGCTGTTCCTGGCGGCGGCGGCGGGAAGCTTCGCGTGGGCCGCCTGGGACCTGGCTATCGCTCGTTCCACATCTGACCGAACCTGAGCCTGCGGTTGGTAATCGATGGAGGTTCGCCGCGAGCCTATCGGGCCCGGCCTCTGGCAGCGCAGCTCAGGCTCGTCGCTCCCGCCTAGCAAGTAGGCCGCTCGACGGCAAAGAGTCATCTTGGGCCCACAACAACTGAACTGACAGACGATCATGATCTACTCAACCGGGCAAGGTCAGGATATTATCAGGTTCCAGCCCGATCAGTGATGGGCGGCGTGGGAAAGGTTTGAAATAGAAGGGGCCTGCCATGGCCATGGCCTTTGGCACAAATTATTTGACGGCCTTGTGGCCTGCCGCAGGCATTCTCGTCTCCAGCGCTGATGGCTAAGACCGATGCGGCGCAGTTCAAGGGAGGCAACGTGCAGCGCACAGTTCACACCCGGGACGGTCGGACGCTGGCTGTCGAAGACTACGGTGATCCCGCTAGTCGGCCGGTCCTAGTCCACATGGGCACGCCAAATTCCAGGTACCTTTACGGCCGGAATGTGCGGGATGCCGCCGAGCGCGGACTGCGGCTGATCGGCTACGACAGACCAGGCTACGGGGAGTCCTCGCCCCAGCCGGGGCGCACTGTCGCCGATTGCGCCGACGATGTCCGCACGATCTGCGCTGAGCTCGGCATCGATCGCCTGGCGACGTGGGGCATCTCGGGCGGCGGTCCGCATGTGCTCGCGTGCGCCGCCCTGCTCCCGGATCTGGTGACTGCTGTCGCCTCGCTTGCCTCGCCGGCCCCACACGGTGCCGAAGGCCTTGATTATTTCGCCGGCATGGGCCAGGTCAACATCGATGACACCCGCCTATTCCTTACTGATGAGGCCGCGGCCAGGGCAAAGATGGACAAGGACCGGGACGAAATCCTGGCCACGTCGCCGGACGATGCGGCCAGGGGGATTGAATCGCTCCTCACGCCGACAGATGCGGCGGTCCTGCGCGGCGAGCTAGCTGAGTACCTGGTGTCCTCAGAGCAAGACGGACTGGCGCCTGGCAGCGAGGGATGGTGGGAGGACAATTGCATGGTCAGACCGTGGGGATTTGACCTCGCCGACATCTCTGTTCCGGTCCTGCTGCTGCATGGCAGGCAGGACATGTTCGTGCCGTTCGGCCACGGCGAATGGCTGGCCAAGCACATTCCCGGCGTCGAGGCCCGGCTGCTCGACGATGATGGGCACCTGACGCTGATGCAAAATCGCGTACCCGAGGTGCATGCCTGGCTGTCAGAACACCTGTAGTGCGCCAGTCAGCCTGCCTTCAGGCCGCTCCAGATACGAACCCATGACTGCGTGATAGCGCTGCTCCATGACGCTCAACCCACGAGCATCGCCCGGCATCTTCTGCCCGCGATCAACGTCACCACGGGGGCATGCCCGGGCGGGCGGTGTCAAGCATCAGGTGAAGCCAATGTGTCAACGATCAGCCGGAGTCGGACACCGTGCCTGGGCCTGGCCTGGGCCTGTCTAGTCTCACCAGATGATTGACGGATCAGTCCCAGCTGATGCTTTACAGATGCCCTAGGAAACATGGGCAGCCTTGCGGGGCTGGCTGGGCCGCTGGGCCTTGACCCGGCGGACTGGGTCGGTGGTGGTGCGGCGGATGGTGCGGGTGTCGTCGCCGCCTAGGTCAATGGTGATGGTGTCCTCGGCGATGCGGGCGGTGACGGTCTGCCCGGCGTGGATGCGGCCGAGGGCGATCTTCTGGCCGACGACCATGATCACGCCGGTGTTGCTGGCCCGCCGCTGGACGGTGACCGGCTCAGCCGATGGCCGTGGCGGCGGCCCGGCGGGGCGGGCGCCGCGCAGCAGCCGGGCCTGGTCCCAGGTCAGCGGGCTGGGCCGGGTGCGCAGCAGGATGCGGGTGGCCGGGTCGAAGAACATCAGCGTGTTGTGCTCGATGCGGATGGACACCAGCTGGCCGCCGAGGATCTCCGCGGCGATGTGGTAGCGGCCGCC
>DASYYE010000415.1:0-20158 GCA_035946955.1 Streptosporangiaceae bacterium | reverse complement strand
TCATCATGGTCGACTTCCAGCGGGTACGCCGCTCCAGGGACGTCGCCTCCGCGCCACTGCTGGCCGCGTCGATCTTCCTCGACATACTGAACGTCTTCCTGTTCTTCCTGCAGATCTTCTCGCGCGGCGAGGACTAGGCGGTGTGCCGCGCTCTCCTTGCGCGACGCTCAGGCAGTGCGCGGCCGCTCCTGCCGCATGAGGACCATGGGCGTGCCGCGGTGCGGGGGCGTGCCGAGCACGATGTAGCGGTGCGGCGCCACCGCCGTGGGGCGCCCGGGCAGCGCGGCCATGCACGCGTCGTGAGCCGCGCCGGGCGTGATGTCACCCACTATGTGGCACACCACCCGATGGCCGAGCAGGTCGTCGGGTACCGCCTCGACGCAGGCCGGCATGCCTGGCAGGGCGTCGGCGACTAGCCGGCGGACCGCGTCGAGGTCCACCCAGTTCGTGTCGGCCCGGACCCACGTGGGGCCACGGCTGACGGGCCGCAGCCCGGTCAGGGCACCGAGTTCGGCCATGGGCACGGCCTGCCCGGCCGCCGCCTCGGCCAGCCTTACAAGCCCTGCGCCAAAACACTCGGCATCGTCAGCGGGCAGTGCCGCGGGATCGGCCCACAGCCCGATCTCCAGCAGGCTGTCCAGCCGGGTGAGCCACACCGTCAGGCGAGCGGCCAGTGCCTGGCCGGGCAGCCAGGTGAGCTGAACCTCGTCGCCAGGGCCGGCTGGGGGCAGGGCACTGAACCCTTCCGTACTGAACATGGTGTGGTCGTTGAACTCACAGTCGCGGGCGTACCAGGTGCCCCTGTCCAGGCCGACGCGGTCGATCACCGACGCCAGCGTGGTGACGTCACCTGCCCTGGCGTAGGCGAACATCGCGCGCTGGTGGACCCGCCGCACCAGGTCGTCAAAGGTCGGCACAGCGGCATCGACGGCCAGTAATGCGTCGGACGACAGGGGACCGACGAACCTGGCCAGCTCAGCGCCGAACCGGTTGGCGGTCACGCTCGTCACCAGGCACCTCGGCTGGGCGGTGTAGTGGCTGGTGAGCGCACACATCGCCGCCAGCACGACGGTTGACCGGCTGGCCCTGGTACGGGCAGCGGCTTCAGCGACGGCGACGGCTGCCGGGCGTGAGCGGACGAGCAGCAACGACTGCTCCGTACAGTCGCCCCGTACTCCGGGCACGGCGAACATGCACTGCGGGCCAGCACGCAACTGTGCCTCCCAGTGCCTGGCCGCCGAGGCGGTTCGCCGCTGGCCCTGCGCGCTCCGCTCAATGGCGGCGAGGTCGACCGGCTGCAGCGGCGCCGGTGCGGGGAGGGGCTCCCCGGCCAGCAACGCGGCCCACTCGGTGCCCAGCAGCGCGAGCGAGGCCATGTCAGCCGCTGCGTGGGACACCACGACGACCAGGTGGGCCGGTGCCCCGCTGGCCGTGACCAGGGTGACCCGCAGCGGCAGCCCGCCCGTCAGGTCGAACGGTGTGGCCACGAGCGATATGGCGAGGCTGTCGGCGAAGGCCGCGGTCTCACCGGAGCCCTCGCAGACGTCGACGGTCAGCTCGCCAGCACCGGCAACGACCTGCATAGGCTCCGGGCCGAGCCGGTAGGTGGTGCGCAGCGACTCGTGCCGGGTGAGGAGGTGCACCAAGGCCCGCTCAACCGTCTCAAGCCCAGTGCCTCGCGGGATGTCCCACCGCGCGAACACATTGGTCTGCTCGGTCTCGCCGAGGATCCAGGCCAGCATGTCGGCCTGCCCCAGGGTGAGCGGCCCCCCGCGCGCCGATACCCCGGTGAAGCGCAAGGTGATCTTGGAGTTACGAGCCTGGGTCATGCCGTCGCCCCCGCGTCGCCTCCGGCCTCTTGGAGAAGTCCGGCCAGCTCCCGGCGGATCAGGTCGCGGACTTCGTCTCGGCTTGGCCTCATCTGGTGTTCTCCTTGGCTGATCGTGTGACGCGTGCTCGGGCGACGCCGGACAGCAGTCCAATTAGTGCTGGCGGCTCATCCGTCATGAGAGGAGTCCACCAGCGTCCGGGCTCCCAGATGTGACATTTCTTGCCAGCCTGATTGCCAGGACCGCAGCACCGACGAAAGGGGCAAGCCGGCCCTCCTCGATTTCCTCCAGCCAGCGCCTTTCCTGTGTTGAGTCGTACAATTGGGGAGGACATTGATCCGGAAGGAACGGCTGTTAGAACCTAGTTGCCCCGCGTGACGCGGCCCAGGCGCGGCCTGGTCCCCGTCTGGTTCAGGCTGCGCGGGCACCGAGCTGTCCGTCCTCGTCCCGGCCTTCCCGGCCCAAGGCACGTTCTCCCCCGCCCGTCGCTGTGCCGTCACTGGTCACCCACGGGAACTGAAGGTTTAGGAGGACGTGAGACATGGACAAGGACGAGCTGCTGGAACGGTATGAGGCCCTCGGCGAGGAGAGCGACTTCCTGGCGGCCAAACCGCTGTTCGAGGCCGAACTGCGGGAGCGGGAGGAGCGCGGGCAGCCTGATGCGGAGGTGTTCCGCCAGTACGGGTACCTGCTCCACTGCCACGGACGGATCGCGATCCGGCACGCCATCGACGCCTACGAGCGCTCGATCGCGCTCAACCCCGGCAACGACAAGGCCCGCGCCATGTGGATCGGGGCCAAGGCAGAGCTCGAAGAGGAGGAGCACGCGGTGACGCTGTACCGCGAGCGCGTGGCCGCCGCGCCGGGAGACGTGCGTGAGCTGCGCCTGCTGGCTCGTGCCTACCTGGCGGCCCGGGACTTCGACGCGGCCAGGCCGGTCATTGATGAAGGGCTCGCACTCGCCCCCGACGACAACGTGCTGATCTGCGACCGTGCGGACGTGAAAGCCGCCCGCGGTGACCCGGAGGGGGCGCTAGCGGACTGGCGCCGTGCGCGGGAACTCGACCCGGGCCCGGGCAATATGGGGCCTGTCTACTCCACCGCGTTCCTGCTGGAGCGCGAGGGACGGCTGGCTGAGGCGGCCGAGTCATGGGAGCAGATCATCGACGGCTGTGACGCCGAGGGGTGGGAACTGACCGCCGTGTGGCCGAGGCAGGAACTCCAGCGGCTCCGCGGACTGCTCGCAGCGATGAACAAGACCGACCCGGACCGGTAAGACATGACCATGTGACTCCCAGTGGATCCCGGGTACTCGGCCGCCGGGCCACCTCGGGCCCCATTCCATGATCGACTTCTTAGCAGTTCAGTTTTTCCCCCTCAGGGGGGCGAAAAACTGAACTGCTAACGATTGTCCACAGGGGGGCGGTGCTCCCCGGCAGCGTGGAAGTAGGCGACCAGCCGGGCGCGCCTAGCGCCTCTTGCTGTTATCAGCTCTCAGCAGGCCGTCGAGGACGAGCGCCAGCATCCGGTCGGCCTGGCCGGGGTCTTGGCCCATGTCGGCGGCCATACTCACCCCGTGGGCGAGCCGGATCACGTCGGTCCCCTGCACGTCGGCACGGGCCGCCCCGGTCTGCTGTGCCCGCTCGAGCAGTGCATCGGTCGCGTCGCACAGCACGGCGCGGCATGACACAAGCAATTCGGAGTCCTTGTCGAGCACCTCGAGCATCGCGGTGGTGAGGCTGCGCTTGGCCTTGCCGAACGTGACCAGTGCGGCGACCCACTCTGCCAGGGACTTCCCAGGGTCGTCTGCCTGGATCAGCTCGGCCGCGCGGGTTTCGAGGGCATCGACCTGGTCGCGGTAGACCGATTCCAGCAGCGCCTGCCTGGTCGGGAAGTGCCGGTACAGGGTCCCGATGCCCACCCCGGCCCGGCGGGCGATCTCCTCCAGCGAGACGTCGTCCGCTCCGCGCTCGGCGAATGCCGTACCTGCCGCTGCCAGCAACCGCTCGTAGTTACGCCTGGCATCCGCCCGCATCCCCGCCAGGTGCTTGCCCCTGGCGGCGGCACCAGCCGCGTGGTAACTCCCGGCCGCAGCGGCGACCTCAGCGTCCATCGTTCCCGACCCTTCGGGCACCCGCCCCTTCGCGGGAGCCCAAATTAGTTGCCAAACCGGAGGCACCCTCCGTATAGTAACTAACGGAGGCATCCTCCGGATTCAGGATAGCCCGCCGTTACCGCGGTGGCGAGCGATCCGCCCGGTGGGCGGCGGCCTTGATGGCCGGCCCACCAGTGGTAACAACTCAGGAAGGAACTTTGTGTCCATCTCCCTGGAAACCCGACCCGTAACCACACCCGGCCTGCCGCCGCGCACCCGGCCCAGCCGCAGGGGCGTCAGCCTGGCCCTGGTCCTGGGTGCCCAGCTGATGATCATCCTGGACATGACCGTGGTGAACATCGCGCTGCCGCGCATCGCTCACGGCCTGCACTTCTCCCCCGCCAGCCTGTCGTGGGTGCTCAACGCCTACTCGCTCACATTCGGCGGCCTGCTGCTCTTCGGCGGGCGGCTCGGCGACATCTTCGGGCGCCGCAGAGTATTCATGGCCGGGCTGGCACTGTTCACCCTTGCCTCGCTGGCAGGCGGCCTGGCCACCTCCGCGCCGCTGCTGCTCGCAGCCCGCGCGCTCCAGGGTGCCGGCGGCGCGGTCGCCTCGCCCGCGGTGCTCGCCCTGATCATCTCCAGCTTCCCGGAAGGCCGGGAACGCACCCGGGCACTGGGCATCTTCACCGCCGTGGTGATGGGCGGCGCCTCGCTGGGCCTGGTCCTCGGCGGCATGATCACCGAATGGGCGTCCTGGCGCTGGGTGCTGTTCATCAACATCCCGATCGGCGCCGCGGTCATCCTCATGGCACCACGGTTCCTGGCCGAGACGGCACGCCAGCCCGGCCGGTTCGACGTGACCGGCGCACTGACCTCCACCGCCGGGATGTCGGCCCTGGTGTACGCGTTCATCCGTGCCGCCTCCAATGGCTGGTCCGACCGGCTCACGGTCGCCGCGTCCGCGGCCGCCGCCGTGCTGCTCACCGCGTTCGTCATCACCGAGGCACGCTCGGCCCACCCGGTCACCCCGCTGCGACTGTTCGCTGACCGCGGCCGCTCGGCCTCCTACGTGGTCCGGCTGCTCCTGGTAGCTGGGATGTTTGGGATGTTCTTCTTCCTCACCCAGTTCCTGCAGGAGGTGCTCGGGTTCAGCCCACTGCGTGCCGGGGTGGCGTTCCTGCCCATGACCGCGGCCCTGTTCACCGTGTCGCGGCTGGCACCGCGGCTGGTCCCGCGGTTCGGCCCCAAGCCGCTGATGGTGGCCGGCCTCCTGCCGGTGGTCGGGGGGATGGCCTGGCTGTCCCAGATCAGCCCGGCCACCACCTACGTCTCCGGCATCCTCGGGCCGATGCTGCTGCTCGGCACCGGGATGGGCGTCGCCTTCGTGCCACTCACCATCGTCGCGCTGCACGGCGTGGCACCGGAGGACTCCGGGGCCGCGGCGAGCATGGTCAATGTGATGCAGCAGGTCGGTGGCGCGCTCGGCCTCGCGATCCTGGTCACCGTGTTCGGCAGCGCCACCCGCGTCACCCACCACGCGGCGCTGGCCAGCGCGGCACAGGCAGCGCACCAGGTGGTCACCCACGGTATGGCCAGCTCGTTCACCATGGCCGCGGTGTTCGACGCGGTGGCGCTGCTGCTCGTCGTGCTGGTGCTGCGGATACGGCAGGCAGCCACCCCCCAGCCGGCCCCTGTGGCCGTGACCGAGTAACCCGGCTCCGGGGCGGTTGGACGGCCGGGAGGCGGTGGGCGGTAGCGCCCACCGCCTCCCGGTCTTTGGGCCGGCCGCCGCCCTCAGCGACCCGGCACGGCCGCCACGATGTTCACAGGGCGGATGTTCCATCCAGAGACCCTGACCACCGGGGTCGCGCCCTGCAGGTCGGAGGAGTCGTAACGGACCGTCACGGTCTGTGACTCACCTGGCCAGAGGGTGACGTCATTGCCGTCCCAGATAGCCGAGGTGAGTTCGCTGTCTCCCGGCCGGATGCCGCCTGACGAAGTGCCGCGGTAGATGTCCGCCCGCAGCAGGAACCCGGCGGTGGGGGCGTTGGAGGTGTTGGTGAGCGTGACGGTGGTGAGCCGGTTGGAACCGTCGGGGCCTGGGCGCGGGGTCGTTGACGCCGTCACCGAGACGGTGGCGCGGTGGAGGTCACGCAGTTCCGAGAGGTCTGCGTACCGGGAGATGACAGCCACTGGCTGCTGGAAGGTCGCGTGCCAGTTGACCACGTCAGCCTGGGTGGAGAGCCAGTAGACGTTGCGGTCGACCAGGGCGCCATTGCGCGACAGCAGGAGTTCCACGAAGTACACCCCGGCCGGGGTGGGCGGGGCGGTGGTGGCAGGGACCGCCGGGGTGAGGACGTCGTTCTTCACCTGCTGGCCCGCCAGGCGGATGTTGCTGGCGGTCCGCCTGTCCAGCAACTTCCCGGCCAGGTTGTAGACACTGGCGGTCACCGACAGCCCGGACTGGGTCTTGCTGGTGAGATTGTCCAGCGTGACCGTGCCATTGCGCAGGGCGTAGAGGGCGTGGAGCGGGCGGTTGGCCTCCTGGGCGCCGAAGTAGCTGCCCGCCTGGTCGCCGTCGCTGTTGTAGAGGTTCCACAGCAGGCTGGGCCAGCCCTTGTTCATCTGCCAGTACACCGTGCCGGTGGCCGGCAGCGGCTTGCTGGTGGAGTTGTTGATGAATGCCTCGAACTGTGCCTGGGTGTCGGAGTATTCGAGCGCCTGGGCTTCCTCGACATAGGAGGCAAAGCTGGCCGGCGGACCATACCGGGCGGTCAGCGCCTTGTCGAAGTGGCACAACGTCCCGAATGAGTAGCCGACCTCGCACTGGGGCTCGTAGTCGGCGTGGTACTGGTTGGCCAGCGGATCCCGCCACAGGCTGCGCAGGTCGGAGGCGGACATGAACCGGCGCAGGGAGTCCATGGTCGGCACGGTGTCGCCGGCGCTCTGCTCGGCGTCGTAACCCCAGGCGCCGCCGTTCCCGGCGATCCCTCCGGTGTGCCTGGTGTCGTACCAGTAGGTCGGGGGCACCCAGTCGTATGGGCCCTCTTTCTCGCCCGAGATGCCCAGTTGCGGGCTGCTCTCGTAGTCCGCCGAGGAGATGACCGGGTCGCCGAAACCGGCCTGCTTGAACGCGGCCAGCGTGACCGACTCCTGCCTGCGGGTCGGGGCGGTGTCACTCCACTGGAAACTGAACACGCTCGGGTCGTTGCGCAGGTCCTCCCCGATCCGCAGTGCCGAGTTGGCCAGGATGGCGTAGTCAGCGTTGCTGGTCAGGTGGCTGTTCTGCAGTTGCCAGGCGTCGCAGCACTGGTATCCCGCGTTGACGAGGATGCCCGCGGCGTCCATCTGCCGGAAGAACCCGGCCGGCATGATGTGGCCCTCCAGCCGGATCATGTTGACGCCCATGGCCTTCATCAACGCGACCTGGTGCGCGGTGTCAGTGGCGGAGTAGTGGAGGAACAGGTTCGGCGACCACCCGCCACCACGGATCACGACAGGCACATTGTTGATCTTGAAGGCGCGTGCGCCCAGCGGCATCCCTGGTCCGGGAGCGGTCAGGTAGGACGTGACGGTGCGGATGCCGAAGGTCTCGCTGGTGGTGTTCAGCACGGTCCCACCCACCGAGACCGAGGTTGCCAGCGTGTACAGCGGCTGGCCGCCCATCTGGTAGGGCCACCAGAGCCGCGGGTGGCTGATCAGCAGCGCCGGGAACGCAGCCGGAGTGAAGGCCACCTGGCGGGTCGCGCCACCGGCCACAGTGACCCGCTGCCTCACCGTGACGGCGGTCCCGCCGCCCGGTGACGTGATGGTCGCGGTCACGATGCCGGCCTGGGCTGAGCCGGTGTGGTTGGTGACATCACAGACCACCGTAACGGCCGACCTGCTGAGATTGGCCGAGTCATCCTGCACCACGTGGGCGTTACCCGTCGAGAGCACGCCGTCCACCTGGAGCTGGACAGGGAACTGGATGCCGGTGTTCATGTCCGCTGGGACCTGGTTCCAGTCCACATCGTCGAGCGTGAACATTTTGTGCGGGTGGTTCGGCAGCACCTTGACAGCGAGCGCATTAGTGCCGGAAACGATGTCTGGCGTCACGTTGAAGGTGAAGCGGGTGTAGTCGCCCGTCACCGTCGCCGAGGTCGCCACCTGGTGCCCGTTCAGCCAGACATCCGCCGAGCCGACCACCCCGTTGATGACGAGCGTGTCGCGCTGGCCGCCGCCACCCGCGAATGAACCGCCTGGGGCGGCAGGGCTGGCCCCTGGCCTGAAGGTTGCCCGCCACCACCAGGGCACGGCGAACATCGGGCCTGGCTGCCCTGGCCTGTCCACGTAGCCGTAGCAGCGCTTCATGGTGTCCGAGTACCAGACGCTGTGCCTGCTGTCGCTGCTCTGGTTGACCGGCTGGAGGCCAGGGGCATCCGGGCAGCGGCCGTCCTGTACGAGCGCCTCGACCTCGGTGCCAGGCGCGCCAGCGTCGTCGTTCGCAACCCCCAGCCAGGAGCTGGCGTCAAAGCCCGGCGTCGAGACCTGTGCGCCGGGCTGGGTGGCCACGGCACTGCTCTGGACTCGCCAGCCACCTGCTCCCAGGTCTATGACATCGCTGGCACCGGCCGCCGTCGTCCCAGGCAGAACCCGGGCAAGCCTGACTCCTCTTGCTGTTATCAGCACCCTTGGCGCGTGGTGGGGGGTGTGCGGGAACAGGAAGCCCGCCGAAGCGGTGCCCGGCACAGCAATCGCAGCCATGGCAGCCATGGCGGTCACACTGGCCGCGGTCGTGAACGAAGGTCGCTGGTGCAGCCTCACCACAACTCCTCAGGGGTTGAGGGGATGCCGCCCCTCGCTCGGTCACGACCTCGGGACACTCCAGAATGAGTCGTTCATACCCTGCTCACTGCAACCCGATCAAGCTTCTTCGAAAGACTTTTTACTAGATGTGAGGACTTCCAGCACTTCACCGCCACACCAGCTCCCGGCACCGTCAGCTCTGCGCCGCAGCACCCGCCGCTGCCCGGCGTCTAGCCGTGGGCGCCACGCTGACGCCAGTTAAAGTGTCGGGGTGGCACCGGGACCGAGCGACGCGCCGCGCGCCGACCCGAACGTGGTCCTCGCCGTACTGTCACTCGCTGCTGTCACCTACGCGATGCTGAGCTCGGCGGTCATCCCGGCGCTGCCCGCGTTCCAGCGTGACCTGCATGCCAGCGAGACGGGCATCACCTGGCTGCTCACTGGGTTCCTGCTGTCCGCCTCGGTCGGCACCGCGATCATCGGCAAGCTCGGCGACATGTACGGCAAGCAGCGGCTGCTGGTGTGGACGCTGCTGATCCTCGCTGCCGGGACGCTGCTCGCCGCGCTGGCCAACTCGCTGCCGGCGCTGATCGCGGCCCGCGTGGTCCAGGGGGTGGCCGGCGGGGTCTTCCCGCTGGCGTTCTCGATCGCGCGAGACGAGTTCCCCGCAAACCGGGTCGCGGGGAGCATCGGGCTGATGTCGGCCATCCTCGGCGTGGGGGGAGGCCTCGGGCTGCTGGTCGGCGGAATCATCGACGAGCACCTGAGCTGGCACTGGCTCTTCTGGCTGCCGCTGCCGGTGATGGTGCTGGCCGCGTTCTGTGCCTGGCGCTACATCCCGGAGTCCCCCGTCCGCTCGGCTGGCCGCGTCAACTGGGCCGCCGCGGCGCTGCTGACCGTGGGCATGTCCGGCGTGCTGATCGCGATCTCCCTGACCACGGTGTGGGGCTGGACCGGGACACCCACGCTGGTGCTGCTGGGCTCCGGCCTGGCCGTGTGCGTGGCGTGGGTCGTGGTCGAGGTGCGCAGCAGCAACCCGCTCATCGACATGACCATGATGAGGTTGCGCGGGGTCTGGACGGTCAACCTGGCGGCGTTCACGGTCGGCGCCGGCCTGTACGCGTGTTTCCTGCTGCTCCCCCAGTTCGCGCAACTCCCCCGGAGCACGGGCTTCGGCTATGGGGCGTCGGTCGTGACGGCCGGGGTCTACCTGTTGCCGTGCGCACTCGGGATGGGGGCGCTGGGGTGCGCGGCGGGACTGGTGGAACGGCGTTTCGGCTCACGGAGCGCACTGGTGGCCGGGGCGGCGGTGAGCGCGGCCGGGTGCGGCTGGCTGGCGGTCACCAGCCGCCACCCCTACGGCATGCTGGTCACCTCGGCCCTGCTCGGCATCGGGATCGGCCTGGCATTCGCGGCCCTTGGCAACCTGATCGTGCAGGCGGTCCCGCCGTACCAGACGGGCGCTGCCAGCGGGATGAACACGGTCCTCCGCACACTCGGCGGGGCACTGGGCGGGCAGGTCGCCGCCACGTTCGTCGCAGGCAGCACGATCCACGGCCTGCCCACCCTGGGCGGGTTCACAGTGACGTTCGTGATGGCGGCCGTGGTCATGGCCTGCTGTGCAGGGGCTGGGCTGCTCATCCCCGTGCGCACTCTGGTGGCACCACCGCTGGCAGTCGAGACAGAGACGACCTAGCCAGCCACGGTAAGGGCTGGGCGCAAACGGATGATCGGGCTGCCGGGCAGCCCGATCATGTCCTGCAGCCTGTCTTACAGGCCGCCGAGCAGGTCGCGAAGGGCCCTGGTGTAGGCGCCGAGTGCCTCCCGGCCGTGGCCGGTGAGGGCGACCGTGGTGATGGAGGTGGTCCCGTTGCGGGCCTTCTCGCTGCTGATGAGCCGCAGGCCCCTGCGAGCCGCCGAGAGCGCCCTGCTCAACCGGGCGTTCCTCGGGCTCCTCGACCATGCCGTTCACCCGCAAGCGCAGGAGACGTCCTGATGGCGCTCACTGACGCCGACCAGATCCGCGCCGCCCTCGCTGAGAACGGCGCCCGCCCGCAAGGCCGGAGCCGGTCGGCCCGCGCAGAGGAGATCGTCGCCGCCGCTGAGGCCGCCGGTGACCCGGGGCTGCTGGTAGACGCCCTCGAGCACCTCATCAACGCCTACGAGTACGGCGCCGAGCACACCAAGATGCCTGTGCCGTTCACGCGCGTGCTGTACCTGCTGGACACGCAGCCTGACTGCTTCTCCCCCCGGCAGCTGCACAACGCCTTCTGGTACTTCAAGTGGGTCATCAACCCGCTGATGGAGTCCCCGGACGTGCCACTGCCGGCCATCACCGGATGGGTCCGCGAAATGGAACGCCGGTACCGGGCGGCGGGGTTCAGCATGCGCACGGTCGCCCACCAGAACCTCAAACTGGCCCAGCACATCGGGGACGTGGCCCAGGCGGAGGCATCACGGCTGGCCATGGTCAGCCTGCCCCGTGACAGCAAGAGCGACTGCGCCGCCTGTGAGGCGCGCGAACTCGGCCAGGCACTCATCCTGGCTGGGCAGGACCGGGAAGCTCTCGCCGCCTGGGCGCCCGTGCTGACAGGCAGGCTCAGGTGCCTGGAAGAACCACACGTGACCCTGGCGGCATCACTGCTCCCACTGCTGCGCACGGGGGAGACGGACGAGGCCAGGTCGAACCACGTGCGCGGCTACCACCTGGCTCGCGGAAACGCCAACCTTGCCCAGACGCTTGGCCTTCACCTGGAGTTCTGTGCGCTGACCGGCAATGAGGGCCGGGGCGTGGAGATCCTCGCCGAGAGCTGGCACCTGTTCACCGCGGTCGCCGACCCGGGACCACGGCTGGACTTCCTGACCGGGGCCGCTGTCCTCCTGCAACGCTTGACCGCCAGTGGCCACGGCAGTATCACGGTCCATTCGGCCACCGCCGACAGCCTGCTCGGGCAGATCATGCCGGAGGTCACCGGCCTGGCCGCACGGTTCGACGCACGCAACGGCACCACCTGGGTGGGCGACGAGGTGAACCGGCGGCTGCGCCAGCCACCCCTGCTCGGCCACCTCAACCTGGGCATGGGGGCAGCCGCGCTGGCTGTACCCATGCCGGTGGTGGAGGACACCCACGAGGGGCTGGACGACCTGGACAGCCTCGTGCGGCATGCGCGGGAGCTCGGCAAGGCCGGCCACCCAGGCGCGAGGCAGGCCTGGGAACGCGTGAAGGTGCTGGTGGCTGGCACCGACATCGATGATGCGCTCGCAGGTGAGCTCGTGGAGGACCAGGCCTTCGCACTGTGCGACCGAGCCAACTGGCAGGGGGCGCTGAGCAGCCTGCGGGACGCGGCCGCGCACTTCCGGGCCGCTGGACTGCCCGGCAGGGAGGCCGCCGCTGCGGCGCGGGCCGAGTGGGCGGCCGCCGAGTACGACCCTGGCTACCAGCCGTGGCCGGGGCTGGACACCCAGCTTGCCAATGCCGAGCGGCTGCTCGCCGCCGGCCAGGCAGACCCGCGCGACCTGCTCACGGTCCGCCAGGTCCGCGCCCTTGTCGCGGCTTCCGCCTGGCGGAACGCGGCCGGAGCGGCCAGGGAGGAGCTTGCCGAACAGTGTTCGGCGGAGACCGCTGGACTGATCGCCGACGCACGTGCGCACCATGTGCCGGCTCGGGAGGGCATGGGCGAAGCCCTGCTGGCCGCCAGTGCCGCCCAGGCTGGGGACGAGGACGGCGAGACCACACACCTGCAGGCGGCGCTGAGGCTCTTCGGACAGGCGGACAGGCCGTGGATGACCCCGCCTTTCAAGGCGAGGCTCGCGGAACTGACACTGTACCGGGGAGACCGGGCTGCTGCCACCTCGCTGCTGGAAGATGCCATCGCGACCGCCACCGCATGGCCTGCGGCCGAGTTTGCGCTGGGGCCGGTCTACCTCCTGCTCGCGCACATCTGCCGGCTCAACGGGCAGCCGGACCTGGCCGTGTCGAACACGCGGATCGGCCTCTCCCTCTTCAGCAAGGCCGGGGACGCACTAGGGGCAGCCCGGGCCCGTGCCGACCTCGGCCTGGCGCTCGGCGTCAGCGGCCGGCTGGACGAGGCGGCCACCATGCTGACAGACGCGATAGCCCAGCTCGATGAGCTGTCAGCCGACGGCGCCACGGCCAGCGTCCGGGTAACCCTCGGCCAGGTCTTGCGCGAGAGCGGAGACCACCGGGGCGCCGCTACCCAGTTCGCGCTGGCCGCTGACGCTTACGGCGCTGGGGATGACCAGGCCGCATACCTCTCCGCCACGGCCGAAGCCGCGCTGTCGCTGGCGGACTCGGGGATGTGGGATGAGTCCACGCGTGCCTACCAGCAGGCGGTCACGCTCGCGACCACATTGGGCCAGTGGCAGCGGCTCGTCATCATGCACCGGCAACTGGCGCAGATCTCGGTCCGCGACGGCCAGGCAGACGGCCCAGGCCGGGCGGTCAGCCATATCCAGGACGCGCTGGCCGCCGGAGAACAGGCGTACGCCGCGGCCACACCAGCCGGGACCGCGCAGGCAGGCCCGGTGTCCCTGGACCGGGAGGTGGCGCGAGAGCGCGGTATCACGTGTCACGAAGCGGCACGTGCCCTGTCTCATGCCGAATGCTACGAGCAAGCCCTCGCGTGGCTGGAACGGGGTATCGCGGACCTCACGACGGACGACGCCCACATCGACCACCTGACGCACGCGACCTATCTGGCCGCCTCCATCCAAGGGTCGAAGCTGGGCCAGACCGAGCAGGCCCAGCAGCGGCTCCAGGGGGTCATCGAGCGCTGTACCCAGCTCGGCCGCAAGGACTGCGCGGCGCCGCTGGCCAGGCTCGCCGCAGAGTTCGAGCCGGCAGCGCCCTAGCAAGCCCGGCGTCCCGGCCCGGCCAACTGCCGGAGTCAGCGCTCCCCCCGCGTGGGCTGCCCCCGGGACAGCCTGGTGACCAGCGGAGGACGGAAGGATGACGGGCGGTCCGAGACTCGGCCTGATGAGTTCACTACAGGAAGACCCGTCTACCGCAGACCTCGTGTCGCCAGACCCACGGTGGGCCATCAACGCACCAAGACCTTGGGCACCCGGTAGCTCATCCGGTGGAGGGCCTTCGCGTTCAGGCGCACATGGTCGTCGGATTCCCACTCGAGTCCGAACGCGTGTACCAGCCGGTTGACGCAGTTGAAGACCAGGTTCACGCCTGGCTGGACGCTCCCCTAGGACCGAAGACCGCCCGGCTGAGCCTGGCGACCCGCCCGGCGTGGCGGTCTGCGTCCGCTGCCTGTTCCGCTGGCCTGCGCATCACACGTCTCCGGTCCACTAGCGCGATTTCATCGTCGCGTAGATCATCCTGCTGTTTCTCTTCGGATTGGTCCCCGGCCGGGGCGGCACCACTGTGATGGCCACGGTTGCCAGGTCGGCGTTCAGCTCTTTGGCAAACCGCCGGGCTGAGAGGCCCGCCGTAGACAGTCCTGCCGCCGCCACAATGGCGAGCAATGTGCTGGCTACCGCATTCCCTGCTCCGCTTCCGACGATGACGATAAGTGCGATCAGGCCAGCAACGCCTGCAGCGGCCAGGGTCAGCCGGCCGGAGAAAAACGCGAGAGCACGTCTGGTCACGTAGAAATTTCTGAGCCGGGCATAAGGTCGGATGAGCGTTACTGGGTCCTGTCCAAGGACCGCCAGCTCGTACCAGACGCGTACCTGACGGTACAGGGCGTCCTCGGCGCCTTGCCGCCAGAGACCGTCAGATGCAACGCTCTTCCAGACCTTCAAGGAGCCTTCAATGGCCTGTCCTGCAGCAGGGGCCATGAAGCTGGACATTCGCCCGAGCAACCTGCTGATCTCTGCGCATCGCTGAGTACCAAGCAAGAAAGTCCACGATGCTGGGCCGGCCATACTGGCGCCGGGGTCCAGTGCCCAATAGCACTCGGCGAGCGCACGGCCAAGCTGATAGCCGCCTGCCTGCAAATCCGACCTCGCGGTCAGCACATCCTGGATGTGGGCGTCGAACCTGTAGATCAACGCGCTCATTGCTTGCCACATTGTTGCGGCTTCAGCCCTGCCGTGCTCGCGACAGTCCGCCAATTGTCTGGCATGCTTCTCAAGCCCTTGCGAGTACGAGGAGCCATCAGCGCGGCTGGTGTTGGCCCCCAGACCGTCCGCCAACGACCCCAGCACAGCCAGCGCTTGCACACGCAACTCGGTTGAGGTGCGCTCGAACAGCAACGGCAGTGCATAACCGCGCAGCGCCGGGCCGGATTCCAGGTCGGCAGGGCCTTCTGAGCGGTGGCGGCCTCTCACCTCCGCCATGTACCAGCCGAGCCGCAGAGCGCTCAGCACAGCGTCCGCCTGTTCAGGCATGGTCCCACCCAGTGGGGCGTCGTTTCCTCAGGTCTGCCTAGCTTGGCGCAAAGCGGAGAGATTCATACGGTGTCATCGTGGATACGCAGCCAGGGTCGTACTTCGACACCGCCACCTGGGATCCCCGTGACGTCATCTCCGGCGGGTCACGGATGGTCCCGGTCAGCACCCCGAGCGGACAGTTCCGCGTCTGGACCAAGCGGGTCGGCAGCAATCCCGCGCTGAAAGTGCTGCTGCTGCATGGCGGCCCTGGGAGCAGCAGCGAGCAGTACGAGTGTTTCGATGCCTGGTTCCCGGGTGCCGGTATCGAGTACTACTACTACGACCAGCTCGGGTCGTTGCGCAGTGACCAGCCCACCGACGCGTCACTGTGGCAGCTCGACCGCTTCGTCGACGAGGTCGAGCAGGTCCGCCAGGCCTTGGCGCTCGACCGGTCCAACTTCGTGCTGCTGGGGCAGTCATGGGGCGGCCTGCTCGCGCTGGAGTACGCCCTCCACCACCAGCAGCACCTCAAGGGGCTGGTGGTCTCCAACATGATGTCCAGCGCACCGCTGTACAACGCCTACGCCCACGACGTCCTCATGCCAGCCATGGACCAGGCCGTGCTCGCGGAGATCATGCAGCTCGAGGTTGAGGGAAAGACGGGCGACCCACGCTATGTGGAGCTCCTCATGGCGCACCACTATGTCCTCCACGTCTGCCGGATGCCGCTGGAGGCGTGGCCCGACCCGGTGAACCGGGTGTTCGCCCACACCAACCCGGCGATCTATGTGCCGATGCAGGGGCCCAGCGAGCTCGGCCTGAGCGGCACGCTGGAGGACTGGGACCGCTCGGGTGACCTGGCAAGCGTCGACGTGCCGACGCTGGTGATCGGCGCGACCCACGACACCATGGACCCCGCGCACATGCGCTGGATGTCCGGACAACTGCCGCAAGGCCGTTACCTGCACTGCCCCAACGGCAGCCACCTCGCCCAGTTCGACGATCCCACGCACTACTTCCCTGGGCTGATCGACTTCCTGAAGTCCCTCTGAGCGTGGTTCACAGGCGCTGGGCTTACCGTGCCATGGCGGCGAGCGCGAGGCCGCATGCGTGCAGCAGCGCAAGGTCGGCCGGGATCCCGCCGCTGGACCGGCCGTGCCCACGTGCCGTGTGCCTGCGGCGCTGTGCTAGTTCTGTGCGCAGCATGGGAGCTGCCGTCCCGGCCGCTTGGCCCATCTCTGCAAGGTAACCGGCGACAGCCACCCGGGTGTTCACGTTCTCAGACCAGACCGCAGACAGCACCGGCAGTGTGGTGTCTGCCTCGCCGGTGGACCGCCACAGCGCCCCGGCTGCTCCGAGCCGGACCCAGGGGCTGGCGAGTGGGCAGCCCAGCAACTCAGCCCACCTAGGCGGTCACCGCCACCGATACGGGGGGCGTCATGACGTCTTTGGCCGTCCCCTCAACGGCATGGGAAACCACTCCCTGGCCAACGCCCACCCTCATGTCATCGGGCCTAGAGCCATTCCCCCAGCCTTTGCTGATTTGAACGTAATGCAGCTTCCTGGCAAGGGAGTTCAGCCTTTCCGTCGCGGGTGCAGGTATCATATCCGCTGGTACTTGCCACCCGCGGCCGACCGACGTGTGGCTGACTTTGCTTGTGTCCCAAATCTTCCGGTCGCCGCGACCGATCCGCTCCCGTCTGGTGAAGCAACTGCTCGATACGCCGGGCATCGGGGGCACTCCGATGAAGGAGAACACCTCACCCATCACGTGCTCGGGATCAGCCACGAGGTCTTCGTACCTAATGCGGTGACAACGCTCCGGGAACCGCTCTTCGACAGACAGGATCGCAGACGTATAGTCCGCCCAGTACCTCGCTACCGCCAGCACGTTATTCTGCGGGCTGGCTGCGGCATAGGAGTCGAAACCATACGAGTTCAGCCCCCAGGCACACGCCTCGATTCCCGACGCGATCATATCCATCGGATGCCGGTACAAGCACAGGAACTTCGCATCAGGAAAGACACGCGTGACCGCGTCCGCATGACTCGCCGTACCCAGGTTCTTGTCGCAGTAGCGCTTCTTGCCCTGCGCAGACAAATGAGGACCGACTATCCTGTCGATTGTCTCTCGAACCCCAGTAAGCACTTCTGGTGCGACAGCGGTGCAATTTTCCCGCCCCCCAGTGTCCATCAAGTTCCATACCCTCACCAGTTGCGCACACAGCCACGGCAGGAACGTCTCAGGCGGGCATGCAAGATCCGGGTGCGCGTCTAGCAAGAACCGCAGCAGGGTTGACCCCGACCTGCCACAGCACAGGACAAAGACCGGATCCGCGCTGGCGCCAGGCCACACCGCGGTGTCCCTGGCCTGGACCTGAACATTATTTACAGGTTCAGCCATATCACTCACCTCGCGTCCCAAGCACACTCCATTCCCGCCGGGCTCCCCTCCGCAGCAGACGAACGAACCTGTACTCCCGGTCAGGTCGCCATCAGTTGACCCTCGGCGTGCCATTCAGCGGCGGTGCAGGCAGGGCTGCCGACCCACTGGGGTCATCGCCCGAGGCACCGCTGTCCACACCCGGACTCTCAGCCGGAGATTGCGCAGGACTCGGCGACCCAGGCTGGGAACCCGGCGGAGAACCCGGCGGAGAACCAGGCTGCGACCCCGGCGGCGAGCCCGGCGGCGAGCCCGGCGGAGAACCAGGCTGGGAACCTGGCGGAGACCCCGATGGCGACCCCGGTGGCGACCCCGGCGGCGAACCCGGCTGGGAACCCGGCGGAGACCCCGGCTGGGAACCCGGTGGCGAGCCCGGCGGAGATCCTGGCGGCGAGCCAGGTGGCGAGCCCGGCTGGGAACCCGGCGGTGAGCCAGGTGGCGAGCCCGGCTGGGAACCCGGCGGCGAACCTGGTGGCGAGCCAGGTGGGGAACCCGGTGGCGAGCCCGGCGGAGATCCTGGCGGCGAACCCGGCGGCGAACCCGGCGGCGAACCCGGCTGGGAACCTGGCGGCGAGCCCGGCTGGGAACCCGGTGGAGACCCGGGCGGCGAGGATGGCGGGCTTTCGGGCGGCGACGACGCGGCTGGTGATGACCATGAGCTCGCAGCGAAGGCCGTCAAGGTCGCGCAGCCCGGCTCGCTGCCCGGCCGGATGTCACCTGGGCCACCAGCGAGTGGGCTGGCCGCTGGAGGGCTGCCGACGGTAAGAGCTGTCAGCTCGGCATTGATTGGTTTGGGGTCCGCAGCGATGGCGAGCTGCTGCGGCACTTGCCCGCGATGGCCGTTACGGCATCGGCGGATCGTGATGGTCTGACACGTGCGCCGGACGTTCCTCATAGGCGGTATATATCCATGTATTGGCCTGCCAGGCGGCTTGAACTGGCGGGTTTTGCACGCTACGGAGTGGTGTGAGAGCAAGCTTTTGCTGGGCGGCCAGCGAAACCTCAGCAGATCACCGCAAAGCACCCTGACCCGCGACTCCCCGATGAGGGTGCCGGTGAGCGGGTCCCACAGCCGCACGGTCTCATCGTCAGAGGCGGATGTCAGCAGCAGCATCCCGGTCCGCCGCCACGTGCGTGGTGAACCAGGGGGCAGTCCAGGGATGGTGAACATGTTCGTAACGAGCTTGTTTGTAACGAACATGTTCGTTACAGTGGGGCATGGCAGCACTTCGAGACACACACCAAGGGAGCACTACCATGACCAGCCCTCACTACCCAGTCGGGATCATCGGCGGCGGCCTCGGCGGCCTCACCCTGGCCCGGGTCCTGCACGTCAACGGCATCGAGGCAGCCGTGTTCGACCTGGAGTCATCCCCGGAAGTCCGAGGCCAGGGCGGCATGCTCGACATCCACGAGGACTCCGGCCAGGTCGCGCTGCACGCCGCCCACCTCTACGACGAGTTCGGCACGCTGATCCACCACGGCGGGCAGGCGATGCGCATCGTCGACCCACAGGGCACCGTCCGCTTGGCGGAGGAAGAGGACGACAGCGACGGCGGCCGCCCCGAAGTGGACCGCGGGCAGCTTCGCGACCTGCTGCTGGAGTCACTCCCGGCAGGTACCGTCCACTGGGGCAGGAAAGCGGTGGGTGCCCAGGCCCTGGGCAGCGGACGTCACGAGGTGACCTTCGCCGACGGCACGGCGGTCACCACCGGCCTGCTCGTCGGCGCCGACGGCGCCTGGTCGCGAATCCGCCCCCTGGTCTCCAGCGCCTCCCCCGTCTATACCGGCGTCTGCTTGGTCGAGACCGACCTGCTGGCGGCCGAGACCCGCCACCCGGCGAGCGCCGCCCTGGTCGGCGGCGGGTTCTTCATCTGCCTCGGCGACTACAAGGGATTCCTGGCCCACCGCGAGACCGACGGCAGCCTCCACGTCTACACCGCGCTCACCGTGAGCCAGGACTGGCCCGATGGCATCGACTTCACCAACTCGGAATCGGCGAAGAAAGCGGTGCTCGCGGAGTTCGAAGGCTGGGCCGAGTCCCTGTGTGCGCTGGTCGCCGACGCCGACGGCCCACTGGTGCCACGCCGTGTCCACGCACTGCCCGTCGGGCACCGGTGGGACCGCGTCCCCGGGGTGACCCTCGTGGGCGATGCGGCGCACGTGATGTCCCCCTTTGCCGGGGAAGGCGCCAACCTGGCCATGCTGGACGGCGCCGAACTCGGTCAGGCGATCGCCGCCCACCCTGGCGACGCTGAGGCCGCCCTGACCTCCTACGAGCAGGCGCTCTTCCCCCGCAGTGAGTCAGCCGCCGCTGACTCGGCGGACAGCTTGCGAATGATGTTCGGCGACAACGGCCTGGCAGGGCTGCTCGACCAATTCGCCGCCCGCCAGGCCGGCCGCTGACCGGCAGGAGGGGCACCGACCAGCAGCGAAGGGGCGCTCCACCCGCTGTCACGCCGTTCGCCACGACAGTCCCATCGATATCCCATGGATCGCTGGTAATGCTGGATTTACGATGCCCGCATGGGCGCGGATCGTCCGGGCCCCGGTCTCGCACTGGCCCTGCTGGGCCCCGTGGAGATCGGGCCCGTGGGCGGGGCGATGGCACCGGTGGCTCTGCCCGGGCTGCGGGTGCTGCTGAGCCTGCTGGCC
>DASYYE010000414.1:0-4624 GCA_035946955.1 Streptosporangiaceae bacterium | reverse complement strand
GAACTCCAGGCCGTCAGCGGCCGCGCGCTGGGTCATCTGCTGGCTGGCCTGTTCGGCCTGGGCGATCGTCATGCCGTACTTGCGGGCCAGATGCTCGGCATGGGTTCCGGTGCGCTGCGCGGGCGCGTCCGGGTCGAGCTCGAAGGACCGGTAGGTGACCGTGACCTCGCCAGGATGGCCGAACCAGGCAACCGCGCGTTCGAACCGGCGCTTGCCGATGTAACACCACGGGCACACGACGTCAGACCAGATCTCGACATCCATGGCAGGAGCAACCGTCGTGACGATGGCATGATTCCACCGCAGACGGCATCCGGGAGCGCGACAGACCCGGGTGCTGGCAAGGCACACAAAAACACCTCGCCGCCCCGCGACCGGAGGCGGCCCGACCGCGCGGGTGATCAGTCGCGCCCGAGCCAACTCTAGGCCTCTGTAGCCTGCGTTGCTAGCGGTGCGCCCGGGCACCGAGACGACGAGCGCTCTGGCTGACGCCATCGCCGCGGGCGGGAAATGGATGCCTGGCCTACCGGAGAGGGCCGTATGCGAGCACGTTGTAGGCCGTCGCGAGCTTAACCGGGCAGGCTTGCAATCCGAGCATGGTGGCCGATCCCGTCGCGTTGCTCAGCAGGTACGGCAGCGCGGCAGGGCAGGCGGCGATCTTGACTGGCACCTTGACCCAGTGGCCGGAGACTTGGTGCCAGACCCCGCTCGGCAGGTGGCCGAACGAGTCCGTCGGGATAACCGACCACCAGCCGCCTCTGCCATCGCGCACCGCGCCGGGCAGGAAGTAGCCGGGGTTCGATGAGCTGACCTTCTGCCACGACCTTCCGCTCCAGTGCAGTACGAGCAGGCTGTCGCTGCGATTCGCCCCGCTGAACTTCGCGACCACCACGCGCAGCCAGACGTTCCTGTCCGAGATCGCGGTGATGCCATCGATGCCTACCTCAAGTGACGACGAGGGCCTGGGGAGCGCTCTGGTCAGCGCCGTGTTGCGGATCCACGACCTCCCGTTCCAGCGGGCTACCACGGGGAAGGCGAAGGAATCCTCGCCCTCGGCCCAGATGTCGTCCGTGCCTATCGCGCTCGCATTGGCCAGGGCGTAAGGCAGCCTGGTGATACTGGTCCAGGTGGTTCCATGCAGGTGCCACAGGCCCACTCCCGGCGCGACGTGGGCGTCCCCGAAGACCCAGACCTGGGTGGGGCTCATGACCAGGCAGCTGGTAACGATGCCCGCCGGGAATGCCTTCACCAGCTTCCACTGGCCATTGACCAGCCGTAGCGCGCCCGCCGCGGCCGCGGAGCTACCCGCGGACGACGTGCCGGCGAACGCCCAGATGTCATTGGGCCCAGTGGCACCGGCACAGCCGATGCCAGTCTTGCTGATCCCGCGCGGGAAACTGGCCTTAGTCCAGGACCTGCCATTCCAGTGCAGCCCGAACGGAAAGCCCTCCTCAGGCCTGCCGGTCACGATACCGGTTCCCAGAGCCCAGACGCTGGAACGAGAAGGCGCCGCCAGGGCCGACAGAAAAGCCGTCTTCGTGCTGGCTACCACATGCCAGGTCGCAGCAGAGGACGCCACCGCGGTGGCAGCAGCCCCTGACCCGGCAAGCGCCGCCGGGGCCAGCCCAGCCAGCCCCGCCGCCAGCACCGCCAGCCGAACTCCAGTGCCCCGAATCCGCATAGTGCCTCCTCCGCAACAGCGTTCCATTCCGTCATGGCGTGACAAGGCGGCTGGTCCCCTGGGTAAGCAGGCGCCCGTCGGCTGCGAACGATAGCCCGAAGAAAACCACCTTACCGGGATGTTCATATCTCACAGCTGCTGGACGCCTCGCTCGCTTTGCTGGACGCCTCGGGCACGCTGCTGTTCACCGACGGTCCGTTCATCGAGTCCAAGGAGCACCTCGGCGGCTTCGCCGTCGTGGATGTGGCTGACGAGGAGGCGGCGCGGCTGTGGGCCGGAAAGATCGCGGTGGCCTGCGGCTGGCCGCCGGCAATGGCCTTGTTGCCCTCGGCCGACAGGGCAGCTCCCTTCCTGTGAGAAGTGGCGGTCTTGCCCGGTAGGCACCCGGCGCAGCACCAGACGTGAGGTCGCGGGCCAGGATTTCTCCCGGCGCCCGCGATTCGCCCCGGCCTAGGGCGCGGGCCGGCGGACGGGCTCACGAAACCGGCCGCACACGCGTCTTCCCGGTGAGATCAAGCAGGGAAAGGGACCCCGGTGAATGACGGAGGCCGCGATGATGTTCCTTAACTGCCCGGCCTGCCTGGACCAGGAGGGCGCCCTGCGATGCGGGCTGCCTGCCGAGGTCAGGTACCGGTTCACCATGCGCTCCACCGACGGGCCCCTGGACAGCGTCATGATCAGGTGCCCGGTCGGCCACCACTTCAGCGGGCCCATCGCCTTTCTCACCCCCGACAGCACCGGAAACCACGATCCGGGCACGGCCGGAGCCAGTTCCCGCGCTGGGCGTGACAGCCGCCCACGCGGCCATGATGGCCGCGACGACAGCGGACCCGCCGCCCTCCGGGATTACCCCGCCGCGCCAGAGCGGAAAGATCGCCGCCAGAACAACTCTCCCGCCTACTACCTGGGCCACCCGGCCACGGTATGGATCACCGCCATGCGCCCGCGCCGCAGGCGCACCGCCCCCCGGCACCTGATGGAAGCCGCAGCCCCGCAGCGGTAACCCAACCCCGGACTCCGGCGCGCTCCGGCACAGTTGACTACCCAGGCATCGGCGCCGGTCAACGGCCACGGCCCGCCCGGATGCGCGCAGTACCAAACGCGACAGCGAACAGTGGCACTGGCACCACTGTCCACACGCACAGAATTCCCCGATCCGCGTTCCACGGGCGGTAATCGTCATCAACCCACCGCACCAAACGGCGGCTCAGGGACGCGGCTGTTCGGCGCTTCCGCCGCTGCGGATGGCAACCGAGGCGGTTACTCCCGAATGCTGCGGGGTGTCGCGTAAGGGCAAAGGCCTGTCGCCCGATCGCCCCGGAGGCGAAAGAACGGGACGTTTCCCGGAAGCGGCAAATGGGCACCGTTTCAGAAGCCGCTCTCGCGGAAACGACGGCCGCTGGCACCCCGGCCCGCGCAGTCACCACCGGCCCGCAGCACCGCGTCGGCCGGAGGCGGGCGCAATACTTCTGCGCCTACGCCACGAGGCCAGATGCCGGTCAGCGCCTCCATGCCGCACCGCGCTGAGCCTCCAGCGCCACGGCGTCGATGCATTGGTGCGGTAGGTTCAGGGCATGGGGCGCGAGGCGGGCGCTCAGTTCGGCGATGGCCTGGGCGTCGCCGCGCAGGCTTGTGGCGTGCCAGCCGATCTGCAGTTCGCCCCGTTGCCGGCAGCCGTTGACCCGGACCGGGCGTGGATTGAGGAATGCCTGCGCCGCGCGTTGGCACTGGCGACGATGACCGAGCTAGCTGCTCTGGTGGCGTTGCTGGCCGCCGAGTCTGGTACGGAGGATTCGCTGGCCGGATGGCTCAAGAATCTGGTCGCCGACGAGATGGACCGCCGCAACAGCGGGCGAGGTTGTGGCGGGTGGTCAGGGTAGCCGGGTGTCGGGGTGGGCGGCGGCCTGCCTGCCATCCTGGGATTGTCGCCCCGCGCCGGTCATCGGCCCCGGCCAGCGGCCGCATCCAACACGCATGCCATCAGAACGTCATCGATGTACCGCCCGCCGAGGAAGAATTCCTCACGCAAGACTCCCTCGACCGTGAAGCCGCATATCTCATAGAGCCGGCGGGCCGCGACATTGCCACCGAGAACACGCAGCGACAGCTTGCGTGCGCCTCGGCTGCGGGCCTGGTCGATGCAGGCTTCCACGAGCCGGCGTCCCACCCCGCAGCGCTGGCGGGCCGGGTGGACCGCCAGCCCCCGGATCTGCAGCACATGGGAGTGCGACGCCAGGGAAAGTGACTGGCCGAGCGCCGCGTACCCAGCTATCACACGGCCGATCTCAGCGACCAGCACATCGGCGGGCGCTGTTCGTTCGCCGAAGAAGGCCGCATCGGCTGGCGGCAGTGGAGCTGGCGAAACGCTGGCCGTCCACGTGGCCGCATCGATGTCCCGCAGCTCCGGTTCGTCTTCGGGCCTAGCCTGCCGAATAGTCGTCACTACACCAGGATGAGCCCAGCGGAACACTCTCGCCGCCAGCAGAACGCCAACTCGCAGGGCCACGCGCAGATCTGCCAGCCCGACCGCCCCCCGAACGTAACTTCGCACACGCGCAGGTGGCACGAGGTCGCTCACGACAACGGTCTCCGACCTGTTCATCTGGGGACGTCCTACCCGGCAACGATCCAGGCGCTAACCGCCGATCTGCACGGCAAACGCAATGAGGTTGCTGGTCCCGCCGACGTACCCGAACGGGGCGCCGACGCCTGGTCTGCGGCCGCCGCCGACGCGCTGCCCACCGGCGAGATCGCCGGCCGCTGAGCCACCCGGGTCCGCCGGATACCCTCAGTGAGCATGCCGTCAATCACTGAGCTGCGCTAACCACCGTTCTGGCCGCCGCCGTTCTGGTGTGCCGAGCGGTCTGGGCCGCGCCCGAGTTGGACGATCTGCGCGTGGTCCGCGTTCTGATGAAATGTGGCGGGGCCCTGCAGACGAGCTCT
>DASYYE010000413.1:0-7264 GCA_035946955.1 Streptosporangiaceae bacterium | reverse complement strand
CCCGGCCGGCCGGACCTGGACCGGCAGGCCAGGGAGCGCGCTGTGCTGCCTCTTGACGGCCCACGCCTGGTCGTGGTGCTGGGCTGCACCGTTGGCGCTGGGCAGACCATGACCACATTCATCCTCGCCGAACTACTCGCTGAGCTGCGCGGTGAGCCGGTGGCCGCACTGGACCTCAACCCAGGGCCGGCGTCGCTCGCTACCCTGGCCACCCAGCCAGCCACCACTGTCAGCGCCCTGCTCGCCAACCGGAACCCGGCCGGGCGGCCCGCCCACGCGGCGGCCCCCGCCCCGCGCAGCACGGCCCACCGTGGCTCGGCGTGGCGAGGAAGCCCACGCGTGAAGAGCCAGCTGGATGTGATCAGCGAGGATCCCACGGCTCCGGGACTCGCGGCACCGGGCAGGGCGGTGACCGGCGGCGCCATCGGCCCTGAGCCGGCCAGTGCCAACTTGCGGTACGACCGGCTGTTCAGTGTCTTGGCGAGCCGTTACACGGTCTCGGTGGCCGACCCTGGTGCCTCGGCCGTTTCCCGCGTGCTGCCCGCCGCGGACCAGCTCGTGCTGGTGGTCCCGGCGAGCCCGGACGCGGCCCAGGCCGTGGGCATGACATGCGAGTGGCTCGAAGCCCACGGGCACGGCGCACTGAGCGCCTCTTCGATCGCGGTGGTCAACGGGGTCAGCCAGCGCAGCATGCCCCACGCCGAGCAGGCGGAGCTGGCGGTCAGGGGCCGCTGCCGGGCGATCGTGCGCGTGCCGTGGGATGACCACCTGGCGCAGCCGCAGGCCGAACGCGGCATCCGCGCGAGCCGCGAAGCCAGCGTCAGCCCCGAGCGGTTCGCTCAGCTGCGTCCGGCCGTGCTGCAGGCCCACACCGCACTCGCCGGTGTCCTGGTTGCCACGATGTCGATGAGCCGGCCGCGCACCAGGAGCGCACAGTGAGGGCGCGTAGCCGGGCCCGTGTGTCCGCCCGCTACTTCGACGACCGGATCCTGCTCACCGAGACCCACGCGTGGGCCTACTACCGGCTGCCCACCCATCCTTTCGAGTTCGTCACCCCGACCGAGCGCGAAGCACTGGCGGTCAACATCACCGTCGCGCTCGCCGCGATCAGGCTGCCCGACGCGGAGGTGCACCTGCGCGTGGCGCACCGCCCCTACCCGGCGGCCGAGTGGGCGGCCCGCCTGGATACGACCTCGGACGGGGGGCCGGGCTGGCGCGACTACCTGGACGAGATGTACCAGCACGTGTGGGCGAAGGACTTCTGGAGCAAAGAGGTCTACCTCGGGGTCCGGCTGGGCCAGCGGGGCATGCGGGCGCAACTGTCCGGTGGGGTGCTGTCCCAGTTCATCAACGCCTACCGCACCAGCGAGCAGACGCTGGGCCTGGGCGACGAGGCAGTGCCGGACGCCGAGATCACCCGCTGGACCGAACAGGCTGAGCGGCTCGGCCGTGCCCTGTCAGCCAGTGCGCTGAGCGCACGTCACGCGACCAGCGACGAGATCGCCTGGCTGTTCCAGCATGCGCTGGTCGGTACGGCGGGTGAGCCGCCACCCTCGGCGGTGCGCCGGCGCACCTGGGGCGCAGGGGAGATCGAGGCACTGCTCGAGGGCCAGGTCCACAACGGCCGCACGCTGCTGCGGCTGGTGCAGCCGTCCGGCGAGTCGTTCATGGCACTGCTCTCGTTCTCGCGGTTCCCCGACGTCATGTCGATGCCCGAGGGTGAGCCGTGGCTGCACTACGCCGACTCGCTGCCGTTCCCGGTCGAGGTCAGCTCCCGGATGAAGCTGATCCCCCCCGCCAAGGCCAGCAAGGACGTGGGCCGCAGACTGGCCCATGCGCGTGACATGGACGCGCACATCCGGGAGGCCGGCGTTGACCTGCCACTCGCACTGGCCGAGCAGATCGAGGCGGCCAGGATGCTCGAGCACGGGATCACCAAAGAGCGCCTGCCCTTTGTGTACGGCTGGCACCGGCTCAACGTGACCGCACCGACCAGGGAACTGTGCCAGCGCCGCGTAGAGGCACTGGTCGAGCACTACCGCGACATCGGCATCGACGTCGTCAACTCCACCGGCGACCAGTTCGCGCTGTTGCGGGAGTCGCTGCCGGGGGAGCGCGTCTACCTCCCCTCCTACGTGCAGCGCCAGCCGCTGTACACCATCGCCGGCGGGGTGCCGACCGCGACTGTGGAACTGGGCGACCGTCCCCCGGGCGGCATGGCCAGCCGCCGCAGCGCCGACAGTGCCTGGGTCGGGCCCTACATCGGGGAGACCCTGGGACGGGCCCGGTCCATTGTCCACTTCGACCCGCTGCTGGCTGCGGCGCTGAACCGGCCGACCGCGGTCGCGATCACCGGCGAGCCCGGCGGTGGCAAGACCACCCTGGCCCTGCTTACCATCCTGCAGTTGGCGCTGCGTGGCGTGACCGTGGCCGTGATCGACCCCAAGGGCGACGCCGAGTCACTGGTGGACGTGCTCATAGCCCGGGGCCGCAAGGCCCGTGTCCTGCCGCTGGGGTCCGCCGCCCCCGGACTGCTCGACCCGTTCTCCTTCGGCGACGACCTGGCCGAGAAACGCACCATGGCCACCGAGACCCTGCGCCTGCTGCTGCCCCGGATGAGCGAGGAGCGGGAGAGCGCGATGATCCAGGCGGTCGGCTCGGTCGCCAGCCGCGACCGGCCCAGCCTCGGCAAGGTGGTCCGCCACCTGGAGCAGTCCTCTGACCCCGCGTCCAAGAACCTCGGCGCGGTGTTGCGCTCTATGTCGGAGATGCGCCTGGCACGGCTGTGCTTCGCCCCCACCGGTGGGCAGCGAATCGACGCCGCCGGGTGGACGACCGTGTTCACCCTGGCCGGGCTCACACTGCCCGACACCGTGACGGCCAGGGACGACTTCTCCTACGAGCAGCGGCTGTCGGTGGCCCTGCTGTACCTGGTGTCGCAGTTCGCCCGCAGGCTGCTCAATGGCATGGACCGCCGCCTGCCCAAGGCCATCATCCTCGACGAGGCATGGGCCATCACCTCCACGCCCCAGGGCGCGAAGCTGGTACCCGAGGTGTCGCGCATGGGCCGCTCGCGCAACACCGCGCTCATACTTGTTTCACAAAACGCTGGTGACCTGCTGAGCGAGCAGGTTACGAACTGTATCTCCAGCGTGTTCTCATTCCGCTCGACCGAACGGGTCGAGGTGGCCAATGTCATGTCCCTGCTCGGGACCGAGAACACCCCGGAGCACCAGGCTGTCCTGCGTGGTCTCGGCAATGGCGAATGTGTCTTCCGTGACCTCGAAGGCAGGGCGGGCCGGATCGGCATCGACCTGGTCTCCGACGAGATGCGGCAGTGGCTGGACACCAACCCGACCCGCAGCAAGCCCGCAGCGGTACCCGGCTCCCATCACGCCCCAGCGGACGAGGCGCCCACCCCCCAGGCCCCCACGCGTGAGGCGTCAGGCTCAGCACATCAGACGCCTAACGTGGCGTCCGAGACAAGCTCCGAGACACGCAAGGCCCCTGTACCACGCACCCCCCCAGACCCGGCCGGTCATAGTCCAAGGCCCGACACCCCCGCGGGCCCACCCCCCGAATGGCCAGGGAGCCCTGCATGCACGGATTAATCCCATCCCGTCCGCACCCCCCGGCAGTGCGCCGGGCTGTCCCAGCCCGGCGCGGCCGGCTGCGTGCCCTTGCGTCCTGGCGGGGCGTCCGGGTCGTGCTGGTGCTGGGGGGACTGGCGGCGATGCTCAGTGTCGGAGGGCCTGCGGAGGCCGCCGTCACCCAGCCCTCCCCCGGCCACCACCATGGGACGACTCAGCCGGCGACGAACCCCACAACGGGCCAGACCGGGGCCGTCACCGGCCCAGGTGGGACTGTCCCCACGACTGCGCAGCCAGGTCAGTCCTCCGGGGTCTGCTCGGTGCCCGGGATCGGGGACATCGGCAGCCTGGCGGGGTTCTGCGCCGCGGGGAGCAGCGGGCTGGTTGGTGACCTCAACAACATCTGCCAGCCTTCGGTGCCCACGCCCGAACCCGCCAATGGCGGCATCGATGCCCTGGTCACGCCGCCCGGCGCGCCCGGTACCCACAAGCCCACCACGCTGTATGGCGCCTATGGGATGGCCGGCCAGTCCTGGGCCGCCTACAACCTGCAGTGCTCCGACATGGCCTCGCTCATCGGCAACAACATTGCCGGGGTGGTGTTCGACGCCGCGAAAGCGGCCGACCGGGTGACGATCACCGTGTACCAGTCCGCTGCGGGGACGGGGATCCTGAGCTGGCTCACCGGGGCCGTGGACCGGCTGATCACCAGCCTCGGCAATGCCGTCTACTTCCCCTACCTGGCGCCCGTGGTGATCCTCGGTGCGATCTGGATGGCCTGGCAGGGCCTGATCCGCAAGCGGGCCACCCGCACCATCGAGGGCACCGTGTGGATGGTGGTCGCTTGTGCCGCGGCGGTGTGGCTCATCAGCCGGCCAGCCGACTTCACCGGCCTGGGCCAGACCGTCTCGAACGGCATCACCCAGACGCTCAATGTCGCGTTCGCCAAACTGCCCGCCCCACACCAGAGCGAGTGCGTCCCGGTCCAGCATGGTGACCCGCAGGTGCCCACGGTCGCCAACTACGGTTACACCTCGGGCAACAGCGTCGTGGACACCAATGCCTCCGAACTGTGGACGGTCCTGGTCTGCAAGCCGTGGCTCGACGGGGAGTTCGGCACCACCAGCTACGCTGCGGGCGCCAAAGGCCAGACGGTCGTCAACCAGTATGGGCGGCAGCTCCTGTGGTCCCAGGCCATAGCGGCCAATGAGAAACCCACCGCCAACCTCCTCACTGCCAAGCAGAACGCGTTCACCGGCATCGCCAACTCGATCCAGCAGAAGGATCCCGCTGTCTACCCCGTGTTCCAGGGCAAGCAGTGGACCACCCGGCTCGAGGTCGCGTTCGCCGCACTGTTCGCCGCCCTGGTGGCGGGCGTGCTCGTGCTGCTCATCGCGGTCACGCTGATCGTCCTCAAGCTGGGCTTCCTGCTGCTGCTCGTGGCGGGCCCGTTCTTCCTCATCATCGGCACGCACCCGGGCTTCGGGCGGGTCATCGCACTGCGCTGGGCTGAACTGCTCATCGGTGTGCTGCTCAAACAGGCCGCGATCGCACTGGTGCTCAGTGTGCTGCTCTACGCATATTCGCTGATCATGGGCGCCAGCGATGCGGTGCTGCCGTGGGCATTGAAGATCCTGATGATCGCCCTGGTCACGGTCGCGGTGTTCATCTACCGCAAGCCGTTCACCCACTTGTTCTCCGCGGTCGGGTACGGCGTCGTCGGAGCACGCGACCGCGCCGATGCCCAGCTGGCCATGGCCGGTGGCAGTGCCGCGCGCAACACCCTCGATGCGGCGACCGTGGGTATCCCAGGTGTCGCCGTCTACCGTGCCGCCCGCTGGGCCCGGCGCAACCCGGCGCAGGCGGTAAGCCTCGCCAGCCAGGTGGCGACGGCTGGCGCGACCGGGGTCGCGGCAGCCGGGGTTGCCGGCGCCGTGTCGGCCTCATCAGGCCAGGGCGGCGCTGCCGCCGAGGGTGGCGCTGAGGCAGGTCTGCATGAGGCCGGGAGCCAGCCGGCCGGTGCTGGTGTGCCAGCCAGAGCAGGAAGCGGAGCAGGTGGCGGGTCCGGCCCAGGGGTGCGGGGCCGGGCGCGCGATGGTGGGGCCGCGTCGGACACTCCCGCACGCACACCCCCGCCGCTGGACCTCCCGGCCCGTCAGGACGGCAATGGAGCACGGCCCGCGTCAGGCTGGGCACGCAGCAGCGGTGCGGGCACCAGCGGTGCCGCGGGCACCGGCCGGACCAGCGAAGCCCCGACCAGGGCCGGCCAGGGCGGCCCGTGGACAGGCGGGACCAGGAGCGGTCCCGCCAGCGGCAACGGTAACGGCGCACCTCCGCCGAGGCCGGCCACGGTGCGGCCGGCCCCGCCGCGTTCCCCCGTGTCACGCACGAGCCCGGCACCGTCCCGCGCGGCTGCCCCCGGTACGCAGGCTGGGGGCGGCACGGCCCAGGCCAGGCAACACGCGGGTGGGGCAGGCGCGGGCCAGTCCGGTACGGCCGCTCCGGCCGCTGGCGGTGGCCGCAACACGCCCCAGGCTGAGCCGTTCTGGCTGCGTCCGCTGCGGCGCCGGAAGTGAGCCGCGGTCATGGACCTGAATCCGGCCCAGCGGAAGGCGGCTTTCGCCGTGATCGTCCTGGCCCTGGTCGGGCTGGGGGTGTTCCTGCTCTTCTCCGGCCGCCCGGCCGCGCAGACCGCGGGGACCCCACCGCACTCCAGTGACCACCGTCCGGCGGCCCAGCAGTCCGCGAACATACCCCCGACCCAGCCTGCGGGGGGTCAGGGCGGAGTCAACATCTACCAGTGGCTCCCGTTCAGCCAGGCTGGGCTGTCCGCCGCGGCCTCGACGGTCCGGGCGTTCCTGGGGGATTACGCCACCTACACCTACTCCGAGAGCGCACAGGCCTACGTCGCGCGGATGAGGAGCCTGATCACCCCGGAACTGGCCGCCACGCTCACGCGCGGCTACGCCACCCCTGGCGTGGCCCAGCTCAGGACACAGCAGAAACAGTCGGCCAGCGGTCACGGCGTGATCACGGCGCTGCGGACGTTCGGCCCCTCGAGCCTGACGTTCGTGGCGGCCGTAACGCAGCAGACCACCGGAACCCAGGGACGGGCCCAGCAGACCACTGACTACGCGGTGACGGTCGCGGGTGCGGGGGACACCTGGCAGGTCGCTGACATCGAACTCGCGTCAGCGGGCAACGCGTGAATTGGGGGTTGGCTGCGCGCTCACCCGCGCGGCTCCTCGTGCTGGCCGTGCTGGGCACAGTGGTCATGCTGGTGGCGGTGCTGGCGGTCGTGGGGGCGGGGATCGCTGGCGAGACCGGCCTGCTGTCCATCGCGAGCCAGGGCTGCGGCACGGGCGGCACCGGCACGGGCAGCGCTGGCACCCCCACGCCCAGCCCAGGGCGTTCCGGCGCGGCCACGGCTGTGCAGGCCAGCGTGACCAGCACGGCACGCAACTCCATCCCTGCCAACTACCTGGGCCTGTACCAGTCGATCGGCCAGCGCTACAGCGTCCCCTGGGCGGTTCTGGCGGGGATCGGCGAGGTAGAGACCGACCATGGCAGGTCCACACTGCCCGGTGTGCACAGCGGGGCCAACTCGGCGGGCGCGGCCGGCCCGATGCAGATCGGCATCGGGGGAGCGGCCGGCGACACGTGGGGTGGCGCGC